>JBGVEY010000001.1:0-28052 GCA_045120635.1 Candidatus Cryptobacteroides sp.
AGATACTACCAACCTTAAAGACCTCTTTGCAAAACCTAACTACAATATTGTCAATGAACTTGATGGTTCTACCGAACCAAGTTTGTTTTAATTGTTAAACTTTATAATAATCGTCCGGAACTTTTACCGGACAGCAATGATTTTCATTATTGAACTATATCTTCCTGTCATTTGCCTTTTCGAGATTCAGGATCAAGGAAATGGCAACAAAAATGATTCTGGGCACGTCCGGCAAGAGAATAACAATGCGTCTGATAGCAGAATCCTTATTGCTTACCAGTGTTTCATTTGCGATAGGCGTACTGATCGCGGTTGGTTTAGAAAAACACGTGTCATTGCTTTTAAGCAGCGACGTAAAGGTGTTCAGCAGGAGCTTGGAATTCATCTGGAGTTTGATTGTCATTATTGTCTGCTCAGTATTTGCTGCTGCAATTCCGGCATTCGGTATGGCCCGCATAAGGCCTGCCGAGGTTCTGAAAGGCGAAAGCCGCAGAAAAGACAAAATGATTCTGGGTAGAGTCTTCATCGGCATCCAGTCCGGAATATGTATTGTGATTGTCTCTATTTCATTGGCAATGCAGCTGCAGATAAATAAGATGGCCAATGAACCTTTAGGCTACAGGACAGAGAACCTGATAGAAGTAGGGGATTACTATGATGACGTTGATCTATACAATATTTTACAGACATTGCCATGTGTAAGCAAGGTCGCGAGGTATAGTGGAAGTCCTGTTTCATATTTTCATGCAAGAATGTCATTGGGACTTGGCAACGGTGATACAAATATTCCCGCTCATGAATTGGAATGCGACAGCGAGGCATTATCATTACTCGGCATAGATATACTTGAGACATATGATAACGATGAAGATACCTACATTACCAAGAGCAGTTATGAGGCTATTGAGTCAATGTACAGAAGTAACGGAGTCGATATAGAGATGGTGAAACATGATTACGCCGGTGTTGTAAGTGATTTCAAATTCGGTAATGCCGTAACAGTCCTGGATGGCGTAACTTGCATTTCAATTAAAGAAAGAAGAATTGGAAGATTGCTTGTAGAAGTGACCGGGGATGTGTATGAAGCTAAAAAGATGATTCTTGAAACCTTCACTGACGCTATGGAAGACAGATTCTTCAGATCGGATGACGTAAGCGTATTAGATGATATAGTCAAGGACAGCTTTACCAGTGAAAGAAACTCATGCATAATTTTATGTGGATTCTCAATCCTATGTATTCTCCTGATTATAATGGCATTGGTTGCAATGAGCAGCTACTACTCGCTCCTGCATACTCATGATGTTGCTATACAGAAAGTCCTGGGTATTTCTACCTGGAAAATCTTCAGTAAAACAATATGGGGCTTTGTATATCCAGCATTGCTCGGCGCCGTCATAGGTATTCCGGCAGCATATATCTATATCCACCATTGGCTGGAAGGATACGTTGTCAGAATTAACAACTCCATTCTGATCTATCTTACTGCATCAGTAATAATTTTTGTGGTGACTCTTGTTGCAGTCCTCCTGCAGGCCGTACATCTGATGCGTGTGAACCCCGCTGATGCGCTGAAGAAGGAATAGTCCTACAGCTTTACATTTGTGTAAATATTCTTTACAGTCCAACTGCAGAAGTAAATCATATTCCTTTACTAATCAACCGCTTATCGATACTGGCACAAGACTGGTTAGCAATGTGCTGATAAACCATATACGACATGAAAAGAAACTTGATTCTATTTTGCACGATCATCTCGTTTGTGATGACCGGATGCGGCAACAAGCCCCGTTCTGTTGATTTTCCTATAGTCGGAGCATCGACCACCAACAGCATCATCATTGAAAAGGCTGAACTTACCGACAGCGTGACAAGACTTCATATCAGGGGTTATCATCGTCCCGGTTGGTGGATAAGAGTGGATCCTAAAACCCATCTTATGGCAGATGGCATCAGATATGACATGACCGGGGCAGAGGGAATCGTAATCAATAAAAAACTTGCCATGCCGGAGGACGGAGACTCATTATTTGTGCTGAACTTCGCTCCACTGCCTCTGAACACCAAGTCATTTGACATGATTGAAGGACATGAGGACACAGCATGGAGGTTGTACGATATCGACCTTACAGGAAGACCGGCTGATGCATACAGAAAAGGACTGCCTAAACACATCAGGACCACATCTGAGAAGGTGTGTGAAGTACCGGAATTTGTGTACGATATCGATGAGACAACCTTGAACATTCACGTCCTCGGATATAAACCGTCATATGGAGACGATCTGAAGGTTAATATAAATCCTATGTTCGGAGACCGTTCGGAGCATAAGGTCGACTTTAACCCCGAAACCGGAACCGGCAGCATCACTTTCAGACAGTACGGCACATGTCGAGGAGTAGTGAATATCCCTGGATTGTATCTTGGCAGTTTCCGTGTCGCTCCCGGCGAAACAGTCGACCTTTGGTGTGACCCGGCATGCAATGACTATATTCCGGAAAGCGTCCGCAAGACAGCAAAACCTGTCAGAGAGGTCAAGGCTCTGTATTCTGAGGGAAGTATGTACGATTGCATGAACAATCTTCCGGTATACGGAGAATTGTATAATGAAATCACTGTCAGACATGCAGGTGAAGCGGATTCTGCTGACTGCAGTCTGAGTGCAGAGGAATATACCGACATGATTATCTCAGAATACAAAGATGCAGCTGAACTTCTCGAAGCAGCAGACATTCATCCGCTGACTAAAAGGCTCAGGGCAGCAGACCTCAAGCTTGAAGCTATCATCGCAGCAAGTTACTCAAATATGTTCACTGAACAAGCCTATAGAAGGGCTCATGGGTTGAAGTGGGATGTTCCGATTGACTATGAACCTGTAACCATCGCAGAAGACCAGATGAAGAGGATTACTGACCTGTTTGACCTTAACGACCCTACACTTCTAATGGCAAATAACAGCAGTTTCCTTGGTGCTGCAGATAAGAAACTCGGAGAAATATGGATGACTGCATACCAGGCAGTGGAGGATGCTATGAGCGGAAAGCTCTCTCAGGAGACATTGGCACAGATGAAGACATGGGATGAACCATTCTACGCAAATATGTGCGAAGAGATCAATGCTAAGGCAATTGAACTGATCAAAGCAAATCAAGACAAGATCCAGCAGACTCCTGACGTACCTTTAGAGCAACTGTTCAAAGCAATAATTGCCCCTCATAAAGGAAAGGTAGTTCTGGTGGATTTCTGGAACACATGGTGCGGTCCATGCCGTAATGCCCTCAAGTTGAATGAACCTCTTAAAAGCACTGAACTTGCCAGCGAAGACATCGTATGGATATATCTCGCTAATGAAACATCTCCTATGGAAACATATCTCAAGATGATTCCTGACATCAAGGGACTTCATTACAGACTGTCTGAGAAAGAATGGGATCAGCTGACAGAGAAGGACTTCAATATAGACGGCATCCCATCTTATGTTCTCGTAAAGAGAGACGGATCATATAGTCTGCGCAATGATTTCCGAAACCACTCTGTCTTGAAAAAATCACTTACAGAAGCGTTATAATGAAATAATTTCATAAATTTACGTAATCAATTCTGAAGGTAACAGACAGTATGGCAAAATGCAAAGCTAAAATACTGGTTGTGGATGATAACAGCGGCATCAGAGCGGCACTCAAGCTGCTCTTGCCGCTGCATTTTTCGCATGTAGAGCTGATTTCGTCTCCGAAGGAACTGGTAACCAGGATGGCAGACTTCCGACCGGATGTCGTGCTGCTTGACATGAACTTCCATACCGACATCAATACCGGTAACGAAGGTCTCTACTGGCTTTCAGAGATCAAGAAGCGTACTCCTGAGACTGAGGTCGTGCTCTTTACCGCATATGCAGACATCGCGTTGGCAGTCGAGGGCATGAAACGAGGGGCAGCAGATTTCATCGTAAAGCCATGGGAAAATGACAAGCTGGTGGAGACATTGAAGGCAGCATACGACAGGACGCACAAGAAAGCAAAGGCAACGGCAGCTCCTTCATCCATCAAGATGTTCTGGGGCAAGGGGCCTGCAATGACCGGCATAAGGCAGACAGTAGAGAAAATCGCCGCTACAGACGCCACAGTGCTCATTACCGGTGAGAACGGTACAGGAAAGGATGTTCTGGCGGGTGAGATACACAGGATGTCTGACAGATCACTGAGGCCTATGGTATGCGTGGATGCAGGTGCTATCACCGAGACTCTTTTCGAGAGTGAACTCTTCGGTCATGTCAAGGGAGCCTTTACAGATGCACATATTGACCACGTCGGTAAGCTCGAACAGGCCAACGGCGGCACTCTCTTCCTTGATGAGATCGGAAACATTCCGCCTCATCTGCAGGCAAAACTTCTGCGGGCTCTCCAGAACAGATGCATCACGAGGGTAGGAGATGATAAAGCTATACCAGTGGATATCAGGCTCATATGTGCTACAAACAAGGATTTGAAGCAGATGGTAGCAAACGGCAGATTCCGTCAGGACCTATATTATAGAATCAACACATTCGAACTCCATCTCCCTGCCCTTAGGGAAAGAACAGACGAGATCGGACCGTTGGCAGAGATGTTCATCGCCAAGTTTGCAGAGAGATACAGACGTAATGTCAAAGGCTTGTCTGCCGAGGCGACAGAACGCCTCAAAAGTCATTTCTGGAGCGGCAATATACGAGAACTATCCAACTGTATAGAGAAGGCCGTCATCCTGTCTGAGAACGAGTTGCTGACTGCTGCTGATATAGAGATTGTCCCTGCAAGAGTTTCCGGACCTGCAGAAGTATCGGGTACGGACACTCTGGAAGAAACAGAAGAAAAGGCTATCCGAGCTGCTATGGCACGGTTTGGTGGCAATCTTTCCATGGTGGCCAAGTCGCTGGAAATAAGCCGTCCGACTCTTTATGCAAAACTGAAGAAATATAACATATAAACACGATCAGCCATTAAAGTGACAGCTACCATCCTCATAACTGCTATAATCACGACAGGCGTTCTGACTGCCGCATGTACGTCATTGCTCACCTCACGACGGATGCGCCGTAAGGCAGACTATATGCTTGATGCCTTGGAGGATAAGGAGTTGAATTTCCGTTTTGAAGAAAGCAGACTGTTCGGACGCAGGTACAACAAGACCCTGAACCGTCTGAAAAACATTTTTGACAAGGAAAGACATGAGATAGCTGAACAGGAGAAATATTTCGGAATAATGCTTGACCATGTCAGGACAGGAGTGGTGGTAGTCGAAGAAAAGGGACATGTCAACTATTGCAACAACACGGCACTTGTCCTGCTTGGAATTTCTACATTCGGCAACATACGTCAGCTGCGCCCTGTCAGCGAATCTCTATATGAGGCATTCCAGAGCATTTCCGAAGGTATGGAGCAGAGGACAAGCTTCTACAATGAAAGAGGCAAGATAACCATCTCCCTAACAGCGTCAGAAGCAACAATCGGAAAATCTCGTGTAAAAATCATAGCATTCAACGACATCAGCAGTGAAATCGACGAAAACGAACAGCAGTCGTGGACCAAACTCATCAGAGTGCTTACTCATGAGATCATGAACACAGTTACTCCGATATGGTCTCTCAGTGAAACCCTTCTCGAATTCGACGATGTGAACGAAGATGTAAGAAACGGTCTCGGCACAATATCGCAGTCATCAAAGAGTCTTATCAGGTTTGTAGAGTCCTACAGAAATCTGACACGTATTGCACCGCCTGTCAAGAGAGCCTTCCACTTCAGGGAATTGGCAGAGAGGGTAATCAGCCTCACACGGGAAGTGACCCTAAATTCCGGCGTAACCTGCTCATATATAGAGAAATCAGAAGATGTGCTTCTATATGCTGACGAAGGTCAGATTACACAGATTCTGATAAATCTAATCAAAAATGCAGTCCAGGCCGAAGCCCGCAATATCGTGATAACTGCAGAAATCACAATGTCAGAGCAGACAATCATCAGCGTTTTCAACGACGGATATCCTATAAGCCGGGAAAGCCAGGAGGAGATATTCGTTCCTTTCTACACAACGAAACAGGAGGGTACAGGCATAGGACTAAGCCTCTCCAGACAGATCATGCGCCTGCACAACGGTTCCATCACTCTCACACGAAGCGATGACAAGGGAACTGTATTTACATTGCTTTTCAGATAAGTTCTGCCTTGAACACAGGAGCAGGTTGATGAAGTCCGGAATCATATCCGAAAAGGATACGGCAAGATCCGGAAGTGAGAAGATAATAGCGATGCGAAGCCTCGGCACTTCCATAACACACCGACAGATCAAGATTATTCTCAGCAAGATATGCATCAAGATTCTTTACTTTCGCGATATCTCCTGCCGGCTCTTTCTTGAGCGAACATCCCGCTTCAATCCACGCGACAGACACGTGTACAAGCATTTCAGGATAATTGGCCCTGCAGTATTCATAGAGAACGACTCCGCGTCTTTCAAAACTGAGAGGGGAGTCAAGGACCATTATGCTGTCGAGATACGCAGTGAAATCCATTAAGAAAGCATGATTGCCTGATATAAGTTTCCTTGCAACAGCCTGCCATGCGCGCGCATTATAGTAGAAATCCAGCATTCTGGACACCTTCATTGCAGTTCTGATCTCTGCAGGAGATATGGCGGGAGTCTGAAGGATCTCATACGGTGGAAGAGGGGAATACTTCAATCCAAGTTCATTCGCGCGGATACGCATCTGTGTACCAGGCAATACTTTAAGAGACTCCACCTGAAGTTCATCTACACCAATATCCACAAGCTTTGCAATATCTGCACAGAGCATCTCAAGTGTATATGACGGAAGGCCGGCAATAAGGTCGGCATGCGTCTCGACATTGTCTGAAGAACAAAGGTATTCCAAACCTTTCAAGGATGAATCAAGACTTCCCTTACGGCCGCTTTCAGTCAGAACCACGCTGTCAAGGCTCTGGATTCCGGCTTCAAGATGCAGCAGTCCCTTCGGCAATGCAGTAAGCTTTGCCTTCAGTTCTTCGGAAATGAGGGAGGGGTGGATCTCCAGATGGAACCTCATCCTACCTTCATACATCCGGAAGAGATCAAGCATTCTGCATGCACGTGAATTGTCATAATTGAAAGTCCTGTCAAGGACTCTTATATCCTTGATGCCGTGAGCGCATATGTTCTCAAGCCTTGCCGCAACCTGTTCTATTGTCTGATATCTCACCGGTTTCTCACCGCCGCTCACGCAGAACGCACAGGTATTGAAACAGCCTCTGGTAGTCTCCAACTGCACGAATGGCTTATCCCATTTGAAGAAATGGCTTTCTTCAGGATAGCGCAGAGAAGCGAAATCAGCGACTCTAGCAATGCCTCTGTCGTTATATGCCCCATCTGCCGAGATCCAGCATATACCATCTATCGAATGCCACTGTGAAGGGTTATCGACCGCTTCAAGCAACGCCGGTAAAGCCTCTTCACCTTCGCCACGTACAACCGCTGTCACAAAGCTGTTTCTGCGGAGAAAATCCTCGTTATCACCAAGAAATTCAGGTCCGCCGCAGAGGACCTTCACTCCATCCACGAGCTGAACAGCCCTTGAAAGGACCTCCAGCTGCATCTGATGAGTAAAGAGCCAGAATGTTGCAGCAATGACATCAGGTCTATGTTCTGCCACTGCAGCAGCCAACGATCCCGGATTGTCATTGATTGTACCACGCACAACGACCCATTCCCATTCCGTACGGTCACTTACCTGAGCATGAATTGCCGGAAGAGCCACTGAAGAATGAGAATATGAACTGTTTATATCTAACCAGAGGATTTTCATAGGCACAAAGATAGGGTTTTTGCGGGAGAAATAGTTATATTTGCATGATACGTCATCATAGTACAGATATGCTAAACAGAAAGGTCAGATTCGGAGTTGTCGGCACAAATGTCATTACCGACACAGTAATAAAAGGGGGATTGCAGGACGACAGATTCGAGGTCGCTGCAGTATGTTCAAGAACCCATGAAAAGGCGGAAGCCTTCGCAGCAAAATACAACATACCGTACACATTCACATCTCTCGAGGAGATGGCATCCAGCGACTGCATTGACGCAGTCTATATCGCCACCCCGAATTCCTGCCATGCGGAGCAGGCAATGATCTGCATGAACAAAGGCAAGCATGTATTATGCGAAAAACCGTTTGCCGCAAATGCGGAACAAGTTAAAGCGATGATTGAAGTGGCAAAGGCTAACAATGTGACTCTGATGGAAGCAATGATTTCAACACTGAATCCAAACTTCCAACTTCTTAAGGCTAATCTTGCCTCACTCGGTACATTGAGACGCTACTTCGCAAGTTTCTGCCAATACTCGTCGAGATATGACAGATTCAAGGAGGGCATCGTGCTCAATGCTTTCAAGGCAGAGCTCTCGAACGGATCGGTCATGGATATCGGAATCTACACAATCTACCCGATGATTGCCCTTTTCGGAAAACCTCAGAAGGTGGAAGCACAGGGAGTCCTGCTTCACACAGGCGTAGACGGACAAGGCTGCGCCAATTTCAAATATGAAGCCATGGACGCCACAGTTCTTTTCTCGAAGATCGCAAATTCATTCCTTCCGACAGAAATCGAAGGCGAAGAGGGTAATCTCGTCATGAACCAGATACATATTCCGACATCGCTGGAATATATCCCTCGTGTCGCAACAGAGGAAAACCCTCGCAGACAGATAGGACATCCTCTTGAAAAGAGCCCGTATTACTATGAAATCAAGGAGTTTATAGACCTTGTGAATGAGGGCAGGAAGCAGTCTGACGTGAACACATGGGAGATATCTCTCGCCACTATGGAAGTTATTGATGAAATTCGCTCTCAGATTGGCGTAATCACTCAATTTGATTAAATTTGCACACGAATTGTGAAAAACATATAAATAAAACAATATTATGACATTAATCGAAAGCATCATTGCACGCGCAAAGTCAAACAAACAGCGCATAGTGCTTCCTGAGTCACTCGAAGAGCGTACTCTCACCGCAGCCGACAAGTCTTTGGCTGATGATATCGCTGACATCATTCTCATCGGTAACCCTGACGAGATCTTCGCTCTTGCAGACAAACTCGGTCTCAAGAATATCGGCAAGGCAACAATCATCGACCCTGCAACAAGCGAGAAGACTGCAGAATACGCAAATCTCCTTTACGAACTCCGCAAGAGCAAGGGTATGACTCCTGAGAAGGCGGCTCAGCTCGTTCTCGATCCGCTTTACTTCGGTTGCCTCATCATCAAGAGCGGAGACGCAGACGGTCAGATCAGCGGTGCCCTCTCGACTACAGGCGAGACTCTTCGTCCTGCACTCCAGATCATCAAATGTGCTCCCGGCATCACTTGCGTCAGCGGTGCAATGCTCATGATCACTCAGACTCCTGAATACGGCGAGAATGGCGTGCTCGTAGTAGGTGACGTTGCCGTAACCCCTATGCCTGATGCAGCTCAGCTTGCTCAGATCGCGGTTTGTACAGCACAGACAGCAAAGAGCGTGGCAGGTTTCGCAGATCCTAAGGTTGCAATGCTTTCATTCTCGACAAAGGGTTCAGCAAAGCACGAGGTTGTAGACAAGGTTGTAGAGGCTACAAAACTTGCAAAGGAACTCGATCCTGCTCTCAAGGTAGAGGGTGAACTTCAGGCAGATGCTGCTCTCGTGGCTTCTGTAGGTCAGAAGAAGGCTCCGGGCTCAGAAATCGCAGGTCATGCAAACGTTCTCGTATTCCCTTGCCTCGAGGTTGGTAACATCGCTTACAAGCTCGTTCAGAGACTCGGAAACGCTGATGCTATCGGACCTATCCTCCAGGGTATCGCTCGTCCGGTGAACGACCTCAGCCGCGGTTGCTCAGTAGATGACATCTACAAGATGGTAGCCATCACAGCTTGCCAGGCAATGGACGCGAAATAGGCTAAAGGCACAAGCCAAGACCGAAAAGAAGGTTGTGCGAATAGAGGACTGACTTCAGACGATAACCAACGTTAAGAAACATCCTGTCCGAAACAAAAGTCTTGAGATTAAAGACACCGTACAGCCCCCGCAGGTCATCATTATCATATCGGGTATGGTCTTCCAAGGAAGTTCCGTACCCGATTCCTATATTTACAGCAAATACAGGCATTCTGAGCTCGGCGCGTGCAGAAAGACCGATTCCGGTCTGTGCCAAGGCCCTTGGGTATTCATAACCGACGGTACCGTCCTCTTTCTCCCAAACGTTAAGGTTTGCGCTTCGATCATATATCAGATCAAGTGAAGGACCTGCAGCAAGGTGCGAATTGAAGCTATACAAAGGATTGAAATTTACACTGACCACAGGGAAGGCATTATTGAAGATGTAAAGCTTTGAGCCGTTCACCGTACGGTCGGCCCTGAAGCCTCCGAGAATTGACAGGTCGTACATCATCCTATCCGCAAATATCTCATTATCAAGGTCTCCGGCGAACACCTTTACGATTTCCGTCTTATTCGACGGAGCAATATGTCTCTTTGCTCCCAACCTGAAATTGATCGTATTGGCTCCTGAGTTCGGGAACTTCGTGTCGCCGTTAGAGAAATGCGTATATTCCGGTCCGAAGACGATATCCAAATATGGATTAACCTTCCAATTGAAAAGCGCTGCAACGTTGATGTATACGTTAAGAGGGGAGACTATGAACCCTTCGTTGTACTTCCATCCTGAGGAAATGCCGAGGTTCCATTCATATCCAAGAGTGAGTCTATTTCCGAGGGCCGCCAATGGAGCACCCTGATAAACATATATGCTCACAGGAGTTCCAATAAGGTCGTGTGCAAAGAAGGAATGCATAGCGACACCGACTCCTTGATATACACCTCTTCCGTTTCCGCCAAGCCCAAACTGGATATCTAAGCTCGCAGCAGCAGGAATCTGTTTCCCTTGGGGATTCCAACCTCGGTAGAAACCGTGGGTGGGCATTACATACGAGGGCCTCACATTGACACCGAAGGCATTATATGACACTTTTGCTGCAGACTCAACGCATGTACATGCGAAAAGAATGCATACAATCAGAAATATGTCAAGAATGCGTTTCAAAATAGAAATACGTTGTACAAGAAGTGGCAAAGATAAGCCATTTGCCTTATAAATCATTTGTGGAGGCACTTTATTTATTGTATATTCGCACTCCGAAATTCAGAATGACACTATGAACAAACCGATAATATACCAGGTTCTCCCAAGACTTTGGGGCAACGACTATACCGATCATAAAGAAAACGGCACCCTTGCTGAAAACGGCACCGGCAAGTTCTCCGATATTGACGACGCCTGTCTCGACTACTTCAAATGGCTCGGTTGCAGCCATATCTGGTACACTGGCGTAATCCGTCACTCGACTCAGGCTTCGGAACAGGGATGTAGCGCTTCACACCCTCAGTTCGTAAAGGGAAACGCCGGTTCCCCATATGCAATCTGCGACTATTACGACGTAAACGCATATCTCGCTGACAATCCTGACGAAAGAATGGCGGAATTCGAGGCATTGCTTGAAAGGACCCATGCCAAAGGCCTCAAGGTGCTCATCGACTTCGTACCGAACCATGTATCAAGGGATTACGGCAAGATAGACCCGACTCCAGGACATCCTGTCCTCGGCGCAGAAGACGACAAGAACATTCATTGGACAGAGTCTAACGACTTTATATATTATCCAGGGGAACACCTCACGCTTCCTACCCCATGTCCGGAAGGAATGGAGCCGTATGCTGAATTCCCGGCAATGGCGACTGGAAACAACTGCTACAGCTCACGTCCAGGCATCAACGACTGGTTCGAGACAGTGAAGATAAACTATTGCGACTGGCATACTCCAACATGGGACAAGATGCTCGACATCATCAGATTCTGGGCTGCAAAAGGCGTGGATGGATTCAGATGTGACATGGTGGAACTTGTGCCGCCGCAGTTCTTCAAATGGATGATCGAGACCGTAAAGAAGGAATATCCTTCCCTCATCTTCGTTGCCGAAGTGTACAAGAAGGACCTTTACTCAGAGTACATCAGAAACGTCGGCTTCGACTATCTCTATGACAAATCCGGTCTCTACGACACTCTGAGGGCAATTGTAGAGAAGAACACTAGCGACAACGGCATGCCTGTGGAACTCTGGCAGTCAGCCATCGGAATCACCAGAAACTGGCAGTTCCTCGGCGATCTTCAGCCGTACATGCTCAACTTTCTTGAAAACCACGATGAGCAGCGCTTCGGTTCAGACTTCTTCGGCAAGGATCCGCTTAAGACAAATGCAGCACTCTACACATCACTTTTCTTGAACACAGCACCGTTCATGGTGTACTTCGGAGAGGAAGTAGGCGAGAGGGGAATGGATAAGGAAGGATTCAGCGGAAGAGACGGACGTAGCACCATCTTCGACTGGTGGAGCATCGCTTCTGTGCAGAGGCTCAGAAAGATCATACACAAAGGCACATACACAACCCTGAATGTAGACAAACTTGTGAAGGCAGGCATGACACGTGAAGAGGCGAAGGTATTCGTAAGGTTTGCCGATGCTCTCCGCACAGCATCCGGGAACGAAGCTATCACCAAAGGAACTACCTACGACCTGAACTACTGCAACTACAGTTCGAACGGATTCAACAAGGATAGGCACTTCGCTTTTCTTCGCGACTACGGGAATCACACAGTCCTTGTTGTAGTTAATTTCTCGCCGATGCCGGCAAACATGAAGATCAAGATTCCCGGACACGCATTCGAATGGATGGAGATCAAGGAGACTGAAACTCTATATCCGGGAGTATCCCTTGATGTGACAGTTTCTGGCTTCGACGGCACAATAATCACCCTTGAATAACACGATTTAGGGCGAAATACAAGGGAAACAAAAATGTTATAGCTATTAACATATTTGTTTCCCTCATTAATTTATAGACATTTATCAGTATCCGATAATAGACTTATTAGATTGTCTGTCAATAAAGCCCGAAAGACCTTCAGGAGCCTTGTAAAGCTTCACAAACTGACCGTCATGGATACATTCAAGGCCTGCAAAGGCTTCTTCATCCACTGTTCCGTCTCCATAGACTGTGTCAATTGTAAGATAACCGACACCAAGAGATGTGATGTTCTGGAAGAAGTGAGTGCCCTGACTTGGTTCGATTCTATAACCAGGAATCGCGGTCTCCACGATCATCTTTGCCTCGGAAATATCGCTCCATACAACCGGGATTCCCAACCATGGATCTGATGATCCCCAACGTCCCGGACCTACCAGCAGATATGAAGCGCCTTCTTCCTTGAGTCTGTTGTTAAGCTCTGCAATCTCTGAAGCCATCTCTCTTGTCCTTGCGCTGTCGAATGTCTTTGACGGCACAGATATGATATATGCCATTCCATCGAAGAAACCCGAACCTAGAGCCTTTGTCGATGTCACGAGTTTATTTGAGATCATCTCTTCAGCCTTCTCTATCGACATTCCCTTCTCATCGCCGAATTCTGCCACTGGACGCACCTGGAGGAGTTTTATCACAAGTTCCTGTCCGTTCTTTCTATTCTTGATATCTGCAGCGAACTCGATCTCTATATCACACATCATGGCCTCTCGGCATATCTGCATCACATCTGTCAGAATCTGTGCGACAGGGTAGCGTCCGTACTTAAGGATAGAATCGAACGATATCACACGAGGACCTGTCGCTGAAATGCCCGGTACCATACGGTTATTCTCGATACTGAATGTCGATGCGACAAGTTCTGGATGCGGAAACGACGGAAGCACCTCTGCAACCATCGGATTCGCAAGATTGACACCTTCGTTACGAGAAATCTTGAACGACCCGGCCCTCATATCAAGAGCGAACAATTGCTTCTGAGTATCTCTGAGGGCAAGTTTAGGGTCGGAGAGCTGAAGTATCTTCTTAGGGAACTTAGGACTGAAACGTAATGTGTTTCCTCCGTCGACCACTGTCTTTCCTAGACCGAATGCAAGGTTCACAATACCGTCCTCAGGCTTCTCATTGCCGATAGGATAGAAATTCACCGATCTCGCAACACCGGACATCATCGGATAATAAAGTCCGTCGTGCTCCGATCCGCATATGCTCTGTACCACCACAGCCATCTTCTCCTCACTGAGAAGATTACCTGTAGTCTGGATATATGTACGGCTTCCGGCATAGAAAACCGAAGCATAGACGCTCTTGATGGCCTTTCCGAGCATACGGAGCATCTGGTCCTTGTTCTCGACAAGCGGAACCATATATGTAGAATATACGCCGGCAAACGGCTGGTAACTGCTGTCCTCGAGCTTTGAGCTTGAACGTACCGCAAAAGGGGAGCGCGCCGTCTTCACATACTCTCTGAGCTGCTCTACGAGCTTCTCAGGAAGACGTGCGGCAACAAACTCCGAGAGAATTTCCTCATCAGTGACATCAGAATCAATCACATACTGAAGGTCATTCTCAAGAATGAACTGGTCGAAATAATCTGTCGCGATAACTACAGTTCTCGGTATCGAGATCTTGACATTCTCATATTTGTCGGCAAGCTTATGTTTGTAGACCATGCTGTTAAGGAATGCCAGTCCTCGCGCCTTGCCTCCAAGAGAACCTTCGCCCATACGCGCAAACCAGATATGTCTGCCGTATGCCTCAGTATCGAAATGAGCTATCACACCGCGACCCATCAAAGCGTGGAAGTCGTGGATCTGCTGTGAGATGTAGTCGCGCATTGCATCTACAGTCTCGAAGTGGGTGAGTTTTGCGTCCTTGAATTTCGCACCGAGGGTAAAGAGTCCTCGTGCAAGGAACCACTTTGAGAACATGTCCTTTGATGTATTGTAGAGCAGCACATCATCCGGAACATTTCTCATCATATACTCAAGTTCCTTGAGGTTGGAAGCGCTACCGTATTCCCTGCGGTTAGCATCTCTGAAAACGAAGTCTCCGAAACCGAATTCGTCTCGGATATAGTCTGAAAGCTGGAGCATGAGCGTCTTAGAGTACTTCCTTAAGAAACCCACTCCAAGTTGCTCAGCTTCAACGGATATGCTATCCTGAGAAGTCTGAAGAAGGATAGGCATTGTAGGGTTGTCTTCCCTGATATGCTTCACGAGATCGATACCAGCATCCAGTTTCTCGTCCTCAGCCTTGTCTCCCTTATGTACAGTGAATCCCACGTCGGAAATCACTCCGAGGAGATTGTCTTTATACTTTGAATACAAAGCCATCGCGTCATCAAGATTAGTAGCAAGGAGAATCTTCGGACGCGAACGCTTACGCAATTTCTTCTGCTGTATATTCAGCGTTTCCTTCAGGAACTCAGCACTCTGCTTGATGAGCATCTTGTAAAGCTCAGGCAGGTAGGTCGAATAGTATCTCACCGAGTCCTCGACAAGCAGAATCGCCTGCACTCCGACTTCAAGAATGTCATTGTCGGCATTCTTGATATCCTCGAAAAGCTTGATGATCGCCACAATAAGGTCGGCATTGCCGTGCCATGTGAACATATAATCGATGCCTGAGGTATCCTGGAGGGCGAGTCTTCTATAGACCTCCTTCGAGAAATGGGTCAGAAGCACAAACGGCAGGCTTCGTCCTTCCTGCTTGAGTTCAGAAGCAAGGCTGAAAATCTCCTTGTCACCGACATTGTAAAGACACATGACCATATCGATACCGACGACGGTATTCAACATCTCGCGTGCCTGAGCAGATGTCTGCACCCATACGAACTGAGGAGGGTTACTCAGGTTAAGGTCAATATACTCTCTGTAGATCTGCGACTCGATCTGACCGTCCTCTTCAAGAATGTACGCGTCATAGTAGCTGCAGATCATGAGGATCTTTCTTACACGGAACTTGATTAGGGACTTATAGTCAGTACCCTTCAATTCCTTGAGTATCAATGGTTCTACTGTATTCATAGTATACTATCTTCTGCGGAATTCCGCCACTGTTATTGCCGTTGCTATCGCTGCGTTGAGTGACTCTGATGTCTGAGCATCTGCCGGATACGGCGGGATATAGAGACGGTCGGAAACCTTTGCCTCCATCGCTTTGGAAACACCTTCCGATTCATTTCCGATAACGATCATGACAGGGGAGTCCTTTCCTGTATCGAGGTTCTTCTCATACATGTTCTCTCCGTCGAGGAATGTACCGTAGACCTTTCCTCCGTTTGCAAGAACAAGGTCTGATACCTCGAGAAGATCTACATAATGCAGCTTCACGCGGAAAATCGCGCCCATGGTAGCCTGCACGACCTTAGGATTGAAGACATCCACAGTGTCCTTCGCCGCAAATACGGCCTTAATTCCAAACCAGTCTGCAATGCGGAGAATAGTTCCGAGATTGCCCGGATCCCTTATTGTGTCCAAAGCTAGGAAGAGTCCGCCCTCCCTGATGACATCCGCCAGAACAGAAGCATCATCGAGCGACGAATCCTTCGGCTTGTGTACCACTGCAAGAGCAGGAGACGGGTTTGAGAGGGCTGAAATACGTTTCATACCTTCTTCTCCGATCTCTGATCTGTAGTACGCCTTTTCCACCTTGAACTGGGAATCAATGGCTTCACGTACCATTTTTTCGCCTTCTACGATGAAAAGCCCCGTCTCATCACGGAACTTTTTCTGCTGCAAGGACTTAACTTTCTTAATCTCGTTATTGGAAATTGACATCGTATAAATCTGATTCATTCATTTCAGCAAATATAACCGATTATCCGCAAAAGACATAAACAAATTAAGGGCGACACGCAACTCGCTGAATTTCAGCAAGATACCGAAAATCGATTCCCCGTTTTAGGGGCATCGCCTTACGATAAGTAGCTAATGCATAGTGATTTACGTGCCACGAAAAATCTTATATACGGGTCGATTGCAGACCAAAGGTATTAAAATTTTGGCGAAAATTTTGAGAAACGGTCAGATTAAGATATTTTTGTATGATTTATATACATGAGGAGGTTACTGAACATATTTATCGCAGTTCTCATTGCTGCCACACTTGCATCCTGTAGCACTACACGCACATTGCAGGCTGATCAGTACCGCCTTGCCAGTAACAAGATAGAAATCACCAACAGCAAGGAATTCAACCCTAACCTTCTCACTCCATATCTCAAACAGAAGCATGGCGGATTCAACCCGTTCCTTTACGTGTACAACTGGGTGAACGGAAAGGGCAAAGGTTGGGACAAGTTCGTTCAGAAGATCGGAGTGGCGCCTGTGATCTATGATCCGGAAATGGTCGACAGTTCGGTCGACAATATCACCAACCACCTTGAATATCTCGGATACTACGGATCACATGTACAGAGTTCGATCGATGTAGAGAGAAAGAATGTACGTGTCACCTATAAAGTGACCCTCGGCAAGCAGATCCCTATCAAGGACATCAAGATAATACTGCCCGACAATGAGGCATTTGCGTATGATTTCCTTTGCGACACTGCGTCAATGTCCATCCGTCCGGGAAATTTCCTCTCAGAGGATGCACTTGAGAAGGAGACTGTCCGTTCAAGCGCTGTCATGAGAGACAAGGGCTACTACACGTTCAGCAAGAACTACTATTTCTTCGAGGCCGACACGCTCTCAGTTCCGGACTCTGCGCTTCTTAAGCTTACAATCAACGAATATACGAGGAACGAAACCCCTAAGGACGCTGTTCCAATCCGTAAATTCTATTTTGACTCGGTCTCGATAGACTATCCTAACACTCTGAAAATCAAAAAGAAGGTTCTTACCGGCCTGAACACGATAACTCCTGGAGAGACTTATAGTGAGTCAGATGTACACAATACCTACTCGCGTCTTTCAGCATTGCGTATCTTCAGTGGAGTAAACGTCGGAATGACCCAGACTGACACGAACAAGGTAAGCTCATCGATTTCGCTCAACCAGTCGAAGATCCAGGGATTCAAGGTCAACCTTGAAACTTCGATCAACTCGTCAGGTCTGTTCGGAGTATCTCCTCAGGTCTCATACTACCACAAGAACATATTCAGGGGAGGAGAGTTCCTGAACCTGAGTTTCATGGGCAACTTCCAGTTCAAGTTCAACGACAATGTAAGATCAGACGAATTCGGAGTCTCGGCTGGTCTGAGTTTCCCTAAGTTCTTTCCTCTGTCTTACAGCTATTTCAAGCAGGCGGTTCCAAGAACAGATGTGAACCTGTCTTACAACTTCCAGAACCGTCCTGAGTACACAAGAAACATCATCTCGACTTCATACGGATATGCAGGAAACCTCAAGAGCAAGTTCTTCTATCAGGTGTACCCGATCCAGATGAACATCGTCAATCTTCTTAAGATCGACAAGAATTTCGAGAACACGCTTGCAAACGACCCGTTCCTCAGAAATGCATACCAGAACCACTTTGATCTGGGTTCAGGCGGTACATTGTATTATACGAGCAACTCTGACCCTATTCCAAAGTCGACCTATTTCTATTCGCGTCTTCAGCTTGATATCGCAGGAAATCTTCTCAGCGCATTCAAGCCTCTCATGCGGAAGGATGCTGACGGATCAGGAATGATCTGGAACACACCTTTCTCTCAGTTCGTAAGAGCAGAAATCACTCTCGGACGCACATGGATCTTCGGAAAGAAAGACGGTCAGTCAATCGCGACACGCCTTGTTGCGGGCGCAGGATATGCATACGGAAACTCATCTGCCCTCCCGTTTGAAAAGCATTTCTATTGCGGTGGAGCGAACAGTTTGAGAGGTTGGCAGGCAAGAACTGTCGGACCTGGTCTGTCTGCATTGGACAAGTCATTCGTCATCCCTAACCAGACCGGTGACATGAGACTCGAAGCTAATATCGAATACCGCTTCAATATATTCTGGAAAATTGCGGGAGCTGTGTTCGCTGACGCAGGAAATGTATGGACTCTTCAAGATGGTGACACAGAAGAGGATATGCTTGCAAGATTCAAGTGGAACACCTTCGGCGAAAGCATTGCCGCCAACTGGGGAGCAGGCCTCCGCCTTGATTTCGGATTCCTTCTTCTGCGACTTGACCTTGGTCTCAAGGTTCACGATCCTGCAAGGGCTGACAAGTGGGTAAGACCTGAGCAGTGGTTGAAGAAAGACGGATACGCCCTCCATTTCGGTGTGGGATATCCATTCTAGGAAGTATCTATTTCTTATAATACTTAGGCCAGAGTGATTCA
This sequence comes from Candidatus Cryptobacteroides sp., assembly GCA_045120635.1. GTDB lineage: Bacteria > Bacteroidota > Bacteroidia > Bacteroidales > UBA932 > Cryptobacteroides. The sequence goes on from JBGVEY010000001.1 coordinate 19,191, forward strand.
AGTCTGGTTCTCAAACCATCTTCGTGTTTATTGTCGGCCGGTTCATAGAATTTGGTTCCCGACAGTTCAGCCGGCATGAATTCAAGGTCAGTGAAATGTCCGGGATAATCATGCGCATACTTGTATCCGTCCGCATATCCAAGTTCTTCCATAAGCTGTGTAGGAGCGTTTCTGAGATAGAGCGGAACCGCTGCCATCTGAGTATCCTTAGCCACAGCAAGAGCCTCATTTATTGCCATATAGGCCGAATTACTCTTAGGTGAAGAGGCAAGATATATAGTACATTCAGAAAGCGGAATCCTTGCCTCCGGCATACCGATGGTATGAACAATCTGGAATGTGGAATTCGCCAGAAGCAGTGCGTTAGGATTTGCAAGGCCGATATCCTCAGCAGCGAGGATGCAGAGACGTCTTGCAATGAACTTAGGGTCTTCGCCACCTGCGAGCATTCGTGCAAGGTAATACACAGCTGCATTCGGATCAGAACCTCTCACACTCTTGATGAAGGCGGAAATCACGTCATAATGCATTTCTCCACCTTTATCATATATCGCAGTGTTCTCCTGAAGGCAGGATGTCACCGTCTTGTTGTCGATCACTACAGGTTTGCCGCCTGTGAATGAATTCACTACAATTTCAAGAATGTTCAGAAGTTTTCTGGCATCGCCGGCGCTGTATCTGAACAACGCTTCAGTCTCCTTGACTTCAATATTTCTGTACTTGAGCACCTCGTCTTGAGCTATTGCTCTGTTAAGAAGCTGCTGAAGATCTTCAATTCCGAGAGACTTGAGAACAAACACCTGACATCTCGAAAGAAGGGGAGTAATGACCTCGAACGAAGGATTCTCTGTGGTTGCGCCGATCAGAACTATTGTTCCGTCTTCCACGGCTCCGAGCAATGCATCCTGCTGAGACTTGTTGAATCTGTGGATCTCGTCGATGAACAGCACAGGAGAAGCACCGCCGGAAAAGAGCGAGTTGGACCTTGCCCTGTCTATCACATCACGCACATCCTTCACGCCGGCACTGACTGCAGACAGTGTAAAGAACTCACGTCCAAGAGATTTGGCTACAATATGAGATAGGGTAGTCTTACCTACTCCCGGAGGGCCCCAGAGAATGAATGACGAAAGATTACCGCTTTCGATCATGTTTCTGAGAATGCAACCCTCACCTATAAGATGACGCTGACCCACATATCCATCAAGATTGTGGGGCCTCATCCTTTCCGGTAGCGGCGGCAGCATTTTGCTGCGTCCAATGTTATCTTCAAAAATGTCCATTGACAAGATTATCTTTTAAATCATCAGATATCCTTACCGAATACCCATCTCTTCTTATGCTGTTCCTTTTCAAACGGATCCCAAAGCGCCTGTACGCTATGATTAGTCTCGAGGTTGGCATTTGTTTCAGCATATTTGAATCCCAGTTTGAGGAGTGTCTGGATCAGGTCGTTGAAGAGTACCGTAGGCACGCCCTTGTTCTGGTAATCCGGTCTTACTCCGATCAGAAGCAGGTCGAGAGTGTCAGGTTTCTTCCAGAACATCGCCTTAAGAAGATGCCACCATCCGAACGGGAACATCTCTCCATTGCATTTCTGAAGAGCCTCTGCCAATGACGGAATTGTAATTCCGGCTGCAATCAGATCTCCATGCTCATCCTCAATGAAAGCAAGCATCCGGGCATCAATGATCGCAAGATACTGATCCACATACTGGTCGATCTGCTTTTCTGAAAGCAATGAATATCCGTAGAGGACGCAATATGTTTCATTGATGAGCTTGAAGAGTTTCTGACCGTAGTTCTCTTCCCTGATCTGCTTGCGGGTGAGCTTGCGTAACTTGAGGTTGTATCTCTTTATGACAATGTCGCTAAGCTGCTGGTGACGTTCAGGAACCGACTCCGGCAATATGAGTCTGTATTCCACCCATCCTGTTTCCTTGTAATATCCAAGCTTCTTCATGTGCTCAGGATAATAAGGGTGGTTGTAGATGAGAGCCATTGTGCTCACTCGGTCGAATCCCTCCACAAGCATTCCTTCAGGATCGAAATCCGTAAAACCGAGAGGTCCTACAATCTGTGTCATGCCCCTGGACTTTCCGAATGCTATAACCGCATCAAGAAGGGCAGTCGACACCTCAATGTCGTCAATGAAGTCAAACCAGCCGAAACGCACCTGATTGACCTTCCATGATTCATTTGCCTTGTGGTTGATGATTGCAGCGACACGGCCGACGAGATTGCCGTTCTTGTAAGCGAGATAATATTCTGATTCACAGAATTCGAATGCGCCATTCTTCGTCTTATCCAACGTGTTGAGATCGTCCAATGGCATCGAAGGAACATAGTATTTGTTGCCTTTGTACAGTTTGTTGGCAAATCGCACAAACTGTTTAAGTTCCTTTCGGGTTGTAACAGGTTTGATTATTACAGTCATTTACTGTTGATTTAGGTTAGTACGTAGCTTGCAAAAGTAGAAAAATAATTCGACTTTTGACACTTCTGACAAAAGATATTATCTTTGGGAAAATTTGGGTAATAAACATGTCCGGATATGTTAAAATGATATTTTTATCAGCAGTGTTGTCGTGTGCATCACTGCTTTCGGCATATTCTCAACCCAAATCGGTCGGCACATCCTTCTCGTTCAGCAACATAGGAATCGTCTACGAACATCAGTGCGCACCTGACACATTCCTCGGCATTTCACTCAGGGCGGAAACGTCAGAAATGTTTGCAGGAAGAAAGGACTATCCAGGAATTTCAGCAGCGGCATCCTGGAATATCATTTTCAAGGAATGGGAATCATCGGAAGGCAATTCTATCAGACTGTTCGCAGGACCGGGAGCCGTTCTTGGATGGACTGCAGAAAACAATGACTTTGATGGTATGCTGATAGGACTGAGGGGAGCAATAGGAGGAGAATGCCTGTTCGACCGTAAGATCGCAATATCCGTCAGCCTTGCCCCCGTATTGGGCGCACATATCGTCAACAGGCTGAATCACAGCACAATGAAGCTTTATAAAAACGGAATATACTACTCACTTATACCTGAAATCGGAATCAAATACACATTCTGACAATGAAAAGGGGATTGCTCATACTCGCACTCGTTCTGCTGACATGCATATGCTCGGCAGGCAAGACGCGTACATATGACATCCCACGTTTCACATATGGAGTCGATTGGAGCTACGTTGAAACCTTTTTATCCGGACACCACAACTATTTCATCTCACCGGAAGGATACCGTATAGAACAGAAGGAATTCAAAGGCAGGCATATCCCGAACGGTGAAGTCAACATCCATGCCGGATACAATCTGAATCATAACTGGAATCTCTCACTACGCCTTGGTTATACAGGAATCGCCGACATGCATCCGGCAATCCCGGCAACATTGAGACTTACAGGATTCTTCGGTAAAGACCATACAGCTGACAGATGGTTCGTCTACGGTGAAGGCGGCAGCGGCATCAGCATCAAGGAGAAACCTCAGGAACTGATAGTCGGCAGAATAGGTATCGGACACCGGCTCTCGCTCAGCAGATATACCAAGCTGGATATCCTGGCGTCATTACGATATATCCGGACACATCCGGAAATCGAATATTACGGAGAGCATATCACCTCATTCACACGCAATGAAGGACATGCAGTTTCCGCTACACTGGGCATTGGTTTAACATTCTGATGACAAACACTTTATATCATGGCTATAAAACTTACACTTCAACATTCTGAAAGAGTACTTTTCTGTGCAAGCAAATGGTGGGGAGACCCTGACATGCCTGAGAACATGCAGTATCCTACAATCGAAGTCACAGAGGATGGAGAAACATTTGACTATCCTCTGACGTTCGTCTGCCAGATCAACTGCGAGGACATCGCAGCCTTCGATCCGGAGAACCGACTCCCGCATGAAGGCATGCTCTATTTCTTCGCTGCGATGGACAAATGGCTCGGATACGATTCGCCTACAAAGAACGGCAACGGAGAATGGACCAGAGGGCATTTCGTCGTAAAATACGCAAAGGCGATCAACTTCGAAACATTCCAGAGCTGTATGCTTGTGGACGATGAAGACCAGGCACTCACAGAACGTGAAATGGAAATCGTATTCTCCACATGCGAGGATGACGAAAAGTGTATAAAGATGCTTGGCAAACCTGCTTCAGCAGAGGTTGCCCAGAAATACGATGGACTTCTCAACCTTCTTCAGATCGTCCGCGACACCAATCTCGATGTCGAATTCGAGGGCGAGCTCAACCTTATGATCAAGGATTCAGACCTCCATTTCGGCAACTGGAAAAAGACTGTGGCACATCTCCGCTAATCAGTCACCGAAATCAAATAGACTATCTCTTTCGTCTTCCTAGCAATACGATAGCCCCATATCTCAGTGAGGACGTCACCAAGCATGTATGCAAGATGGAAAGTGATTGTGCCTGCGTCAAAATAGAATAATCCGAAGAAACTGATGACTTTGACTGCCATCAGTTTCGAGACCACATAGCACATTACGAAAAGAGCTGTAATGATAACGTACGGCGATATCTCGCCGTCTCGGTTTTTTAAAGGGTTGTCCGATACCTTGTTCATATTGTAAGTTTAATTGAATTGTATGGTATAATCATAAAGATTTAAAAATTGTTTATTTTTGTAGAGTAAACCCGAATCCAAACTATATGAAACGACTGATCCCGACCATTATTCTGGCCATGGTATCGCTTGGAGCGGCAGCTCAGAATGTTCAGTTGCATTATGACCTTGGTCGCAGCTCTGCAACCACCACCGTAGAAATGTTCCGCGCAGACAATGCAGGAAACACATTCTTCTTCGTCGATCTCGACTACAATCCTAAAGTTTCCGGTGCATATTGGGAAATAGCGCGTGAATTCTGCTTCTGGCAGGACAGCAAGGTGAACTGGCTGTCTGTTCATCTTGAGTACAACGGCGGATTGAACACAGAAGCCGGCTCATTCAACAACTGCTGGCTTGGAGGTCTTACATACTCCGGACATTCGAGCGACTGGAGCAAGACTTGGTCTGTGACGGCTGCCTATAAGGCAATACCTGGAACTGTCGGACTGAACGGCAGAGCACAGGTAAGCAATTTCCAGATCACCGGAGTATGGAATCTCGATTTCTTCAACCATTGGATTTCTTTCAACGGATTCGCAGATTTCTGGAAAGAGGCAAGACCATGGCAAGGCACGGAATACATCTTCATGACAGAGCCACAGCTTTGGGTCAATCTGAACAAGATCAAAGGATGGGAGAAAATCAACCTCAGTCTCGGTACAGAGGTAGAACTCACATGCAACTTCGTAAAGAAAGGTTTCGCGGCAATGCCGACAATCGGAGCAAAATGGATTTTCTAAACTGAAACGATATGCTTAAGAAACTATTCGGATTCGATTCCACTAAGACAACGGTCCGCACTGAGATTGTTGCCGGTATCACCACATTCCTCACCATGTCGTACATCCTTGCAGTCAATCCGACTATGTTCGGCGAACTTGACGGTATGCCTGCCGGATCAGTATTCACATCCACTGCTCTTGCAGCCATTGCGGGATGTCTTGCTATGGCATTTATCGGCAAACTTCCTTTCGGTCTTGCTCCGGGAATGGGATTGAACGCATTCTTCGTTTACAGTGTCTGCATGGGAATGGGCTATTCATGGCAGTTCGCCCTTACAGCAGTACTTATCGAAGGTCTTATCTTTATTGTCTTGACTCTCACTAACTTGCGAGAAGCCATCGTAAATGCTATTCCGATGAGTCTGAGGAATGCAATCGGCGCAGGTATTGGACTGTTCATAGCATTTATCGGTCTGAAGAGTGCTGGATTAGTAGTTGATGATGGTGCAACTCTCGTAGCCCTTGGAAACATCACCTCAGGTTCGGCCCTTCTTGCTTTCATCGGACTGATCATTACCGGTTTCATGTACTCCCGTAATGTACCGGGAGCTATCCTTCTGGGAATCATCATCACTATGATCATCGGTATTCCTCTTGGTGTTACCGAGTTCAAGGGAATCGTATCAGTTCCTGAATCCATAGCCCCGATTTTCTGTAAGTTCGAGTTCGACAAGATCTTCTCGGTCGACATGCTGGTGGTTGTCTTTACATTCTTCTTCATTGATATGTTTGATACCGTAGGAACTCTTGTAGGAGTGTGTACAAAAGCAAAGATGATGGATGAAAACGGTAATATACACAGAGTAAAGCAGGCTTTCATGGCAGACTCCATAGCAACGACTTTAGGAGCTGTTTTAGGAACTTCTACAACTACGACATATGTAGAAAGTGCAGCAGGAGTAGCTCAGGGCGGTCGTTCAGGACTTACAGCTCTTGTTGTAGGAGGCTGCTTTGTCATAGCGATCTTCTTCTCGCCGCTCTTCCTTTCAATTCCGTCTGCAGCGACAGCTCCTGCTTTGATCATTGTAGGATTGCTGATGGTGGAACAGATCAAGAATGTGAATTTCGATGATTTTTCAGAGTCGATTCCGGCATTCGTATGCATGATCATGATGCCGCTGACTTACTCCATTTCTAATGGAATCCTCATAGGTATGATAACCTATGTGCTCATGAACGTAATCTGCGGTAAGTTCAAGAAACTGTCTCCTGCAATGTACATACTTGCAGTTCTGTTCATTCTGAAATATATCCTGATCTAGATTACATGGGAGGTTTCCGTTTTTCTTCTTTTTTCGGTGTCTCCCCTTCCTGAAAATTCGGTTACACAATACATATTATTATGGGAACTTGGTCTAAATAGGAACTTATTCAACAGTATATAATACAACAAATTATGAGTCAAACTCTTACCTCGTAATCACTCTATTAAGAAGTTCCTGTTTCTTTTATCCCTCATCTGCACCCCACTTGAGCTTCGCTATGAGCTCCATCGGGGTGCAGTTGTAGTATTTGCGGGTGAGCTGGCAGAGGCGGACGTCGGTGATGCGGAGCTTGCTGGCTACGAATGACGTCGTCGCGTTAGGACGGGATGAGTGATGGATCAGTTCCTGCTTGAAGCGTTCCAGCATCCAGGTCTTCGGGCTCATGCCGAATTCTTCGTTGAACTGCTTGTGGAAATGATGGTGGCTCATTCCGGAGAAGAGGATGAGTTTCTCGACATTTCCGTCGACTTCGAGGTAGTTGTTCTCTATGAAGTCGCGGAAATTGATCTCCGAGCTGACCAGAGGCCTGAAGAACTCCGTCACCTGTGCTTTTGTGTAGTAGGTCACGAATGTGATGAAGAGCACGGTGTGCCAAGCCTGACATATGGAGGCGTCCTTGAGCTTCCCCTTTCGCACCTCGGTCACGATTCCCTCTACGATGTGCCTTATGCTGCTCTTCATCGGCAAGGTGTTGTGCACGCGCCCTTTAAGGTTGCCGTGCGTGGTAAGGAAGTCCACGAGGGAGTCTGTGGTCCTGATGGCGACCTCGTCGAAGCCGAAGACCAGCAGCGAGGTCTTGGCGTTTCCTGCCTTGATGTGCAGGAGGCCTCCTCTGGAGAGGAAGGCCATGCTGCCTTCCCTGACTGTCTTCTCGCTGTAGTGCTTACAGGTCAGGCCGATGTCTCCCTTGATGACGAAGATCACCACGTGGTGCTGCAGGAACGGGTCGGTGACGGTCTCATGCCTGTCCAGGGAGATGTATGATGCTCCGGTGATGCGTCCGTTCTCGTTATGAGCCAGCTCTATGCTGTCCATGTGTGAGATTATGTGGAAATTCCTCATTTCTGTGTCAGGTGTCTAAAAAATATTTCTTGAATTGTAATGCGTTGTGAAAAAAGTAGTTAAGCTGCATTTCTGCCTAAAAGTGTAACCTTTATAGAAAAGTGAAACCACGATTTTTGGCAAAAATATAAATTATTCAAATCAAATAAATTAAATTTGAGACAACACATAATTAAAAGTTAATCTATGCCGGTAAAAGCTACGTTCCATTTGAAGGGTGGCGATCTGACAATGACCTTCAGGGAACAGAAGACATACAAGATGATCCGTCCCGCGAATCACACAGCGCTTCTGCTTCTGGAGTCCGTGGAGGATATGAATGAGGAGATGAAGTCCTGGCTCGAGTATACTATGTATCATGGGCGAGGGAAGTCAATCCCCAGAGTAAAGATAAGTGTCAGTGAATTCGATGATCAAGGCAATGCCCTTGAAGAGTTCTGCTGCAAGGAGTGCTTCGGGACAAGGTGGTTCACAAAGAAGGACAGACTCAGGGAGATCGAGTTGGAATATTCCGTAAAGGAAATGGTCTGATTCATCATGGAAATAATAAAACGAAAACTATATGGAAAAGAAAGACAAAGGATTTGAGAACTATGAGCCTCCGAAGCTGGAGGTTCTGGAAATCATGGTCGAGCAGGCCGTTCTGCAGGCAAGCGGATATGGCCCTGACAGTGACGATTCGGAGTTTGGTCCTTACCTCAGTTACTAACCTATTTACCGAGAATGATATGAACAGATATTTCAAAATACTAGCAACGGCAGTTGCTGCAACGGGACTCCTTGCGTCATGTAACCGCGAGGATGTTACGCCCGATCAGCCGGATCTGCCTGTCACACCGGAAGTTCCATCTGGTCCCTACCGCCTCACCTTTGAAGGCGGTGTGGGCATCGAGACTGCTACGCGCGCTTCGTGGGCAGACCCTAACGGCAGCGGCAATCTGATTTTCCAATGGGACTACACTGCTGAAGGTCAGGATGGCAAAGAGATGGTGATGGCATTCTATAAGGAAAAGTTCCTTGCCAGCACAACAGGGAACTACCACACCTATGCCAGCATCCATCGTCATAGCGATCCTGAGAAGCAGCAGGACAACCATTATGCCTCTTT
>JBGVEY010000002.1:0-53371 GCA_045120635.1 Candidatus Cryptobacteroides sp.
TCTTAGTTCGCAGAGGAAATTGTTATATTATATCTTCACCGCTATCTATGGTAGGGGCATTGCCTCACGCACTTATGAGAAGTCATGACAGCACTCACGGTGCATAGATAGTATCTGATCTGGATTTATAGAGGAAATATAACAAATAATCGGCAGACTGTTTAGGTTCGGAAAGACTCTTTTGCTCTCTGTGATTTTGCGGAATTTTTCTTTTTTTTAGTTTTTTGTGTTTTTCTTGCTTTAAGATTTTCTTTTTCTTGCTGTGGTGTAACATCGCGTCGCTTAGCTTTGTCGGAAAAGAAAAACCTTATGAGAAAACCTTATCATATATGTATGTCCGGCGGTGATGAATTGATCTGCCGGACTGATGAAGATTACTTTCGCCTGTTCAATTGCATCGCCATAGCTGCATATGAGACCGATACGATTCTCTTGGCAGACGCGGAGATGCCTACACATACTCATATTGGAGTAAGGACGGAAAATCCGTATGAGATGATAGAACGTGCATGGCTACTATACACACGTTATTTCAACAATAAGTATAGGAGGCAAGGCCGCCTGGGAGAAAAAACTCCTTTTGTGCTGGAACTCGAAGGACTGCACCATATTTTGGCAGCAATCTGCTATATCCTGAGAAATCCATTGCACCATGGTTTGTCACTGACTCCGTTCGGATATGCTCATTCATCCGCAAATACATATTTCAGTAAGGAACTCGGCAAATTCAATCACGAAGAACTACTGTCGGAGAAACATAGTCGTAGGTATCTGCCAAGGTTAAATGATTATCCGTCAGGTTATAAAATGACCAGGTCGGGTGTTTATCTTAGAGATACGGTTATCGATACGGCCGAGGTTGAGAATATGTTTGTGACCCCGCGCTCTTTCCTGTATTATATGAATAGAATCTCTGGCGAGGAGTGGAGAAAGGAACAGGAGAAAGATGAAAATCAACAGCCCCCAGTTACACTCGATGTGATAGAGAAGGGTATTAACTTGCAGAGTGTGGATAGAATGCTGATAAACGAGAGTGGGCGTCACAAGTATAGAAACCTCTCGGATATTGATTTGTGCACAATCGTTGACACAGAGGTTCTTCCGAATGCCGATAAGGTGTCTGTTTATGAACTGACTTTTTCTGAACGAGAGGCGATTATACGACATCTATGTCAAGCATATTCTATAAGTGAGGCACAGGCTCGCCGCTGTCTGGCTTCATCTTATTTCAGAGCTTGAGTGATTCAGGAAATTTGCATCAAGGAAAGACCGGATATTGTGATTCTGTAGGTTTGTTGATGAACCGGTATGTTTTGCTGAGGAGAATGGTATATTGTTGACAGCAGGTGAGGTGTGCAGAGCTTTCGATCAATAAATTAGCGGATTTCTTGATCGAAAACCGGAAAATCAGCCGATTCTGGCCAAAAATGAGTGGAAAAACGGGAAGAAAAACAGTTTTTCCTGCCTAGAGAATATCAGTAAGCAGTTCGATCTGAATTATAAACAGACAGCGTGCTGTTACAAGGCGACATTGGCTCCCGAAAAGGGAGGGGACCCACTTGTGGGGGAGGATCGCCGGTAACAGCACGCTGTCTGTTTTATAGATACACTATATCTTTACTGAGTGATAGTGCGGACCGAAGCGCTCGAATGCCGCACGGTCAAGCTCTTCCCTGTGGTCTGGGTGCGCAATGCTGATGAGGAGTTTCGCGCGCTCCTGCATTGATTTGCCGTAGAGGTTGACTGATCCGTATTCTGTCACTACATAGTGTACGTGAGGTCTTGTGGTAACGATTCCGCCGCCCTCGATGATGGTCGGTGCGATCTTGCTGCCACCCTTGTTTGTGCATGACGGCATTGCGATGATTGCCTTACCCTGAGGTGCACGTGACGCTCCGTATACGAAGTCGACCTGTCCGCCTACGCCGGAATAGAACTTGGTTCCGATAGAGTCTGCGCATACCTGACCTGTGAGGTCGATCTGGACAGCCGAGTTGATGGCTGTCATCTTAGGATTCTGTGAAATTATAAAAGGGTCGTTGGTATATCCTACGTCCATCATTGCAACCATCGGATTGTCGTCGATGAAATCGTATACTTTCTGTGAACCCATGAGGAAGGTTGAAACGAGCTTGCCTTTATCTGTAACCTTGTTCGATCCGTTGATTACGCCCTTCTCCACAAGCTCCAGCACGCCGTCAGCGAACATCTCTGTGTGTACTCCAAGGTTCTTGTGATTGCCAAGCTGTGCAAGAACTGCATTAGGAATGGCTCCGATACCCATCTGGAGACATGCTCCGTCGTCGATTAGGGCAGCGCAGTGCTTTCCGATAGCGATCTCCACTTCATTAGGCTCGCTGAAATGAGCAGGCTCAAGCGGCTCGTTGCCTTCAACGAAGATGTCGATCATATCCATTGGAATCATAGCCTGACCCCATGCGCGCGGCACGTTAGGGTTCACAACTGCAATCACTGTCTTTGCACATTCGATAGCTGCAAGTGTGGCATCCACAGATGTGCCGAGAGATACATATCCGTGCTTGTCCGGAGGACATACCTGGATCATTGCAACGTCGCATGGCAGTGCGCCGCAACGGTAGAGCTTCTGAGTCTCGCTGAGGAATACAGGAATATAGTCCGAGTATCCTGCCTGGACGCTTTTGCGTACGTTTGCTCCTACGAAGAAGGCCTGATGGAAGAATATGCCATCGTACTTCGGATCCGAATAGGGAGCTGCTCCCTCGGTGTGGAGATGGTGGATGCGTACATCCCTCAATTCACCGGCGTCTCCTCTTGCGCAGAGCGCGTCAATAAGTATCTTTGGAGCGCTCGCAACGCTGCTCAAATGTATATGGTCGCCGGACTTGACAACCTTTACAGCCTCCTGGGCTGAGACGAATTTGATTTCCTTAAGCATAACCTTCCGTTTAGTCTCCCAAAGATAGTTATTTTTCACTTATTTGCTAACTTTGCACCACTATGCATACAAGAGAAGAAAAATTGCAGGCATTCGGGAGAATTCTCGACGTGCTTGATGAACTTAGAGAGAAGTGTCCGTGGGATAGAAAGCAGACAAACGAGTCGCTTCGCCCGCAGACAATCGAAGAGGTCTATGAACTCAACGGAGCCATTCTGGCCGGTGATGAGCGCGAACTTTCAAAGGAACTCGGAGACGTGCTTCTGCACGTGCTTTTCTATGCCAAGATAGGTGAGGAAAAGCAGAACTATGATATCGTCGATGTGATCAATTTCCTGTGTGATAAGCTTATATATCGTCATCCGCACGTGTTCTCGACTGCTGAGGTCGGCGGTGCAGAGGATGTGATCAAGCAGTGGGAGATGCTCAAGACCAAGGAAAAGGACGGTAACAAGACTGTACTGTCCGGAGTTCCTGACGGACTCCCGCCTCTTCTCAAGGCCTATAGAATGCAGGACAAGGCACGTGGTGTGGGCTTCGACTGGGAGAAGAAGGAAGATGTGTGGGAAAAGGTGAAGGAGGAACTTGGAGAGTATCAGGCAGAGCTGGATGCCATGGCTGCGGCAACGACTGAGGAAGAAAGAGCTGCGGCTTATGACAGGGCGGAGGATGAACTCGGTGATTTCCTCTTCGCTACAGTGAATGCTGCGAGACTGTACGGATTGAACCCGGATACTGCCCTTGAGCGTACATGCGCGAAATTCCGTCGCCGTTTCACATATCTTGAGGAAAATACAATCCGCAAAGGCCGCAATCTGAAGGATATGACTCTTGCGGAAATGGATGCGATCTGGGACGAAGGTAAAGCGAAAGGACTATGATGGACTGGCAGGAAAGAACCGCGATGCTGGTCGGTCCGGAAATGCTTGAGCACTTCAGAAATTCCACAGTGGCTGTAATCGGTGTCGGAGGAGTCGGAGGTTATGCCGCCGAGATGATTGTCCGTGCCGGAATCGGCCATCTGATAATTCTTGACAGCGACGATGTGTCTGTGACGAACAAGAACCGTCAGCTGCTTGCCTTGGATTCGACAGTGGGCAAACCGAAATGTGATGTGCTTGCGGCGCGTCTGAAGGATATCAATCCGGAACTCGACCTCGTAGTCATAAAGGAATATCTTGAGGCGGAAAAGGCTGGAGATGTACTTGGCGGATATAAGATCGATTTCCTCGTTGATGCCATCGACACATTGTCGCCGAAACTGCATCTGATCAAGTATTGCATGGACAACGGTATTCCGCTTGTGTCGTCGATGGGCGCAGGAGCGAAATATGATGCTACGAAGGTGCGCATTGCGGATGTGTCGAAGTCGTTCAACTGTCCGTTGGCATACATCGTACGTAAGCGTCTCCGCTATATGGGCATCAAGAAGGGTTTCAAAGTGGTGTTCTCGGAAGAACTTCCGGATAAGGAATCCATCGTTCCATGCGAAGACAGAAACAAGAAGTCCCAGGTGGGCACAATATCATATATCCCTGCAGTCTTCGGCTGTGTCTGCGCGCAGGCTGCCGTACAGCATTTAATCAACAACCTAATATAACATGAAAAAGTATCTTGTAATCGCTCTCGCATTTGCGGTATGTGTTGCCTGCACGGCAAATGTAAACAAAGTCAATACTTTTGTGGAGGCAAATGATCCTGTGGCACTCACAGACGAGCAGGCTGCGGAGTGGAACAATGTTAACGGCAAACTCAATGCGGGTTGGGGAAGCACTGACTTTGTGTATCAGAGAAGTGTGGTTCCAGCTGGACTCTCGTCAGAGCCTTGCAGGCTTACCGTATGGAAGGGTGAGCGTGCCTCTGCGCAGCTCGTTCTCTGGAGTGCAGAGGCAAAGGACGGAGTCGAGTGCAGAATTGCGGATTTCAAGTCAAAGGACGCTGTGCTTCCTTCTTCAGTTGCATCCGCTCATTTCGTGCGCTATACTATCGCTGACCAGCGTACTCCGGATTTCATGAAGACTCAGCGTTATAAAAGGGACAAGACTCCTGAGATGCTGTATCCTGACATGCTTGATTCATTGTCGTACTTCAATATGGATGCATGTACTGCACGTCCGGTATGGGTTTGTATCAATGTCCCTCAGGATGCCGAGGCAGGAGTGTACAAGACAAAGGTAACTGTGAGCCTTGACGGCTGCGGAAAGGTTGTTCTTCCGCTTGAGCTTGAGGTCGTGAACCATACTCTTCCGACTCCGGATCAGTGGAGTTATCATCTTGATTTGTGGCAGCATCCGTCTGCAGTGGCACGTGCACACGGTGTGGAGCTTTGGAGCGACGCACACTTCGAGGCTATGAAACCGGTGATGAAGAGATTGGCAAATGCAGGCCAGAAGGTTATCACAGCTACTGTAAACAAAGATCCGTGGAATCATCAGTGCTATGATGCATATGAACCTATGATCAAATGGACAAAGCATCAGAACGGCACATGGAGCTATGACTATCAGATCTTCGACAAGTGGGTGCAGTTTATGCTTGATCTTGGAATCAAGAGAGAAATCAACTGCTATTCAATGGTTCCTTGGAATTGTGAACTCGAGTATTTCGATGAGGCTGCAGGTCAGATGATCACGGTGAAGGCAGAGCCGGGAACAAAGATCTTCAAAGAAATCTGGACTCCGTTCCTCGTGGATTTCAAGAAACATCTTGAAGGAAAGGGCTGGTTGGAGATTGCCAATATCGCAATGGACGAGCGTTCTCCTGAGGCGATGCAGGCTGCTGCAGATGTTCTCATGGCATGTGCTCCTGAGATGGGATTCGCTCTTGCTGACAACCACCGTTCATACCAGAAATTCACTATGATGCGTGACGTGTGTGTGGCTATCCATCACTCTGTCGTAAGCAAGGAAGACATCGACATGCGTCGTGAGAATGGTTTCTATACAACATTCTATGTATGCTGCCATCCGTCATTCCCTAATACATTCACATGCTCGGATCCATATGAGAGCGAACTTCTCGGATGGTACAATGCGGCATATGACTATGACGGAATGCTCCGTTGGGCATACAATTCATGGCCTTCAGAACCTCATATGGATTCTCGTTTCGGCAAATGGATAAGCGGTGACACATATTTCGTATATCCATACAACCGTTCGTCTATCCGTTTCGAAAAGCTTATCGACGGAATCGAGGTGGCCGAGAAGGTGAGACAGCTCCGCAAGGAAGGTGTCGACGTGTCTGAGGTTGAGGAGGCTCTTGGAAAACTCCGCGGAATAAAGATCACAGACTACGACCATCCTTGGTACCAGATCATGTCGGAGGCTCGTGAGGCATTGGACGCAGCGTCACGTAAATAGTCATTTTCATTTTCCATTACTTATTGCTATATTTGCGGGCTAATTTATAATAAGTCGTATGGCAGAAAATTCACTTTTGGAGAAGGTATTGGGCCTTCAGGAAAAATATGAGGCACTTCAGGCGCAGCTTTCTGACCCTGAGGTTATTTCGGATATGAAGAGATTCGTTCAGCTCAACAAGGAGTATAAGGAACTTACACCTATCATTGAGGCTGGAAACGAGTTCAAGAAGATTCTTGAGAACTATGAGATGGCAAAGGAAATCCTTGCTACCGAGAAGGATGAGGATCTTCGCGAGATGGCAAAGGAAGAGATCGCTGAGATTGAGCCTACACTTCCTGAATGGGAAGAGAAGATCAAACTTCTCCTTATCCCGGCAGACCCGCAGGATAGCAAGAATGCGATTCTTGAGATCCGAGGTGGTTCAGGTGGAGACGAGGCTGCCATCTTTGCCGGTGACCTGTTCCGTATGTACTCGAAATATATCGAGACACGTGGCTGGAGAATGGAAATCACCAACCAGGCCGAAGGTGCTGCCGGCGGATTTAAGGAAATCGTCTGCAAGGTTTCAGGAGACGGCGTATATGGTGTTCTCAAGTATGAGTCCGGTGTTCACCGTGTGCAGCGAGTCCCTCAGACCGAGACTCAGGGACGTGTCCACACTTCTGCAGCGTCTGTAGCAGTTCTTCCGGAGGCTGATGAGTTTGATATCGAACTCAATATGAACGATATCCGTAAGGATACATTCTGTTCATCAGGTCCGGGAGGTCAGTCCGTGAATACAACATATTCTGCTATCCGTCTTACTCATATTCCTTCAGGAATCGTGGTACAGTGTCAGGATGAGAAGTCGCAGCTCAAGAACTTCGACAAGGCTCTCGCCGAGCTCCGCACACGTCTCTACAACATGGAGTACGAGAAGTATCTCGCAGAAATCTCTGCAAAGCGTAAGACAATGGTTGCAGGTGGTGACCGTTCGGCTAAGATCCGTACATACAACTATCCTCAGTCACGTGTGACCGATCATCGTATCAACTACACAATGTACAACCTTCCGGTGTTCATGGACGGTGCGATCCAGGATGTTCTCGACCAGCTTGTGATCGCAGAGAACGCTGAGCGTCTCAAGGCAGCTGAGTAATATGAAGAAAATAAAGAATCCATACATAGGATTGGAAGAGAAGGGCTACAACTGTTTTGCTTGTAGCCCTTCTAATCCTTTCGGCCTCAAGATGGAGTTCCATGAGGATGGGGATGATATCGTGTGTATCTGGGAACCTCATGAGAATTTCCAGAGTTGGGTGGGAACCCTCCATGGTGGCATCCAGGCCACATTGCTTGATGAGACAGGAGGTTGGGTGATTACCAGGAAACTTCAGACTGCAGGTGTCACAACCCATCTGAATATGAGATATAAGAGCTCTGTGCCGGTGGGCAAGGGCCCGATCGAAATCAGAGCACGCCTCAAGGAGATGAAACGCAACTTCGCGTTCATAGATGCGGAAATCTCGCATGAAGGCAAGGTCTGCACAACATGCGAGATGATATATTGTACCGTCTCCCAGGAGGTTGCAAAGAAAGATTTCCTGTTCAACGGATGTGTCCTTGAAGATTAGTCTTCGGGGATTATTTTTTAATGAACTTGATGCAGCACCAGTTGTCGATCGAGTCGTGACTTACGTATTCGAGTCCGGCGTTCTGTGCCACTCCGATGATCATAGGCATGTCCTCAAGGTAGAATCCGCTGACGAACAGGAGTCCGCCTCTGTGGATGCAGAGTGAATATGTAGGTATATCCTGGAGGAGGATGTTTCTGTTGATGTTTGCAAGCAGGACGTCATACGTGTTGCGCTGGAGAAGGGATGCATCTCCGCAATATGTTTCGATGACCTTGCCTACGCGGTTGAGGCGGGCATTGTCATATGCCGATATTGCCGCAACTGCATCGATGTCCACTCCGTAGACCTGCGAGGCCTTCATCTTGGCTGCAAGGATGGCAAGGACGGCTGTACCGCAGCCCATGTCCATGACAACCTTTCCCCTGACTGCATCCTCGTTCTGAAGAAGAGCACGACACATCATATATGTAGTCTGATGGTGGCCTGTTCCGAATGCCATCTTCGGGTCGATGGTGATGTTGTATCGGGTCCTGCGCAGACCTTCGTGGAACGATGCCTTGATAGTGCATCTGTTGTCCACCACAATCGGTGTGAACTGACTTTCCCAGAGTGCGTTCCAGTTTACAGCCGGCATGAGGTTCGCTGAGTATTCCACCTCAAATCCGTAGTCCTCGACTCCGCTCAATACGACCTTGAGTATCTGCTGGTCATATAGTTCCTTCTGGATATAGCATTTAAGATACGGATCTTCCGTCGAGAATGACTCAAACGGGAGTTCGCTTATCTCCGCTGTTACAATTTCTGCATTTTCTTCGCTGAATGGAGTGATCTTCACTGCCACTTCAATGTACTCCTGACTATTCATTTGTTTCTGCGTTATTCTGTTCTTCTGGACTGTTCTGTTCTTCTGGACTGTTCAGTTCTTCCTCTCTTTTCTGCTCTTCTTCGAACTTGCTCTGCTCCTCAGGCGAAAGTTCCTCAAGTTTCTGGTCGACCGCCTGGACATAGCCTATGTTCTTCTTGAATGCCTCGATAGCTTTCATCTTTCTGTTCTCTTCCATTGCGGCGTCTATGCCCTTGTCGAAGATGTTCCTGATCGATTGGACGAGGTTGACCTTCGTATCGTCGATTACGGTAGAGAATACAGGAACGTTTCTGTTCTTGTATTTTGCCTTGCCGATCTTGAACTTCATATTGTCGAAATCTGAACCGTATACGTCCATTCCGAGTTTGATAAGGAACGGAGATCTGATCAATGATGCATGATAGCGGTATGACATGTCCATGTTCTGTACTCCGCTAAGTCCCAGCATGTATCTGTCCATCTCAAGGATGAATGGGAAGATCTCGACCTTGCTGTCCTTGATCACGCCCTCCACGGTCATCTTGTCTATGTGACCTTCCTTCTTGTTCTTGAATACAAGGAGTCTCGCCATCTTGCGGAACATGTCGCTGTTCTTGATGCTGAGGTCCTCGCCGCTTATGCGCATGATGCCGTTGATGCTTGGCATGAGGAGATTCATGTTTGTATCAAGCTGTGCGGTTGCTGCAATCTCGCAGTCGAGCATACCTCCGAACGATTTGAGAAGAGGCATCAGAGTGTCTACGGAAGGCATGAGGTCGATCACCTTTTCCGCTGTGATATCCTTGAAGTTCATGCTGAATCCTGTCTTCAGACTCTTCTTTGTCTGTGTCGAGTAGAATCCTTCAAGAGAGATGTCTCCCATGTTTGTCATGGCTTTTGTGTCCGTGATCTGCAGACATCTTTCCTTTACCTTTATGTCTGATGTGACTGTGTCGATCTGAAGAGAAGAGTACTTGATGTCTGATGCCTTGAGTCTCAGATTTGCATTGAGGTTGCCCGGAACGACAATGAGGGACGGAGCTTCGCTTACTGAAGCAGTGTCGATGGCGATCTGAGTCATGAATTCTTCATCGCTGACATCTTCAGCAGATCCGCTCATAGACTCCGGATTGAAGTTGCTTCCGGATGTGAATGCATTCAGGAGTTGGTTTGCGTCCATCTTGCCGGAATTTATCTCTGCATCAAGCTTCAGCATGCCTCTTCTTCCAAGGAGCGCGTTCCTGATTCCTGTCAGTTCTCCGTGGGCCTTGATGTCTGAGTCTCCGGATATTATGCCGAACTCGTTGATTGCAACCTTGTCGTTTGTGAAATCAAGATCGAATCCACGAAGTACGTTGCGTAAAGGGAAGTACGGTGTCATCAGGATTCCGTTCTTCACTGAGATATTGCCCTTGAGGTCCCAATCCCTGAAATATTTCGCCATGGTCTTGTCGAGACTGATGTCAATATCCCGGCTTTTGAAGTCTTCTTCCTTCATCCATTCAGGAATGTTTGTCTGCGCATTTGCTCTTGATCTTGCCATCATGTGCATGAGGAGCGAGTCCTTCGGTACATCGGGATATACCTTGGCAAGCGAGTCCCTCATCGCTTTCATCTTCTGCCTTCTTTCCACAGTGTTCATCGCAGCGCTTGCCTTGATGTCAGCTTCGTTGACCATGGCTCTGTTTACGTCTGACTTGAACGCAATCCTCTTGTTCCTGCTGGTCACCGAGAGTACCGGAACTGATGGCTGGTTTTTCTTTGGGAAGATGTTGAATCTGTTGTCCGATTCGCTCAAGGCAATTATGGTTCCTTCAGAATCCTTCATTATCAAGGTGCCGGCGTTGACACGTCCGCTGAAAGGATATATCTTCTTTGCCGTATCGGCAACTGAGGTTTCGTCAACGACGTTCTTTGCAGATATCCTGAAGTTCTCTGCCTTCAGCGATACGGATGACTTATATGAAATGTCCGCCTTTGCAATCTCTCCGCTTACACCCATGAGCCTGATGTGCTTGGTGGAGTCACGTCTGGATTCCTTGTCTTCCGGCCCCAATATGATGCGGAGGGCCTCGATGGTTGCACTGATGGTGTCCTTCTGCATGTCGACATAGATGCTGTCGCTGAGCACTTCTCCGGTCATCGAAGATCTGGAGAAGTTGTAGATGTCGAGTTGTGAAAGAAGTGCACTTCCCTGGATCTTTGCGTCAATGCATCCGGAGGCAGATATTCCGAGCGAATCGGGAACAAATCTGGCCAATGAATCGATGGATGCGTGAAGTTTGCCGTCAGCAGTGATCAGAGGGTCGTTTCCGAGGGCATCCCTTACATCTCCGTTCAATGACAGGTTGAGTCCCTTTATGCCTGCTCTCAGCCTGTCGAGTCCGACGTTAAGTTTTCCGGCATTGTCTGTATCTGCCCTTACGTCAAGCATGAGATTGAGCTCCTGCTCGGGAAATTTCGGATGTGTAAGCCTTGTCTGAGGTATGGAAATCTTAGATGCCAACGACAACTGCTCTGCAAGTCTCACATCTGCATCAATATTGAAAGGAACGTTGAGAACGTCAATGTGGAAGCCTTCTGTTGTGACATTGAGCACGCTGTCCTTAGGGAATGACAAGGTTCCGTTCATGTTCATCGGTACCATAAGTCTTCCGAATGAACTTGTTGCAAGAAATGCCTTTGCCGCCGCTTCGACGTTCACTTTTCCTCCTTCTTCGTGGAGGTAGAATCTGTCAAGACCTGCCGCGATTGTGTCTCTGCATATTCTTCCGGCAACAGCCATGCTGTCGAGGGTGAGCCCGACCTTGCTTCTGCGCAGTTTGTCGGAATTGATCTTTCCGTTCAGCATGAACCTTTTCATGTTGACCATTGCAAAGATCGAGTCTCTGCTGTCGGTGTATACGATGTGCGGACGACCTGTCATCATCACTCTTCCGATAACGATCTTAGGCAGTTCCGTGCTTGTTTCTGTGGTGTCTTCAGCCTCTTCTTCGCCTGTGACGAACATGTCCCAGTTGGCGCTTCCGTCAGCATAGCTGTGCGCGAAGACACGAGGACGGTTGAGGTTTACATACGGTACGTTGATGGTACCTGTAAGCAATGCGGGGAGATTGACGGCAACCGAGAACCTTTTGAAGGAGGCCAATGTGTCGGCTTCGTCCGCGCATCCCCTGTGGACTAAATGGCTCTGCACGCCGATCTTTTCGGCCTCATCGAAACGGTCGGACGGGTATGTGATATTGAAATCCTCGAGGGTCAGGACTGTGGCGGGGAAGCGTCTGAACATCGATGCGGAAACCTTTCCGAAATGTATGTCTCCGTCGACGTATTCTGCTGCAATCTTGTTTACCGTGCCGGTAAGGATAGGACTGGCAAAAATGATTTCCAGAATGACGAGCAACGACAGCAGTACTCCCGCTGTCCACAGCAGTATCTTGACCAGAATCGTGATGATTTTCTTCATAGCTGACCTTAAGTTTTTCAATATTTACAAATATAGATACTATTGTCTATAACACAAATGTTTTTTAATTTTGCAGAGATAAATCTCTGAATATGGACAAACCTTTTGTATACGATAATTATGTGACCGGCAAATGCTTTGTCGGCAGAAAATATGACTGTACAATTCTCGGAAATCTGCTCGCCGCAGGTGAGAATGTCGTGATGTACGAACCGCCTAAAAGCGGTAAGATGTCTGTTATCCAGCAGACGTTGTACAACATGAGAGCCCAGGGAAAGCGTTTCATGGTCATTCACGTGAACATGTTCAATGTCAGATCGTTGGAAGATTTTCTCGTGAAGTACGGCTCAGCTGTTATCCGCCCGATGTTCTCTACTGCCGCCGAGTATGCCCAGGTGATCGAAAAACATCTCGCCGGAACTCATTTCGTGTTTGACAAGGACCGTTTCGCAATTGCGGACGAGGTCGTGTCAATGAACTGGGAGGCCGACATGAATGACGTGGAGATGATGTTCAGGCTGCCTTTCAGGATTGCGGCCGAGAGGGATATCCCGTATCATATCATCCTTGAGGAGTTCCAGAATATCATGAACGACAAGGATTATGATGATGCTCTCAAGGTTATGGAGAGGGTGTTCTCGGAGCAGGACAAGTCGGTTTCGTTCATCTTTACAGGCTCGCGTGTGAATGCGATGAAATTCATCTTCGCGGAGAAGAAGTATTTCTACCGTCAGGTCGAGCACCTTCCTTTGCAGAAGGTTGACGACGCTGAAATCACTGAACATATTGTCCGCGGTTTCATGATAGGCGGAAAGGTAGTGGAAAGGGAACTCATCATGGGAGCCTGCGATCTGTTCAGGGGCCAGATGTGGTATCTGAACCATTTCACATCGATATGCGACAACCTTACAAAGGGTTATATCAATGAAGGAACGCTGATGCAGGCGCTCAAGACCCTGCTCTCGATCCATGAACCTCGGTTCCTGTCGATCATAGATGACCTTACAGACCATCAGCTCAGCCTTCTTCGTGCTGTGCTTGACGGCGTGACAAAATTCAGTGCGTCCGATGTGATCGAGAAATATGGTCTGAACTCATCGGCAAATGTCCGCAGGGTGAAGGATGCGCTCAAGAAGAAGGAGGTCATCACATTCAATGAGAAGGATGAACCTGTGGTTCTTGATCCGCTTTTCGAGTATTGGGTAGGTAAGCATTATTTCGGAATAAGATAATATGAAGAAGAAATTAGTAGTGCTGACAGGCGCCGGTGTAAGTGCCGAGAGCGGAATCAGTACATTCCGTGACAGTGACGGTCTGTGGGAGCAGTTCAAGGTCGAGGATGTCGCCTCGATAGAGGGCTGGTATAGGAATCCGTCGCTTGTGCTTGATTTCTACAATGCGCGTCGTGCACAGCTTGCTACAGTGAAGCCGAATGCCGCTCACTATGCGATCGCCGAACTTGAAAATCAGTTCGATGTCACCGTCATTACCCAGAACGTGGATAATCTGCACGAGAGGGCCGGCAGTACCCGTATCATTCACCTTCATGGAGAACTGACCAAGGTGCGTCCGGAGAATACATGCAACGAGTCTGACGGTTTTTCCGAGCAGTCGGTCTTTGATATCGGTACTGATTCCATATCGATCGGTGACATGGCGCCGAATGGTGCTCAGCTCCGTCCGCATATCGTGTGGTTCGGTGAGGCTGTTCCTAAGATAAATGCTGCGCTTGACGCTGTTACAGAGGCAGATATGATGCTTATCGTCGGCACTTCGCTTCAGGTCTATCCTGCGGCAAGCCTTTACGGTTTTGCGATGGCAGGCACGCCGATATACATCATCGATCCTAAGGATGTGCTTGTGAAGGACGGCAGATTGACGCATATCAAGGAAGTTGCAACAAAAGGAATGGAGATCTTTACGAATCTTGTGCAAAAAGAATTGTAAATTAAAATATTATGCTTATATTTGCCGCCCGAAATAAAAGGAGGTGGTATTAGCATGATTATAGTTCCAGTAAAGGATGGCGAGAGCATCGAGAAGGCTCTTAAGAAGTTCAAGAGAAAATTTGAGAAGACAGGAGCAATCCGTGAGCTTCGCGCAAGAAAGACATTCTTGAAGCCGTCAGTAAAGAAGAGAATGCAGATGCAGAAGGCAATCTACGTTCAGCAGATGCAGCTCCAGGACGAGCAGTAATTTATATTTTTGAAGATAATTAGAGAATGACAGGCTTAGTGAAAGAGTCAGAATCTGACCGCCTGCTTTCTAAAACTTTTAATATTTACAAGTTTTATGTACGCAATCGTTGACATTGCAGGCCAGCAGTTCAAAGTAGAGGCTGGTATGGAAATCTTCGTAAACCGCCTTGCGGCTGAGAAGGGTGCTGCTGTCGAGTTCGACAAGGTACTCCTTATCGACGCAGACGGAGCAGTAAAAGTAGGTGCACCTTACGTTGAGGGTGCAAAGGTGACAGCAACTGTCCTTGACGACACTTGCAAAGGCAAGAAAGTTCTTGTTTTCAAGAAGAAGCGTCGTAAGGGTTACCAGAAGTGTAACGGTCACCGTCAGTATCTTACCAAACTTCAGATCAATGCGATCGCTTAATTAATTAGGAGGAAACATTATGGCACATAAAAAAGGCGTCGGTAGTTCCAAGAACGGTCGTGAGTCACATAGCAAACGACTCGGAGTGAAGAAATATGGTGATCAGACAGTAAAGGCTGGTAACATCCTTGTACGTCAGAGAGGTACAGTTCACAACCCAGGTCTCAATGTAGGTATGGGTAAGGACCACACTCTTTATGCTCTGATCGATGGTAAGGTTTGCTTCCGCAAGAAGGCTGACAACAAATCTTACGTCTCGGTACTCCCTTTTGAGAACTAAGACTCGGGGATTTATGAGAAAGATAGAGGACTGTTATCCCGAGCGGATTCAGTCCTCTTTTTAAATTAAATGTCCTCCCGTATATGTCGGGAGATCAAAATACGGCAATATGTTAACATTGAAACTTCTTCGCGAGAATCCTGAGTTCGTGATCGCGAAGCTCGCAAAAAAGAACTTTGATGCAAGAGAGATCGTTGAGAAGATCAACCTTCTTGACCAGAACAGAAGAGCTCTCCAGCTTGAGCTTGACACTTGTCTTGCAGAGCAGAAAAAGAAGGCTGCGCAGATCGGTGGCCTTATGAAGGAAGGCAAGAGAGAAGAGGCTGATGCTGTAAAGGCTGAGGTTGCTGCTCTTAAGGTGCGTTCCGCTGAAATCGAAAGCAAATCACAGGAGAATAACGCTGAGCTTGACTCACTTGTTGTGCTTCTTCCAAATATCCCATGTGATCAGGTACCTGAAGGAAAGGGTGCAGAGGATAACGTAGTTGTAAAGACAGGTAATGAGATTCCTGAGCTCGGTGAGAATCCGCTTCCGCACTGGGAGCTTGCAAAGAAGTTCGATATTATCGACTTCGACCTCGGCGTAAAGCTCACAGGTGCAGGTTTCCCTGTATACAAGGGCAAGGGTGCAAGACTCCAGAGAGCCCTCATCAACTTCTTCCTCGACCTTAACACAAAGGCTGGATACCTTGAGGTGGAGCCGCCTGTAATGGTGAATGAGGCTTCAGGCTTCGGTACAGGTCAGCTTCCTGACAAGGAGGGCCAGATGTATCATGCAACTGCAGACAACTTCTACCTCGTGCCTACAGCAGAGGTTCCTGTGACAAATATCTACAGAGATGTGATCCTCGGAAACAACGATTTCCCTCAGATGCTCACAGCATACACTCCATGCTTCCGTCGTGAGGCAGGTTCATATGGCAAGGACGTACGCGGTCTTAACAGACTCCATCAGTTCGACAAGGTGGAGATCGTGCGTATCGAGAAGCCTGAGGATTCTTATGCCGCTCTTGACGAGATGATTGCGCATGTAGAGAACATCGTGAAGTCTCTCGGTCTTCCATACCGTATCCTCCGTCTCTGCGGTGGTGACATGAGCTTCACTTCAGCCATCACTTATGACTTCGAGGTTTACTCTGCAGCTCAGGGAAGATGGCTCGAGATCTCATCTGTATCGAACTTCGAGTCTTATCAGGCGAACCGTCTCAAGCTCCGCTACAAGGACGCTGACGGCAAGACCCAGCTTGCTCACACACTCAACGGTAGCTCACTCGCTCTTCCACGTGTGGTAGCTGCTCTTCTTGAGAACAATCAGAAGGACGGTCGTATAGAGATTCCTGAGGCACTTCGTCCATATACAGGATTCGATTATATTGACTAAGGATAAAATCATACTCGGAATTGACCCCGGAACCAATATTTTAGGTTTCGGGGTTATTGGCATTAACTCAAAGGGCCCGTATTACATAGATATGGGCGTCTTCGACCTGCGTAAGATCGAGGATCCGTTCGAGAAACTTGCAAACATCTTTGCCGGAGTTTCCGAACTGATCGAGGAACATAAACCGGACGAACTCGCTGTGGAGTCGCCGTTCTATGGAAAGAATGCCCAGGTCATTCTCAAACTCGGACGTGCCCAAGGCGCTGCGCTTACTGCGGCAGTGATGCGTGGCATACCCGTTGCTGAATATGCTCCGAGAAAAGCCAAGATCGCCATATGCGGCAACGGTGCGGCGTCGAAGGAACAGGTGGCCATGATGATTCAGAAGACGCTGAACGTGAGTCTCAATCCGAAGTACCTGGATGCTACGGATGCCTTGGCGATAGCCTTGTGTCATCATTATCAGATGTCGAATCCATTGGCCGGAGCCGGTGGAAAGACAGACTGGAAACGCTTCTTGGCAGAAAATCCTGACAGGATAAAAAAATGATGCTTAACTTTAAACCTTGGAACTGAAATGCTGTCTAAAGAACGTTTTGCTGCCGCCAGAGATCTGCGGCGGCAATTCTCTTGAAAATATATTGTTGCAGTAATGAAAAATTTTATCAGAAATTTTCTTTTTGTGTTGACTCTCATGGGCGCTACACCGGCGTTTGCACAGTCAATCTATACCATCAAACTTCATCTTTCCGATGAAAAGACATCAGAGCCGGTTGCATTTGCAACTGCCTCGGTAACGGTGAAGGGCGAAAAGTCTCCTTTGAAGTACACTTTGACGGATGACAAGGGAGATGCATCGATCACAAAACTCAAGAAAGGAACATACATACTCAGAGCTGAGCTCATGGGTTATAGGACATATACCAAGGAGGTTGTTCTTGACAAGAATATAGACCTTGGCACGATCAAGTTGCAGGAAGACGCCGAAGTTCTTGATGCTGCAAGGGTATCGGATGTAGGAAACCCTATCGTCATCAAGAAGGATACAGTGGAGTATAACGCTTCATCGTTCAAGACTTCCGACAACGATATGCTCGAGCAGCTCCTCAAGAAACTTCCGGGAATCGAGGTGGCTGCGGACGGTTCGATTACTGCAAACGGCGAGACTATCAAGAAGATTACAATCGACGGCAAGACGTTCTTCCTGGACGATCCTCAGCTCGCTTCAAAGAATATCCCTGCAAAGATCGTAGAGAAGGTGAAGGTCGTGGAGAAGAAGTCTGACCAGGCAATGTTCACCGGTATCGACGACGGTGAGGAAGAGACAATCATCGACCTCAGACTCCGTCCTGGCATGGCGCAGGGTTGGTTCGGTAACATCATGGGCGGTGGCGGACACGACGTGCCGGGACCGCGTTCAAGCATGGATGACTGGCGTTATCAGGGTGCTGCGATGGTAGGTCGTTTCACTGACAAGAGCCAGATCAGCATTATTCTCAATGCCAACAATACCAATAACCGCGGTTTCAATGACGTTGCAGGTGGTATGATGCAGGGAATGCGCGGTGGAATGGGCATGGGAGGCCGTGGCGGCGGATTCGGCGGCGGTAACGGTATATCCAACACCTGGATGGGTGGTGTCAACGGAGCATTCACTCTCTTTGACGGAGACATGGATCTCGGTGCCAACTACCTCTACAACGGTTCAGACAAGGTTGTTGAGGAGACAAGTTCGAAGACTACCTATATGACTGACGGCAGCAGTCTCTTGAACAACAATTCAGGTAAAGACAATACATTCTCACAGGGACATCGTTTCGGAATGAGAATGGAGCATAAGTTCTCTGAGAACACTTCGCTCCTCTTTGAACCACAGTTCAATTTCGGCAGCGGACATTATTCAGAGAGATCTGAATATACAACAAGATCATTAGCTGCCGGTTCTGCAGATACGCTCAGAGTCAACGACGGTAAGAGTTTCAATGACGGTGTGAACGACAACTGGAGCACAAGCGGTATGCTCCTCCTCCGTCAGAGACTCGGAAAGGCAGGTAGAACAATCTCTGCAAATATCCGTTACAGCTTCAGCAACAATACAATGCAGGGCTATAACAGATCATTGACCACAGTCTTTGATGAGGCCGGCCTTGAGGATCATGACCGACAGGAGGTTGTGAACCAGTATTTCGACCGTGTTTCAAACAGTACATCGCTCAGCGGCCGCTTGGTATATACCGAACCGTTGACTGAAAAGCTTTTCCTTGAGGCAAACTATCAGTACTCATGGAACATGAACAAGTCTACAAAGGATACCTATAACAGCGGTTCATTCGCGACTTCAGACGGACTTCCGGTGTTTGATCATGACGGTATGGTTAGAGATGATATCTATTCAAGCTATATCGTGAACGAGTCGCACAACCAGCGTGCGGGTCTCAGCTTGAGCTATCAGACAAAGAAATTCCGTGCACAGTTGGGTGCTGCTGCAAATCCTACCAGCACATACAACAAGACAAACGAAAAGATTTACGAGAATAAGGTTGTCAACTGGGCTCCTCAGGCTATGGTGTTCTATGAAGTCAGTGAGAATACAAACTTCCGAGTGTTCTATAACGGAAGGTCATCTCAGCCTTCGACTTCTCAGTTGATGCCTGTGCCTGATAATTCAGACCCTCTGAACATCTCGCTCGGTAATCCTTACCTCCAGCCTTATTTCGGTCATAACTTCCGCGCCCGCTTCGGTTACACGAACAAAAAGACATTCACATCTGTAAATGCCAATATCCGTGGAACCATTACCGACAATGCTCTTACAAATGCTCAGTGGTATGACAAGTCAGGTGTGAGATATTCGATTCCTGTAAACGGACCGGCGACATCTTCGTACAATGCGAACATCTTCTTCAATACGCCGTTCGGAAAATCGGGATTCTCGATCTTTGCCATGACATTTCTCAACTATGGCGGATCTGTGTCATATGTGGGAACAAACGAATTCCGTGATACAAAGGCGGATCTGTATTATGACGAGGAGACTGCGACATTCGATCATGAACTGTTCCATAAGGATTATCCTTCATTGGATGCCGCTCCTGATATGTTCTCTGTCAACAAGACTCAGAATCTCGGATTCAACCAGCGTCTCCGCCTTACATATAGAAATGACTTCGTTGAGGTGTCCGCAGGTGCAAGTACAAGAATGAACAAGTCGTGGTACACTCTCAACAAGGAGGTTCAGCCTACATGGAACAATCAGGTGGAGGGTAACATGAACTGGACGATACCTGGTGGCCTCAACCTCATCGCAGAAGCAAAATACAACTGGTACAACGGCTATACTACAGCTCAGGAAGAGGAAATCATCCTTAATGCGGAGATTACAAAGCTTCTCTTCAAGAACAAGTTCACACTTGCCCTCAAGGCATATGATATCCTCGGTCAGTCAAAGAATCTGTCAGTATCAGACTCTTCGAACTACCATCTTGAGACTGTCAACAATACCCTCGGACGCTATATCATCGTGTCCCTTACATACCGTTTCGGAACATTCAACGGCGGTGGACAGAGAGGTGGCAGAGGAGGCCATGGCGGTCCGGGCGGCGGACGTCCGGGAATGGGCGGTCCTGGCGGATTTGCCGGTCCTCCACGCAGATAAAACATTTGATTTATGAAAAAACTGTTATTGTTCATGCTGATATGCTTTCCGTTCCTCTCAGGTGCGAGAGAAAGGAATGTTGAGGCAGCAAAGGAGATTGCCTATGGTTTCCTTGAATCCAAGGCACTTACAAAGTCTTCAAATATAAGTCTGGGCCTTGTACATGCAGGTCCGGCGCGTCCACAGACCCGCACATCCGGCAGCACACCGTCCTTATATGTCTTTGACAATGAGATCGGGCCCGGATTTGTGATCGTTTCCGGCGATGATGCGGTCCAGAAGATATTGGCTTATTCATTTGATTCGAACTTCAAGGCGGACAATATCCCCTCCAATCTGAGCTGGTGGCTTGATACCATGGATTCGCAGGTCGAGAATCTACGTAGGACAGGCGCTATCGCTCCGGATTCCGAAGTGGATCCCGGTGTTGCGTCAGTTCTGTATGAGACAGCAAAATGGGATCAGTCAGGCCCTTTCAACAATCAGTGCCCGTCAGTGATGATCGACGGCGAACTCCACTATGCGCTAACAGGTTGTGGCCCGACTGCGATTGCTATTGTACTCCGCTATAAAGAATATCCTCGTTCTGGAAAAGGTGTTACCAGGGAGTATGTTACATATCAGGATCAGATAAAGGTACCTTCCAGAGAATTAGGACAGGAGTATGTATGGGAAGAGATGCCGCTATATGCTCCGTCACGTAAGGCATGGACTGATGTCCAGAAAGAACAGGTCTCGAGACTGATATCTGATATCGGTGCGGCAGCCGAGGTAGCATATGGACTTTCTGCCACTTCCATATCCGGTCACGATGTCGCTCCGGCCCTGATCAAACATTTTGGTTATGACAGGAGTGCCTACCTTGCTGAAAGAGGCTTTTATGTTGATAAGGAGTGGATTCCGATGATAAAGCAGGAACTCAGGGATAATGGTCCTGTAATATATAGCGGAAGTTCTCAGAGTTCCGGTCATATGTTCGTCCTGGATGGGTATGACTCAAATGACTATTTCCATGTGAACTGGGGTTGGAGCGGATCCGGCGATGGCTATTATTCTCTTTCTGCCATGAATCCGGGCAATCCCGATGCGAAGCCTGGCTCCGCGGCTCATTCAAATGGTTACAACCGATTGCAGGATGCTGTGCTCAACCTTGTCCCTGACCGTGGAGGAAAGGAGACAATGCAGATATATTTCTATAATCCTACGTTGTACGAAAAATCATTTAAAGGCCTTTTCGTAAAGGAATACGATTCTGTTACCGGACTTCCGTCAGTTATCAATATCGGAGCAATATTGAATGAAGGGCAGACAACCTGCTACGGTCTGAAAATCAGGCTGGTTGTGGTAGACAGAGATATGAATGTCCGGAAAGTCGTATGGGAAGAGACTGTAGAAGAGTTCAGACCTTCGGAAACCATATATTATCAGGATGTGGCTTTGCCTGATCTGGGTACGATAGATTTCGGATATACATTGATAGGTCAATATTATGACTCCGATTTTGAAGAATGGAAGAAGATACGTGCCGACAGAACTGAATGGGCTGTTGAAAAA
Source organism: Candidatus Cryptobacteroides sp. (assembly GCA_045120635.1). Lineage (GTDB taxonomy): Bacteria > Bacteroidota > Bacteroidia > Bacteroidales > UBA932 > Cryptobacteroides. The sequence continues at coordinate 21,683 of JBGVEY010000002.1, forward strand.
ATAGCTTTGGCAGACGAGTTCTCCATTGCCGAAAGTACAACCTTCAGGTATGAGAATTCAACCCGCATGATTACTTTGACCACAAAGAAAGGGGTAGAGGTAGCATGCTTTGGAAACGGTATCGAGTGCACTGTGGATAATAGTGAAACCAATACATTCATGATTGATGCCGCTCCACTTGATGCAGGTGTCTATACTATAAGATTCTCTAAAGGATCAGAAACCCATGAGTTGCGTTTTGTTGTAGGAACTAAGAAGGAGGAGTAATGAAAAGGCTGTTCAATATATTGTTGTCTGTAATGGTGATGTCATCTCTGACCGGCTGTGATCTGATGATGACATTGGTGGAACCATCCTCTATCACCTTGAAATATGTGAATGACGATAAGGTTGCTCTTGGTGAATATGAGGGGTCATATACTCTGAGATTTTCGACCAATGCATCATGGCGGGCGTCTTCGGATTCGGAATGGTGCACGGTGTCACCTTCAAGAGGAGATAAATCGGTGACTGAAGTAAAGGTGACGGTCGCAAAGAACACTGTACCTGACATAAGAAGGGCGGTGGTCATTCTGTCAACCGAGGATTCTCAGTCGAGAGCCATATTGAACGTCATCCAGGATCAGATGACATTTGTATCCGCTGCGGAGGCTGATTATGAACTGCCCGATGAGGGAGGTGTCTTCAAGGTCGCGATGCAGCATAATGTGAGATACAAGGTTACCATATCGCCTGACGCTCCATGGATAAAGATGAAGGCGACCAAGGCGGTCTCTACGACTGCACATGAATTTACAGTGGATCCGAATCCTGAAGAGGTTTCAAGGACCGGCACAATTTCTTTTGAGGATGTTTCAGGAGCAGTGACTGATGTCGTTACGGTGTTTCAGCATGGCCTTCCTCCTAAGAGGAATCTCGTAATGAAGGTTACCCATTCAAATGATATCTTCAATGTGCCTCTTTTCAACGAAGGACTCACCGGTATGATTTACTGGGGTATTGATGCTCCCGGAGATTCCTTCGGATCCGTGGTGGGATATGACTATGGCCAGTCCGGGGAAAAGAAGGTCGTTACCTTCGACCTGACCGGATATCATAATAAATTCATTGTTGAATTCAAGGACATAGAAGGTATAGAGGAGATCGACCTGTCGGGATTTTAGACTATTTCCTCGTGATGAATCTGACAACTAGAGCCAGCAGCAGTAGTATGAAGACAAAGCTGCATACACGGCCGGTTATGTCTCCGTGAGCGACAAAGAATGTGATGTCGTCCCGAAGAGGTATAGATGACTTGATTACAGCCTGCTCCCACCAAGGGGTAGGCTGTAATATTTTACCCTCGGGGCTGATTATTGCACTGATGCCTGTATTGGCGCAGCGTGCGATGGCACGGCGTGTCTCGATGGCGCGGAGGGATGCGTAGCTGAGATGCTGCCTGTAGCCCGGTGTATTGCCCCACCATGCGTCGTTTGTGATGATGGTCATTGCGCGTGCACCCTTGCGGATGTAATCGGTGTAGTATTCTCCGTAGATGGATTCGTAGCATACAGCACATCCGACAGGGATTTCGCCGGCGTGGAGAAGAGTGATCTCGTCCTGTCCTATGCAGCGGCCCATCACACCTCCGAGCATGTCGTCCACTCTGCAGAGGATTGCAGGATAAGGAGTGTGCTCCACTGCCACTACAAGTTTACTCTTATGGAAGATTTCCGTGTCGGCGTCACCGTCGATCATGAGGGCTGAGTTGTGGGATTCCACCCAGAGTCCGTCTCTGACATTTCTTGCGGTAGGGGACGGTCTGTCTGACGATCCTATATATTCGTATGATGACGCGCCGAAGAGCATGTTCACTCCAGGATAATTGCAGAGCATTTTTGTGAAACGTCTCCATGTGCGGCTACGGTCGTATTGACCTACGATTATATCTCCGGTGAATGTTTCCGGAGCGACGATGAGAAGCGGGCCGGCAAGTGAATCACCTTTTCTATATGCGAGCGACTTGTTTATCTGTGCTTCGATGATGGCGTTCTGCTGGTCCTGGGTCATCGCCTCGAACTTGTTGTACGGATCGATGTTAGGCTGGACGATCAGCACTTCGAGTTCTTCATCGGAGTCCATGCTGTCTCTATATTCCTTGCCGATTGCGGATGAAACGATGAACGGGAGGACGAGAATGGCGGCAATCCAGACTGCTGCTGCGCTTTTTGCCTTTCTGTTCCAGTAGAACATACTTCCGTCAGAGAGGGAAACCAGTATTCCGAAAAGGCTGAGGTTGGTGAGCCATATCCAGAGCGAACCTCCGAGCGCACCTGTGAACTCATACCATTGTATTGCCCATATTGTTCTTGCGAATGAGTTTCCCAGCACAAGCCAAGGCCATGATATCTCTGCGTCGAAATAGAATCTTTCCCAAGCTATCCATGTGACCATCAGGAAGATATAGGGGAGCGCTCCCTTGAAACGCTTCTTGCTGAGTCTGAAGAGTCCGAAAATCAGTGACATCTGCAGAGCGTTGGCGAATACTGCGAAGAGTCCTCCTCCGACCGTGGCATTGCATACCCAGAAAGTGGTGATCGCATTCCAGAGTACGAATGCCGAGTAGTGATATACCCACACCCTTTTCTTTTCAAGCATTGTCGCTACGCGCTCCATGCAGAGAAGCGGGAGCAGGGCAATGAGGCTTAGCCAGCCTGTATGCGGTACGATATATGGGACAGAAGCGAGTATTGCGAACAATACGACCAAGCTCCAGAGCAGTATATTTTCTTTTTTCATGCCGGTAGTCTGAATTCTGTAATAACGACAAATGTAGCAAAAATTTACTATATTTGTCCGATTATGCACATTTGAGAAATTAAGATATGTTCATAGATATTCTTAAAGGATTCATTATCGGACTCTGCGCTTCGATACCGATGGGCCCTATCGCCATTCTGGTCATACAAAAGACTTTGAGCAAGGGACGCCATGCCGGATTCGTTGCCGGTTTGGGTGCCAGTGTTGTTGATACTGTGTATGCAGTCATATCTCTCTTTGCGTTGGCATTCGCTCAGCAGATTATAGAAAGGCATGAGAACATCATTCTGCTTGTCGGAGGTCTTATCCTTACTCTGATAGGAGTGTCTATGGCTCTTTCGAACCCGTTCAGAAAGAGGGTGAAGAAGGATGACAAATCAAACTTCTCATCAAAGGATTTCCTTCAGGCAATTGCGATGGGCATATCGAATCCGATGGCAATATTTGTGATCTTTGCGCTCTTCGCATTCTTCGGTATTGCAGCCTCGACACCAAGGGACTGGAATGTGGCTCCTATCATCCTTTCCGTAAGTGCAGGATCGGTGGTCTACTGGTTCCTCATGTCCTGGGGACTCAGCCGTTTCAGGGATAAGTTCAGACTCCGCACTATCCTATGGATCAGCCGAGTGATGGGTGCTATAGTCATAATCATCGGTATTGTGCTCATGGGCCAGGGCCTGTTCAATGTTGTATTCTTAAGCAAACCTCTTATATAATGGAAAAGTCAAAGGTATATTTCACTGATCTCCGTACCGTCCCAGGCAATGATATGCTGACCAAGCTCGAGAAACTTATCAGACGTGCCGGCATCGACAGCATTGATTTTGACGGAAAGTTCACTGCTATAAAGATCCATTTCGGAGAGCCGGGCAACCTGGCCTACATCCGTCCTAATTATGCGGCAAGGGTGGTTGATGTGATCCGCAGCCTTGGCGGCAAACCGTTCCTTACTGACGCGAACACGTTGTATTCCGGCGGCCGCTCCAATGCGGTAGATCATCTGAATGCGGCAATGGAAAACGGTTTCAACCGTATCGGTGCGCATGCAGATGTGATTATCGCCGACGGACTCAAGGGAACAGACTACAAGGAGGTGCCATGCGGAGGAAAATACTGTCCTTCTCCAAAGATTGCGGCCGCTATCGCCGATGCGGATATCGTTGTTTCCATGAACCATTTCAAGGGCCATGAGCAGAGCGGTTTCGGCGGTGCACTGAAGAACCTCGGCATGGGTTCGGCAAGCGTCGGAGGCAAGCTTGAACTTCATTCTTCGTCTCAGCCTGTGATTGATGAGGCAAATTGCATAGGCTGCAGAATATGTGAGAATTACTGCCGTCATGATGCCGTGAAGGTCGTTGATAAGAAGGCTGTAATCGATTATGACAAATGTGTGGGCTGTGGCCAGTGTGTGGCTGTCTGCCAGAAGTCTGCAGCAGTAGTGAAGGATTACGATACATCTGAAATGCTGAACAGCAAGATTGCGGAATATGCGCTGGCTGTAGTGAACGGCAAGCCGCATTTCCATATCAGCTTCATCATGAATGTGTCTCCTAACTGCGACTGCTGGAACCACAACGATGCGGCCATCGTTCCTGACCTTGGAATTGCCGCTTCATTCGACCCTGTCGCATTGGATTGCGCATGTGTGGATCTCGTGAAGGCCGCTCCGAGCCTCCATGGAAATGCGATCACAGATAAACACGACCACGAATGTACTTGCGGACATCACCAGGGACATGATAAGTTCCGCCTTGTGCATCCGGATACAAACTGGGAGGCAGGTGTGCAGTATGGAGAGGAAATCGGACTCGGTAAACGTGAATATGAACTTATAAAAGTAAGATAATATGGCAGATTCTGTAAAGAAGGAATTTCCGGGAAAATGGATATTGAGACATCTTGTTGCCGCACTCATAGTAGTTGTGGCGCTGGTTGTCGGTGCGATCATTTTTCTTAATGTAGTGACTAAGCATGGAGAGGAACTCGCTGTTCCGGATCTTTCCAATCTGACTGTCGAGCAGGCTGATTCAGTTGCGAAGGCAAATGATATCGTAATCGATGTGACTGACTCTGTGTATGTGAAGAGAATGAAGAAGGGAGCAGTATACAGACAGAATCCTGCACCTGGCAGCATGGTGAAGAGCGGTCGCCGTATTTCATTGACAATCAATGCGAAGAATGCAAAGCAGATCACTATGCCTAACCTCGTCGGACTTTCGATGAGACAGGCTAAGGCGGAGCTTCTCTCAAGGGGACTTCTTCTCGGCAGACTGATCTATGTACAGGATCTTGCCACAAACAATGTCTTGAAGCAGATACATGAGAATTCCGAAATCAAGCCGGGAGTGATGGTGGACAGCGAGTCTGTAATCGACCTTGTTGTAGGTTTGAACGGCAATGATTTCGTGACATATGTTCCGGATCTTATCGGTCTCAAACGTATGAGTGCAGTAGATGCTGTGCATGACAATTCATTGAACGTCAAGAGCCTTCGTTTTGACAATACTGTGAAGGATTACGAAGACAGCCTCAATGCCATGGTGTATAAGCAGACACCTGAGCCTTCGGACAGCATACATGTCAATATGGGTTCGGAAGTGGTCCTTTATCTTACTTTGGACGAAAACAGAATTCCTATCAGAGAGATTGAATAATGGATAACAGATATTTTGAATTTGAGGATACAGCGTTGGAGGATTTCGATTCAGCCAAGGACGGTGATGAGGTAGCGTACGAGGATGAGCAGCAGGAGATGTTCGAGCATTACCGCTTCGACATTTCGGCAGGTCAGGTTCCTATGCGTGTGGATAAATACCTTGCCACACATATGGAGTATACATCCCGCCACCGTATCCAGCTTGCGATCAAGGCTGAGTATATCAGGGTAAATGATAAGATCGTGAAGGCGAACTATGTGGTGCGTCCGGGAGATGTCATCAAGTTTGTCATGCCTTATCAGAGACGTGGTCTTGAGATACTTCCGGAGGCTATTCCTTTGAATATCGTATATGAAGATGACGATGTGCTCGTGCTCAACAAGGAGGCGGGAATGGTGGTTCATCCAGGTCACGGACATTTCAGCGGCACATTGGTGAATGCCCTTGCTCATCATCTCGGAATTTCTCAGGATGCGGATGCAAAGGACGAGAGAATGGGCGTGCTTGTGCACCGTATCGACAAAGACACTTCAGGACTTCTCGTTGTGGCGAAGAATGACGAGGCTCAGCTAGACCTTGCAAAACAGTTCTTCGTGCACTCTATCGAGCGTCGTTATGTTGCTATTGTTTGGGGCAATCTCAAGGAGGACGAAGGTACCATCATCGGAAACATCGGACGCGACCCTAACGACAGAATGCGTTTCAAGGTATTCCCTGACGGTGATTACGGAAAGCATGCCGTTACGCACTACAAGGTTCTGGAGCGCTTCGGCTATGTCACTGTGGTTGAATGTCGCCTTGAAACAGGCCGTACACATCAGATCCGTGTGCATTTCAACTGGATCGGACATCCGCTCTTCAACGACGAGAGATATGACGGCGCAGAGATCCGTAAGGGAACAATCTACGCAAAATACCGCCAGTTCATAGAGAACTGCTTCAAGCTCCTCCCGCGTCAGGCCCTTCATGCGAAGACCCTCGGATTCGTACATCCGAAGACAAAGCAGATGGTGCGTCTGGATTCGGAACTTCCATCCGACATGCAGGCACTTATCGACAAGTGGAGAAAATATTCAGAGAACATGACTCAGTTCCTTGAGGAAGAATAAAAAAAGGGTGGGAAGCTAATCCAGCTTCCCACCTTTTTCATCATAGAATTCATTCTGCAGGACTGTGAAGTCTGTGACTTCAACGAGTTCTATCTTACATTCGTACTTCTTCTTCCAACGCTTCAATATCGAATTGAAGACGCCTTTTGTGAGGTACGCACCCAGTATCGGGCTGACTTTCAGAATGAGGCTCTTCATCTTCTTCTCTGTCACGTAGTATGACAGTCTTCTTTCGATTGCCTCGTCAATTACGACACTTGACTGTATCTTTCCTGTTCCGTTGCATACCGGACAAACCTCCTGGGTGTTGATCTCGGTTGCAGGGCGGACTCTTTGCCTTGTGATCTGCATCAGACCGAACTTGGTGAGCGGCAATACATTGTGCTTCGCTCTGTCGGTTTCCATCAGCTCTGTCATCTTCTTGTAGAGTGCGTTTCTGTGCTCGTTCGACTCCATGTCGATGAAGTCCACAATCACGATGCCTCCCATGTCTCGGAGTCTGAGCTGTCGTGCGATCTCTTCGGCTGCATAGCAGTTGATGTCGAATGTGTTCTGCTCCTGTTCCTTGTTCTTGGAACGGATTCCTGAGTTGACATCGATCACATGCAATGCTTCTGTGTGCTCAATCACAAGGTATGCGCCCTGCTTGATAGGAACTACTTTTCCGAAAGAACTCTTGATCTGTCTTGTCACTTCGAAATGGTCGAAAATCGGTGTCTTGTCTTTGTAAAGCTTTACGATTTTCTCCTGTTCCGGTGAGATCAGCGAGATATACTTGCGGGTTTCCTCGTAGACTGTCTCGTTGTTCACGTAGATGTTTGTGAACGAGTCGTTGAGCAGATCTCGGAGGATTGTTGTAGTCTTGCTGTATTCTGTGAACAGCAGCTGCACTCCCTTGCTCTTGGCCAGTTTCTTCCATGAGTTCTCCCATTTTTCAATCAGAGACATGAGTTCCGCATCAAGAATCGCTGCGTTCTTACCCTCTGCAGCTGTGCGGATGATTGCTCCGTAATTCTTAGGGAGAATGCTCTTGACAAGTGTCTCCAGCCTTCTTTTCTCCTCTTTCGAGGTGATCTTCTGGGATACGCTCACCTTTTCGGCAAAGGGGAGCAGTACAATGTTTCGTCCTGCCAATGAAATTTCTGCAGTCAGTCGTGAACCTTTTGTGGAAATTGGCTCCTTGACGATCTGGACGATGATCATCTGTCCCGGAGTCAGCACATTTTCAATGCGGCCTTCCTTTGCAAGAATGTGGTCTGCCTTGATGTGCTTGTAGATTCCCTTTGCATCTGTGTTCGGATTGATTCTCTTGACAAATTCGTCGAATGCCTCGAAATACAGACCGAGATCCAGATAATGGACAAATGCTTCCTTTTCGTCTCCGATGTCCACAAAAGCAGCGTTAAGGGCGGGAAGGAGTTTCTTGACTTTTCCGAGATATACATCTCCTACAGAGAAACTCTGCCCTTGGCTGGACTCCTTGTTCAGCTCGATGAGTCTGTGGTTTTCCATCAGCGCTATCGAGACTTCTGTCGAGTTTACGTCGACAATCAGGTCTTTTACGGACTCCATCAGGAATTTCAGTGTTAAAGAACTTGTTAGTTGTTGCCCTGAGGGCTTTTTAAAACTAAAGAGGCCGACCCCCGGGCCAGCCTCTCTTTAGCGGACTGCTAAAATGGCAGACACTGAGGAAGACTACTACTTCTTCTTGTGTCTGTTCTTACGCAGGCGCTTCTTGCGCTTGTGCGTAGCCATTTTATGCCTCTTATGCTTCTTTCCGTTTGGCATAATAAAATGATTTATAGAGTGATACTTATTTTACTTCGTTTACGAATACCTTTGCTGGCTTGAAAGCAGGGATGTTATGTGCAGGAATAGTCATAGTAGTGTTCTTTGTGATATTCCTAGCTGCCTTCTCTGCTCTATGCTTGATAATGAAGCTGCCGAATCCGCGGAGGTATACCGGGTTGCCCTTAGCGAGTGAACCCTTTACGCTTTCCATGAAAGACTCAACAACAATCTGAACGGTAGCCTTCTCAATGCCGGTTGCCTTAGCAACCTCGTTTACGATTTCTGCCTTTGTCATAACTTATTTACTTTTAATTCTTTTACTATTTGCGATATAGGAGCGCAAAGGTAGTTTTATTTTTCCAATTCACCAAAAAGAATTTAAAAAAATCACTTGACTTGTAATGGCATAGAGATTGACCTCTATATATACATATATTCGTAACTGCGCTATTTCTGACAAAATGGCAGAAATTGTCGTCTGTTTATTGTTTTTGAGTAAATTTGTGACATGAAAGATATATTTAATGACATTATGTCTGCCGCAGGTGCAGAGGTGAGTATCATTCCGGTTGTGCAGGGTGAGGGAATGATGAAAATCGATCAGGGACAGCTTCCGGATACACTTCCGATTCTGGCCTTGAGAAACGCTGTTCTCTTTCCGGGAACGGTTTATCCTATTACCATTGGTCGTGAAAAATCGATAAGATTGATAGAGGACGCTGAGAGAACAAACGGTTTCATCGGCGCAGTGCCTCAGAACGACCTTTCAGTAGAGGATCCACGCAAGGATGACCTCTATCCGTTCGGTACAGTCGCTAAGATCGTAAAGACTCTTGAGATGCCGGACGGTACAATTACAGCCATTCTTCAGGGATACTCGAGATTCGAGGTTCTTGACATCGTCGGATATGAGCCGTACATGGTCGGCAGAGTATGCTATCTTGAGGATTTCGCACCGGAAAACGATACGAAGACAAGGATGATCGCAGAGTCTATCAAGGAGAAGGCGACGTCTGTCATCCGTTCTTCTACCTTTGTTCCGCGTGAGGCTGCTTCAGCATTGAAGGGAATCGACAGCTTCGAGTTCCTTGTGAACTTCGTTGCTACAACTGTCGAGGTCGAGAACTTCATGGACAAGGTGGAGCTTCTCAAATACAGTGATGTGCGTGCAAGAGCGATGAACCTTCTTTCTGTGCTTGACACTCAGCTTGAACTCCAGAAGATCAAGCAGGAGATCAACCAGAAGGTGAAGACAGAGATTGACCAGCAGCAGCGTGAATACTATCTCAACAGCCAGCTCAAGACAATCCAGGAGGAGCTCGGTATGGATGAGATGGAGGAGTTTGCTCAGTTGCGTGCTCGTGCAGAGGAGAAACTCTGGCCGGCTGCCGTTCAGGAAATCTTCGACAAGGAGATAGCAAAGCTTGAGAGATACAATCCGTCATCACCGGACTACAGTATCCAGTATAACTATATCCAGTTCATGCTCGATCTCCCTTGGGGTACGATCTCAGAGGATAATCTTGATCTGAAGCATGCCCAGCAGGTGCTTGATGAGGATCATTTCGGTCTCGAGAAGGTAAAGGAGAGAATCATCGAGTACCTTGCAGTACTCAAGCTCAAGGGCGATATGAAGTCGCCTATCCTCTGTCTTTACGGCCCTCCGGGCGTGGGTAAGACCAGCCTCGGAAAGTCGGTGGCGCGTGCTCTCGGACGCAAGTATGTGAGAATCGCCCTCGGTGGTGTGCATGACGAGTCGGAGATCAGAGGCCATAGAAAGACATATGTGGGTGCGCTTCCCGGACGTATTCTCAACGGTATCAACCGCGCCGGAACATCAAACCCTGTCATTGTGCTTGACGAGATCGACAAACTTACAAAGGACATGAAGGGCGACCCTTCTTCAGCACTTCTTGAAGCGCTTGATCCTGAACAGAATACAGCCTTCCATGATAATTACCTGGACATCGACTACGATCTTTCGAATGTTCTCTTCATTACGACAGCGAACAATATCGAAACCATCCAGCCGGCGTTGAAGGACCGTATGGAGATGATCGATGTGAGCGGTTATCTTGCCGAGGAGAAGCTCGAGATCGCCAAGAACTACCTTGTGCCTAAGCAGCTTGAGGAACATGGTCTCAAGAAGGCTCAGCTCAAGTTCGAGAAGGCTGCCCTTGAGAAGATCATTGAAGAATATACACATGAGTCAGGAGTGCGTGGTCTTGAGAAGCAGATTGCGAAGGTGGCACGAGTGACAGCTAAGAAGATAGCATTGGATGAGAAATACCCTAAAACTCTCAAGCCTTCTCATCTCCGTGAGTATCTCGGTCTTCCTACAGCTTCTCATGACAAGCAGAAGGGTAACGAGGCTCCGGGAGTCGTGACGGGTCTTGCATGGACATCGATGGGTGGTGAGATCCTTTTCATCGAGAGCTCGGTGAGCAAGGGCAAGGGTGTCCTGACAATGACAGGTAACCTCGGAGATGTGATGAAGGAGTCTGCTACGATCGCTTACCAGTATATCAAGGCTCATCCTGAACTGACCGGCATGTCATACGAGGAGTTCGCCGAGAAGGATGTGCATGTACATGTTCCGGAGGGTGCGGTTCCGAAGGACGGTCCGTCTGCCGGTATCACAATGGTGAGCTCGATGGTGTCTGCGTTCAGAGGTGTCAAGGTCAAGAGCGGTATTGCCATGACCGGTGAGATGACACTTCGCGGACGAGTGCTTCCTGTGGGCGGTATCAAGGAGAAGATCCTTGCTGCAAAACGCTCCGGTATCCATACAATCGTCATTTCGGAGGAGAACCGCAAGGATGTCGAGGATATCAAACAGGTATATGTTGAGGGCTTGACATTCGTGTACGTGAAGAATATTCAGGACGTTATTGATTTTATATTCTAATGGAAGTCAGGATAGAAGAGTCGTGGAAGGCAGCATTGGCATCGGAATTCGATAAACCGTATTTCGAGTCGCTGGTGAACTGTCTTCGTAAGGAAAAGGCTGCCGGAGTGACTATCTTTCCTCCGGGAAGACAGATCTTCCGTGCTTTTGACCTTACGCCGATGGATAAGGTGAAGGTCGTGATTCTCGGTCAGGACCCGTATCACGGTCCGGGTCAGGCGCATGGACTTTCCTTTTCTGTTCCGACAGGTGTGCCTGCGCCGCCTTCGTTGAAGAATATCTTCAAGGAGATAGAGTCGGATCTCGGTGTAAGGATGAGCGGCTGTCCTAATCTTGAAAAATGGGCTGACCAGGGAGTGCTTCTGCTGAACGCCGTGCTTACTGTGCGTTCCGGCGAGGCCGCTTCCCACAGCAGAATAGGTTGGCAGGAGTTTACGGATGCCGTAATCAAATGTATATCAGACAAGTGTGAGGGTGTCGTGTTTATGCTTTGGGGTAATTTTGCACGAACCAAATCAGCACTTATCGACGGCACGAGACATTGTGTTCTGGAGGCGGCTCATCCGTCACCGCTCGCACGAGGAGCATTCTTCGGCTGCAGACATTTTTCGCGTGCAAATGACTACCTTCAGGCTTCCGGTCGCGCTCCGATCGACTGGCAGTTGTAATTAATAAGACATTATGAAAAGAACAGCAATGTTTCCAGGGTCGTTCGACCCGTTCACAGCAGGACATCTCAACATTCTCAAGAGAGCCTTGACGATGTTTGACGAGGTCGTGGTTGCTGTAGGTGTGAATATTGACAAGAGAGGCTTCTTTACAAATGCCCAGAAGCTGGATATTATAAGACAGGCGACTGCAGATCTTGCAGGCGTGAGCATCATCGAGTATGACAATCTCACCATTGATGCCTGCCGCGAGAGGGGAATCCGTCATATAGTGCGCGGTGTCCGCAACATGATCGATTTCGAGACTGAAAGATCCATCGCCGACGCAAACCGTAAGCTTGCTCCGGAGATCGAGACTATCATCATCCCTACAGCTCAGGAGTTTGCGCATATCTCGTCGACTGCTGTCCGTGACCTTCTCAAGCATGGCGGCGATACTTCGCTTTTCCTTCCTACTTCTGTAAAGATCCAGTAAGTCTATGAAGAGAGTTCTTATCCTGTTCGTTTCACTGCTCCTTGCATTCAGTCTGTCGGCCCAGCAGGCAGATTCAGACAGACTTGCTGTGCTGGGGCTGAAACTGAATGAGTATTATGAGGCTCTCAAGCATGAAAGTCTGGATGTGCAGATACAGGAATGCGATTTCCTGATAGAGAGTTCCACAGATTCTGTTGTAAGACAGTTTGTGGCTCTTGATATATACCGACACTATGTCACTTCTCCTGTGATGGGCGCGGAAAATGTAGCCGTTCATCTTTTCGACAAGTGGTTCCGGACAGGAGAGGTGAAGATGAAGAGCAATGAGGACTTTATGGCGGCTCAGGTCTTCGCCGAGTTCAACAGACGTTCGCTCATCGGCATGAAGGCGCCGGAACTTACGATGGAGACAATTGACGGGACCGTTGACAATATCTATGGAAAGGATGATCCGTCCGGAGTGTTCCGCGTGCTGTATTTCTACGACACGGACTGCCTGCAATGTATGGTGGAGACACTCCTGTTGAAGAATCTGTTTTCCGTAAAGGATTATCCTGTGGAAGTATATGCCATATATGTTGGAGACGACCGTCAGGCGTGGGTCAGATATGTGGCTGAGAAACTTAAGATATCCGGCGCCATCCATCTGTGGGATCCGGAACTGGAATCGGATTTCCAGAGAAAGTACGGAGTAATCAAGACTCCGCGTCTTTTCCTTATAGGACCTGACGAGGTGATACTTGGCAGAGGCCTGGATGTGAAGGCTTTGGAGTCCCTGCTTGACGGTCTGTTTGCGGAGAAGCCCCTGAATTACGGATCCCGTGAATCTGAGGAACTTTTCAATGGAATATTCGCGGCTTCCGACGGACGTCCGTCTGTCCGGGAGGTAATGGGTATATCAGACTATATCCATGACAGGACGCTAGGGAATGCCGATACATTGATGTTCAGGCAGATGTCGGGAGATTATCTGTATTATCTCGCATCACGTACGGGCGAGGGTTTCCGTGAGGGACTTAAATATCATATAGACAGAAATATTCTTGGTCAGGATAAGGTGTGGACATCCGCTGATGACAGTCTCAAGGTTGTAGATTTTGCTCAGATGATGCAGGATCTGCTTTCAAGGGCCGTACCTGGCTCACGTGTGCCGGAGATTACGGTGCCGGGTGAACTTTATACAAGGCGAGGCGTCAGGAGCAGAAACGTGAAGTTGAACAGGATCGGAGGAAGAAATAACATCATACTCTTCCATACAGTCGGATGCGAGGTGTGTGCAGCAGAGAAGGAGGCGGCATTGAACCTCTTGAAAGAGGACAGGAAGACAAGGGTTCTGATGGTCAATGTGGATTCTCTCATGGATAATGATGCGTCTCTTGCATCCCTACTTATGGATTCGTTCGACCTGTCTTCACTGCCGTTCATCATGATCACCGATTCCAAAGGTGTGGTTCAGCGCAGATACGTGTCGTTGCAGTTTTAAAAATCACTATCAGAGTTTAGATTATGTCTATTATGGCCTGGATGGGCTGTAATGGACTTTTTTGTGGTCTGTCGTTTGCTTTGGTTGCTGGCATAGGTAAATTATGAATTCCCAAAAACTATTCTTATGAACTCGTTTTTTGAAGCCTATCTCAACAACCCTTCGGAGGCAATCGCAGAGGCATGCAAGTCGGCAGCTGCAAAATCATGGTGTGATGATATTGATGAGGATATGATTTATGCACAGCTGGCGTCTCCGGAGTTCCGCCTTTATGAGCAGATGATATAGTCGCCTGTTCCGCATTGATAATCCGGATCTGCTTCTTACCTTTGTAGGTATGACAGATCTGATTATAATTATTGCGGCGGTCGTCGTGCTGCTTGTGTCTGTAGTATGTGTGTTCGCTATGGCACTTAAATCGGCGAAAAAGGATAAGGAAGACTCACTTGCCTTGCTCAGGGAAAGTTATGAAAGAACCTTGACGGAACTCAAAAAGGCCAATGAGGAGGCTCTCAGCAGACAGATAGAGACCGTGAAGGCTCAGGTGACTGCAGAGAGCGAGAGGATGCTCAAGGCCCGTGAGGAGGAACTTGAGAAGAGGGCACGTCAGACTTTCGAAGTTCTGACCGGAGGCCTTGACAGAAACATCAAGGACATGAAGGAGGCTTTTGAACAGAACCGAAAGACTCAGACGGAAACGTCTCAGAGTCTGAAGGATAATCTTGAAAGCGCCGTCAAGCACCTTCGCGAACAGACTCTCTCTATCGGTGACAAGGCAGACAGCCTTGCTGAGGCGTTGCGTGGCAGGAACAAGACACAGGGTAACTGGGGCGAGATAATCCTTGACAATCTCTTTACGAGCGAGGGAATGCGCGAGGGACGTGACTACGACAAGGAGGAGACCTTGCGTGACGAACAGGGCAATGTGATTGCCAACGAGGACACATCAAAGAGAATGCGTCCTGACTATATCCTTCATTATCCCGACGGAAACGATGTGATCATCGACTCCAAGGTGGTCCTGACAGCTGTGGATGACTATTTCAAGGCAAAGGATCAGGCCGCCAAGGATGATGCGATGGCAAGGAACCTTGCTGCTATCAAGGATCAGGTGAAGAATCTTTCCAAGAAGGATTACAGCAGATATCTGACCCCGGGCCGTAAAATGCTTGACTATGTCATCATGTTCGTTCCGGTGTACTCGGCGTTGAGGCTTGCATATGAGGCTGACAGAAATCTGTGGCACGATGCATACAGGCAGGGTGTCCTGATCACTACGGAAGAGACTCTGATGCCGTTCCTGAGAATGATACGCATTGCCTGGACTTCGCATGAGCAGATTGCCAATCAGAAACAGATAATTGCCACAGCGGAGACAATTCTCGCGCGAGTTTCGGATTTCTGTACGGCACATGCCAAGATGGGAAAGAGACTTGAGGAGGCCATGGATCAGTATGAGATTTGCGACAAGAAGATCCGTGAACGAGGACAGAGCATAGTCGGTGCAGCCAACAGACTTATCGACCTGGGTGTACCGAATAATAACAAAAAACCTCTTCCTGCCGAAATCGGAATGGAAGAGGTTGAAGATTAGAACTCAGCAGCTTTCTGCATCTTTGCCGCTATAAGATCGTTGCAGAGGTTTCCGAGACTTCCGAGCGAAGTGTGATTCAGATCGGCCGGCGTAAGCTGGCCGTTTGTTTTGCCCTCTGCTCCCTGGTATCTGAACTTGCCTTCGTTCACTTCGATACCTACTGTCTTGTACGCGTCGCGGAACGGCATTCCCTGGAGAGTTCTGCGGTTTACTTCCTCTACAGTGAAGAGGTAATCGTAGATCGGTGCATCAAGGATTCCTTCCTTCACGATGATGTGCTGAAGCATGTAGTCCGCCATTGTGAGACATTTGTGCATGAGCTCGAGGTTAGGGAAGAGGATGTCCTTGAGAAGCTGGAACTCGCGGTGGTATCCGTGAGGCATGTTGCTGCATAGCATGCTGATCTGGCTTTCAGTCGACATGATGATGTTGCATTTTCCTCTCATGATTTCCCATACGTCAGGGTTCTTCTTGTGAGGCATGATGCTGGATCCCGTTGTGAGTTCGTCGGGGAATTTGATGAATCCGTAGTTAGGACTCATATACATACAGCAGTCTGCTGCGAATTTGTTGAGTGTCAATGCGATTGCTCCCATTGCAGAAGCTACTGCGCGCTCTGACTTGCCACGGCTGAGCTGCGCTGCGACAACATTGTAGTCAAGACTGCCGAAATCGAGAAGGTCTGTTGTCATCTGTCTGTTGAGAGGGAATGAGCTTCCGTATCCCGCAGCTGAACCGAGAGGGTTCTGGTCTGTTACATTGTATGCGCCTCTAAGCATATACATGTCATCTGCAAATGCCTCTGCAAATGCTCCGAACCAGAGTCCGAATGACGATGGCATGGCCACCTGACCGTGAGTGTAGCCCGGAAGTAGAATATCCTTGTATTTCTCACTGAGGCTCTGAAGCGTGTTGAACAGTGCGAGTACCTCTTCGCGCAGCTTGAGTGTCTCGTCCTTGAGGAAGAGTTTCACGTCTACGAGTACCTGGTCGTTGCGTGAGCGTCCTGAGTGGATCTTCTTGCCGATATCTCCGAGACGGCGTGTCAGAAGAAGTTCCACCTGTGAATGGATGTCTTCCACGTCATCTTCAAGAATGAATGTGCCTGCCTCGATCTCCTCAAGGATCTGCTGGAGACCCTTGGTGAGGATTTCAAGTTCCTCGGATTTAAGAAGTCCGATTGATTCAAGCATTCTGATGTGAGCCATCGAACCCTGTACGTCATATTTTGCAAGACGCATATCGAGTATGCGGTCGTTTCCTACTGTAAAATCTTCCACCAGGTCGGTTGCCTGTGTGCCTTTGCTCCAAAGTGTACTCATAAGTTTTTAATGAAATCAATATATTGTCTGATACCGTCCTCGATCTCCTTTACGGTTACGAATTCGTCCTTGCGGTGAGATCGCGAAGAGTCTCCAGGTCCCATTTTCACAGCATCGCAGCTGATGCGCATCCAATCGGAGGTCGTAGGGGAGGAGAATGTATCTATTCCGAGAAGCTCTGCTGTCTTCTGCAGTTTCGAGTCTGTGTATGTTGCGCTTGAACGGTTCAGAAGGTTGCGTGCCTTCAGCTCGCTTTTGCAGATGCTCTGAAGCTCGTTCAGTATCTCTTCATTGCTGTATTGTTCTGTCGGGCGGATGTCGATGACGAATGTGCAGATGTCAGGTATTACATTATGTGCTGTGCCGGCGTTGATCTGTGTGACATTGAGGTTTACCTTGCCCATGCGAGGAGAAATCTTTTCGAATACATGGGTCTGCAGCGCCTTGATGTCTTCCAGCGCAATGCTGATTGCGTTGACACCCTCGTTTCTTGCCGCGTGGCCGCTGACTCCGTGGGCTGTCGCATCAATCACGAGCAGGCCTCGTTCCGCTGTCGCCGCCTTCATGCATGTAGGTTCTCCGACTATTGCGTAATCGACCTTGTCTTTGATCTGTGACCAGAGTCCGGTCATTCCGTTGATTCCCGAGCGCTCTTCCTCGCATGTGAGTACGAGAAGGAGGTTAGGGGATTTCTCGGCTTCGCTCGAAATGACAGAGGTGAAGTATCTGAATGCTGCGATCATGGATACTACTGATGCTCCGTCATCGTTGCTTCCAAGTCCCTGTACCAGGTCTGCAGGACAGTTCTCCGGTCTGTATGGGTCGAATGTGTACCCTTCGCATGGAGAGACTGTGTCTATGTGCGCACAGAGCATAAGGGTTGGGAGAGATGGGTCAGCCACGTGCCCGGCAATGATGTTGTTGCCGATCTTGCTGTGAACCACACCCTTGTCATCCAACCAGCCGCTGATGTATGAGCATACCTCGTCCTCGCTGAAGGAAGGCGACGGAATCGCTACCATTTCTCTCAGCAGGTCTACAGCTTCAGATGTCAGTCTGTTTATCATATCAATGTTGTGCCTTTGTCATTGAGCACATTGCGTGCATGTTTGATGATGACTCTCGCAACTCCGTTGTCGATTGCCTTGAACGAATTGCTGAGCTTAGGGATCATACCGTCGGCAACGCGTCCTTCGGCCTTGAGTTCAGCGAACTTCTCTCTGTCTATCTCAGGAATGATGCTGCTGTCATCGTCCTTGTCGTAGAGAACTCCGTCCTTCTCAAAACAGAAGATCAGCTCTACCTCGTGGGTGAGTCTGCCGTCATCGCTGCAGTGGATGCAATCCTCGCAAGCTGAGCATACGTCTCTGCGGCTGCGGTATTTGTATCCGGCAAGTGACATTGCGACAGAAGAGGCGATTGTATCTGCATTGGTGTTCAGCAGATTGCCTTCTCCGTCATGGTTGATTGCATTGAATACAGGCACGATGCCTTTTTCAAGAAGGGAGTATATGAATGCTGCATTGACGCTGTCGGCCTTCACGTCTCCGACGTATCCGTAGTCAACGTCCTCGCCGAGACTCTCTACAAACACCGGTGGACGCTTCGATGCCTTGATTACGTTTCCGTCTGCTCCGCAAAGTCCAATGGCGTTGCATCCGGCTCCCTGGAGAAGTGCCACGATGTTCTTGTTGCACCATCCGGCGTAGACCATGGTAACGACCTTGAGAGTCTCCTCGTCAGTCACGCGCCTGCCTTCCACCATGATCGGGGTCATACCCATCGACTTCTGCATCTGGCTTGCCATGACGCCACCGCCGTGGATAAGTACCTTCATGCCCGGCATTGCAGCGAAATCCTTCACGAACTGTTTGAGAAGCTCAGGATTGTCAACTACATTGCCGCCTATCTTTACAATTTTTATCATTGTTGCTTCATTTAAACTATTGATACTCAATATTTTACTTAAAGGCGATGCCCCATGATCGGGGAATCGATTATCAGTAAGTGGTTGATAGGTAGGAAGTTACTTGCCACTTTCAATATTGAGCAGAATCTGCTTGATGATGGTCTGGGCAGATACAACGCGGTTGGCTGCCTCAGGGATCACGATTGACTGCTCGCTTTCGATCACGTCGTCAGTCACAATCATATTTCTGCGGACAGGGAGGCAGTGCATGAAATATGCATTGTTTGTAAGCGCCATCTTCTCTGCGTCGACTGTCCAGTCGCGGTCAGTGCAGAGAACCTTTCCGTAGTTGTCTCCTGAATATGCCGACCAGTTCTTTGCGTAGATGAAGTCAGCTCCCTCGAATGCCTTTCTCTGGTCGTACTCTACCTTTGCGCGTCCTACGAATGCCGGATCAAGTTCATATCCTTCAGGGTGTGTGATCACGAATTCATAGTCGGTCATATTGATACCCTCTGCAAATGAGTTCGCCACAGCCTGCGGAAGAGCCTTAGGATGAGGTGCCCATGTGAGGACGATCTTCGGCTTCTCCACCTTCTTGAACTCCTCGATGGTGATGAGATCGGCGAATGTCTGGAGAGGATGTCTTGTGGCAGCCTCCATGCTGAATACAGGCTTGCCGGAATATTTGATGAACTGATTTACAATCACTTCGTTATAATCGTCTTCCTTGCTCTCGAACTTTGCGAATGCACGTACGCCGATCACATCGCAGTAGCTTCCCATTACAGGAATGGCCTCGAGAAGGTGCTCCGGCTTGTCACCGTCCATGATGACGCCGCGCTCGGTCTCAAGTTTCCATGCACCCTGGTTGATGTCAAGAACGATGACGTTCATTCCAAGGTTGAGGGCAGCCTTCTGTGTGCTGAGACGTGTGCGGAGGCTCGAGTTGAAGAAGATCATCAGAAGGGTCTTGTTCTTTCCGAGTTCCTGATCTGCAAAAGGATTTTCCTTTACATATTTTGCATCTTCAAGGGCTTTCTTGAGGTCACCGAGCTGGGTGACAGATGTGAAATGTCTCATACTGTAAGTTCTTTCCAAGCGTTAACGAATGATTCAGCAGTCTCCTGTGAAACTGTAAGTGAAGGGAGGAGGCGGATGACCTGTGCACCTGCCGCTCCTGTGAAGAAATGTCTCTCGAAGAGGAGACGGTCGCGAAGACCTATATACTCGTCCTTGAGTTCCATACCGATCATAAGTCCCTTTCCGCGGTATTCCTTGATTGCCTTGTCGTCTTTGAATGCCTGTGCGAAATAGTCTCCCATCTTTGCGGCATTCTCCACAAGATGCTCGTTTTCAATGATGTCCAGAACTGCGATGGCAGCTGCGCATCCGAGGTGGTTGCCTCCGAATGTTGTGCCGAGCATACCGAATGAAGCCTTGATTGCAGGGCTTACGATGACACCTCCGATAGGGAAACCGTTACCCATACCCTTGGCCATGGTCACGATGTCTGCGCGAACACCGTAATGCTGATGGGCATAGAACTTTCCTGTACGGCCGTATCCTGACTGGATCTCGTCGAGGATGAGCACGCAGCCGTACTTGTCGCAAAGCTCGCGGAGGCCGTGCATGAACTCTGTTGTAGGTTCAAAGATGCCGGCAACGCCCTGGATGCCCTCGATGATGACTGCCGCGAAGTCGCCTTTGCTGAGTTCGGCTGCAACTGCCTCAAGGTCATTGAGCGGAGCGAATACTATGTTTTCAGTAGCGTTGAACGGAGCCTGGATCTTCGGGTTGTCGGTAGCTGCAACTGCGCCGGATGTTCTTCCGTGGAAGGCCTTGCGGAATGCCAGAACCTTGGCCTTTCCTGTGTGGAATGAAGCCACCTTCAATGCGTTCTCGTTTGCCTCGGCGCCGCTGTTGCAGAGGAAAAGCTTGTAGTCGTCATAGCCGCAGACCCTTCCGAGACGTGCCGCGAGGTCGCTCTGCAATGAGTTCTGCACTGCATTCGAGTAGAATCCGAGATTGTTGATCTGCTCTGTGATTTTCTTTACATAATGTGGATGGCTATGTCCCACAGATATTACTGCATGACCGCCGTAAAGGTCTGTATAGACCTCTCCGTTCTTATCCCAAAGAGTTGTGTCGAGACCCTTTACCGGCTCGATGTCCCACAATTTGTATACTTCAAATAAATTCATAGCCGATGTAGTTTAGAATGCTGATGGTTTGAGGCGGAGACCTGTTGTTTCAGGAAGACCGAACATAAGGTTCATGTTCTGCACTGCCTGACCTGCTGCGCCCTTGACAAGGTTGTCGATGCATGATGCGATGTGCACATATCCGTCGTGGAGTTCCACATGTACAAGACCCTTGTTTGTGTTCACTACTTCCTTCATCGAGATACCCTCGTTGGAGTGGAATACGAATGGAGATTCAGCGTAGTAGTCCTCATAGAGTTTTCTATACTCTTCAAGGCTCTTGCCTTCTACTGCCTTGGTGTATACGCTTGCAAAGATACCTCTTGCGAAGTCGCCTCTGAGAGGAACGAAGTTCACGATCGGACCTTCTGCTCCAACTCTCGCGAGGTTCTGCTTGATTTCTGCGAGGTGCTGGTGTGAGAAGAGCTTATAGATGGATATGTTGTCGCTTCTGTAACTGAAATGCGTAGTCTCGACCGGTTTCTTTCCCGCTCCTGTAGAACCTGTGATTGCTGTTACATGAATCTCATCGTCGATGAGACAGTTTGCTGCCAACGGGAGGAGAGCAAGCTGGATGGCTGTGGCGAAGCAGCCTGGGTTTGCAACGTCGTGTGCTTTGCGGATATCCTCGCGGGCACTTTCGCAAAGACCGTATACGAAGTTGCGGCCTGCATAGTCTCCGTCAAGTCTGAAGTCGTTGCCGAGGTCAATGATGCGGCATGACGGCTTGATGTCGTGTGTGTCCACGAACTGTCTTGAGATTCCGTGTCCGAGACAGAGGAAGATGACGTCCGGATCATTGAGTTCTGTGCTGAAACAGAGGTCTGTCTCGCCGATGAGGTCACGGTGCACTGATGCCACAGGAGTTCCTTCTGAAGATGTGGTTGTTGCAGATACGATCTCCACATTCGGGTGGTTCAACAGGATTCTGAAAAGTTCGCCTCCGGTGTAGCCCGTACCTCCGGCAATCGCTACGCGTATTTTTTTAGTATCGTCCATACTTCTGAAAATTCTATTAACCCACAAATTTAATAATTTTTTATTTTGATTCCAATACAGAAAAACCCCTCTCTTCTGCAGTAAAACAGATAGAGAAGGGCTTTATATTGAGGATTTTAACCCTTTACTTGATTTCTCCGTTCACGGAGTAGTAGATCTTCAATGGATTTGCGATAACCTTTGTGAAACCTACGACGTCACGGCCTGTATATGACTTGTTGATTTCTCCGTAGGCGCCGAACTTCGAGCTCATGAGGTCGTGCTCGCTTGTACAGCCGAGAACTGAGAAGTGGTAAGGCATGAGAGCAACCTCAACCTCTCCTGTCACGTTCTGCTCGATGCTGTCCATCATTGCCTCCATGTCGCGGCATACAGGGTCGAGGTACATTGCCTCGTGCATCTGCTGACCGTACCAGTAAGAAATCTGGTCTTTCCAGTAGAGCTGACCCTTTGTGAGTGTGTGCTTCTCGAGGAGGTGGTGTGCCTTCACGAGGATGAGCGGTGCTGCAGCCTCGAATCCTACACGTCCCTTGATACCGATGATTGTGTCACCGATATGGATGTCACGGCCGATACCGAACGGACCTGCCGCATCGCGTACTGCCTTGATTACTTCTACAGGGCTCATCTCTACGCCGTTGAAAGATACAGGCTCGCCCTTTACGAAACCGATCTTGATGTGCTCCGGCTCCGACTTTGTTACCTTTGTAGGGTATGCCTCTTCAGGGAGATAACCGTCTGATGAGAGTGTCTCTACGCCGCCGATGCTGGTACCCCAGAGTCCCTGGTTGATTGAATATTTCGCTTTCTCCCAAGAGAAGTCGAATCCATGCTTCTGAAGGAAGTCGATCTCGAACTGACGTGTGAATCCCTCGTCACGTACAGGGGCGATGATTTCCACTTCCGGAGCGAGAATTTCGAACACGATGTCGAAACGTACCTGGTCGTTACCTGCTCCTGTACTTCCGTGTGCTACAGCGTCAGCGCCGAGAGCCTTCACGTGGTTGAGAACTTCAAGAGCCTGGAATACTCGCTCTGAACTTACTGAAAGCGGGTATGTTGCGTTCTTGAGGATGTTACCGTAGATAAGGTACTTGATACCTTTGCTGTAGTATATCTCAACTGCGTTTACGTTCTTGTGGGTAGCTGCACCAAGAGTGAGTGCGCGCTCCTCGATGGCCTTCTCCTCTTCTGCAGAGAATCCGCCGGTGTTGACCATTACGGTATGTACTTCATAACCTTTTTCCTTGAGGTAAGGGACACAGAATGATGTGTCAAGTCCGCCACTGAAGGCGAGTACTACTTTCTTGCTCATAATATCTTGATTTTATAATTCTTATTCTGAAATTGTTGCCGGATGCTCGACCTCGATATGCTCGGTAGGGTCGTAGAGAAGTCCGGTGCAGAGACACATCTTGAAGTTGTTGGACTCCAGAATACCGTAGTTTCTGCAGCCCTGGCAACCTCTCCAGAATTCAGGGTCGTCTGTGAGAAGTGCGAACGGAACCGGTCTGAAGCCGATTTCGTAGTTCATCTTCATAACCGCAGCTCCGGTCGTGATACTGAAGATCTTTGCTTCAGGGAACAACTCACGTGAAAGCTGGAAGATACGTCTCTTGATTCTCATCGCAACTCCCAGTCCTCTGAAAGCGTGCGATACAATGAGACCTGAGTTGGCCACAAACTCCTTGTGTCCCCAAGTCTCGATATATGAAAAACCTGCGAAGCGTCCGTCTTCGGATATGGCAATCACTGCCTTTCCCGCCCTCATTTTTTCGATGACGTACTCGGGAGTTCTGCGTGCGATACCGGTACCCCTTTCGCGTGCAGATATGAATACTTCTTCACAGATTTCGTCCGCATATTTTGAATGGCTTTCATCAGCCACCATTACATCAATACGCATAATGCTGCCTACACTAATTATCTTAAAACTGTAAAAATGCTGTGGATTGCCCTCGAATGAGGAAGCGATAAAGGGAGCCTCACTGCAAGACAAACCGAGATTGTCAATTGCTATCTGAGGGAATGAAACCCCTACTGCAATCATAATCAAGGCAAATATAAGTAGTTTTCTATGAAAATCGCTATTTTTGGGGAAAATATACACAATTTTCTATGTCAGTAATCCATAAATTCCCCGGAGTGCTCTTGATTGCTCTGCTCCTTATGTCTGCAGTGACGGTGATTTCATGCGAAAAGAAGGCCGTTTTCGATCCCGATGCCGCCTTGGTTCCGGAGGAAGGGGCAACCGTCTATGGAAGGGTACTTTGCGGTGACAGGCCGTTGCAAGGGGTGTCTGTCTCAGACGGTGCAGTGGTGGTCCGTACTGATTCGGATGGAGTGTACAGTATAAGTTCGGCAAAGAAGAACGGCTATGTTTTCATCTCTGTACCATCAGGTTATGCCATGGCCGATGCCTCGTCAGTTTCTGCGGGATTCTGGAAAAGTCTGACAAAGGCGGTGGATGTTCCTGAAAGGGTGGACTTCTCTCTGGTAGAGGAAAACCAGGATCTGTTTACTATGCTTCTGTTAGGAGATACTCAGATATTCAGTGATGCAAGTATCCGTATGTTTAATGACATTGTGGTTCCGGAACTGAATTCGTATGTCCCAAGTGTGGCTACCGGCCCTGTCTATGGCCTTAATCTGGGTGATATGACATGGGATTGGTACTGGTATAATGGCGATAAAGTCGGAATTGACGACTATCTTCTGTCTGTCAACGGTTTGGAGGGACTGCCTCTTTTCCATACGGTGGGCAATCACGACAACGATATGCAGTACCATTCCTTGAGCGAGTTCAAAAGGACCGGCGAGGACAGGACGTGCATGAACGAGTACAGAAGCAAGATGGGACCGACATGTTTTTCGTACAATATCGGTGGTGTTCATTTTGTATCGCTGGACAACGTTATTACGGTAAATACCGGCGGAACGACGGATAAGGACAGCAGGGGAAATATGCGTGGCGTGACAGAAACTGATATGAAATGGCTTGAGGCGGATCTGTCATATGTGCCCGAAAATACGCCAGTCGTGGTCTCTGTCCATTTGCCGTTGTTCAATATGAGCTGCAAGCCTATTACAGGTGATCCGGAGTCTGTCAATGCGGAGGTCGCAGACATAGTGGCGCCATTCCGTAAGTTCGGTAAGGTTTTGTTTATAAGCGCTCATACGCATTATCTGTACAATGTTGAGGATTATGATGTGGAGGGTCTGAAGGTTACGGAATGGAACAACGGGGCCATCTGCGGAAACTTCTGGACGACTGCTCTCGAGGGTCTGAATATATGCGTCGACGGCACTCCTGGAGGTTACCGTATTCTGACGGTCCGTAACGGTGAGTATGAGTCGATATACAAAGGCATTGGCAAGAAGGAAAACTACATGTTCAGAACTTACGACAGAAACTGCATGAATCTGGACGAATTGAAACTCGGTAAATACACTGCCGGATATATTGCGGGAGAAAACAAGGAGAACTGGGTGTACATCTATGTATGGGACTATAAGCCGTCGTGGAAAATCACAGTGGAGGAATACAGGACAGACGGAGCCTTCAGAATCCTTACGCCGACTAGGATAGATTCCTTCGACCCGCTGTATATGCTGATGTATGAAAAAAGGTTGACGGACACAACGCCTAGGAAGGCGCTGACAATGTTCAGGGTGCAGGCCTACGAGCCTACTTCAATGCTGGTGATCGATGTGGAGGATGAATTCGGCAACAGACGCTCGGAGAAGATGATGCGCCCGAAGAATTTCACTCTGGATACATACATCAAAGAGCAGGCTGAGTAAAATAAATCGGCAAAGTTTCAATTATTTGCTAACTTTGCGCGCTCAAACGAACCTATAACGAAATGGCAGGCAAGAAGAAAAATACCGGAGGAGTCGATCCTGAATATCTCAAGAAGCAGAAGGCGTCGCTTGTGCGTCGTCACAGACAGGTCATATATTTGAATGACAGCGAGATGGCTGCCATAAGTCAGTATTGCGACAAGTTCCGTGTGGGTGTGAAGACTGTACTCTTCCGTGAGGCTATCATGGAGAAGGTACTAAAAGAGTTGGACGATAACCATCCAACTCTCTTCTGATTTTATATTTCCACTTTTGTCGCTTCGTTATAGCAGTGTCTGCATAGCGGCTCGTATTCGTTCTTTTCTCCAAGGACCACGAGTGCGTCGTTTGCCACAAGTCTGTGTGAGTGGTTTGCAGGACTGCCGCATCTTACGCAGATTGCATGTACTTTCTGAATGTCTTCCGCAATTGCCATGAGTGCAGGCATAGGGCCGAAAGGCTTGCCGAGAAAGTCTGTGTCGAGACCGGCAATAATCACTCTGATGCCTCTGTTTGCAAGGGTCTGAACCACGTCTACAATTGTATCGTCAAAGAACTGTGCCTCATCGATGCCCACCACCTCTACATCGCTTGAGAGGAGGAGCATGCTTGCAGGAGAATCGATAGGTGTTGAACGGATGCTGTGCGAATCATGTGAAACCACCTGGTCTTCAGAGTATCTTACGTCAATGCAAGGCTTGTAGATTTCCACCTTCTGCTTTGCGAACTGAGCTCTCTTCATCCTTCTGATGAGTTCCTCTGTTTTTCCTGAAAACATTGAGCCGCATATTACCTCAACTGAACCTGCTTTTTTTGCACTTTCTAAAAACATTTCCTTACTTTTGTAGATTGATTAATGGAATCGTGAATCCTCATGTCATGAGGGACCGCAAATATAGAAATTTATTGTCTTATGGAAAATAGGGAACAGCAGATTTTGTCAGAGATCAAGCAGCTGATGAATTCGGTGAGATTGCAGCTTGAACAGTTGGATACAAAGATGGCTGAGTTGCAGCAGATCTATGATCCTCAGGAGTTTGAGAGTGAACCGATAGATCTCGGTGTGTTCCCGCTTGATCTGGATGGCGATGTTGCGCTTTCGGTTGAGACTGAGGAGGTTACAGAGGAGGCTACAGAGAATGTAGCAGTGGAAGTGGCTGCTTTTGAATCTGAACCGGAAACAGTCGAGGAACCGGAAACAGTCGAGGAACCGGAGGTTTCGGAAGAACCGGAAGCTGTTGTGGAACCTGAGGTGGAAGATGAGGATCTGCCGGTAGAGGCAGAGGAGGAAGAGCCTGTGGGTGACAGTCTGTTCATGTCTGTGGAGGAGACTCCGACCACCGTTCATCAGCAGGTTCAGTCGGCTGCAGTGCAGACAGCTGTAATAGATGTGATGGCTAAGAAGCACGCATGGCGCAGTGACCGTCCGGGAACTCCCGTCAAGGACATCAGAGCGGCGATCGCATTGGTCGACAGAGCGCTCTTCATCAACAGACTCTTTGGCGAGGATGCGATGAAATTCATGGATACATTGAATCACATCAACCAGATGTCGAATCTTGACGAGGCCGTAGAGTATCTCGCTTCAGCGTATCCTGAGTGGGATTTCGACTCGGATGTCGTATATCGTTTCATGATGGCGGTACGCCGTAAAATCAACTAGGGATGGCCGGTATCTTATACATTGTCCCTACTCCGGTAGGTAATCTTGAAGACATGACTTTCAGGGCGATCAAGGTTCTGAAGGAGGCTGATCTGATCCTTGCCGAGGATACCAGAACCAGTTCAGTCCTGTTGAAACATTATGATATCAAAGGCCGTCTGGAATCCCATCATAAATTCAATGAGCACAAGACTTCTGCGATGATCAAGGAAAGAATCCTCGCAGGACTTAATGTCGCCCTTATCAGTGATGCCGGAACTCCGGGAATTTCCGATCCGGGTTTCCTTCTTGTCCGTACATGTGTGCAGGAGGGCATCGAGGTCCAGACACTTCCGGGTGCGACTGCCTTTGTTCCAGCTCTTGTGTCTTCGGGTTATCCGTGTGACAGATTCTGCTTTGAGGGATTCCTCCCGCAGAAGAAGGGAAGACAGACTCGTCTGACTGAACTTTCGGAGGAAACACGTACAATGATATTCTATGAATCTCCATATCGTCTAGTAAAGACTCTTGAGCAGTTCGCGGAGTTCTTCGGAGCAGAAAGGGAATGCTCGGTAGCCCGTGAGATTTCAAAGAAGTTCGAGGAACATAAGAGAGGCAGTCTGGCTGAGGTTGCAGCCTGGTACAAGGAGCACGAACCTAAGGGAGAAATCGTAATTATCGTTGCCGGAGCTCCGGAAAAGAAGAAGGAGAAGAAGTCGTACAGGGACGAGAAAGAATAAGAAAAAGAAAAAAGCATAAGAAAAAGAAAAAATCTGCAATGGCGACAGCCGAATCTGTTCCAACATACAGATGAACGGATAAATTTGCAGAAGTATGTTTTAAAGACATCCGATTCCGGGTGTCTTTTTTAATGTTTTTTTGTTTATGAAACGTAGGGATGAGAAGAGACCTTCGGAGTCGTTTGTGCTTGGGGTGGTGGCGCTGGTTTTTCTGATGATAGGTTTTCAGGTGTCGGCGTTTGTGTATAAGGCTTCTGTTGCGAAAATCGTTGCAAACAGAGACGAGCCGGATACTGTGTATGTGTTCAGAGATGAGAGTCCTCTCCGTCGAAATTCTGCGCATTCGCCGACGGCGGAAGCGATAAGGCAGAACCTCCCCCGCAAGAGTGTGGAATCGTTCCGGTTCGATCCGAATACGGTTTCTGCAGATGAGCTTTGCCGTCTTGGTTTCAGCCCCAAACAAGCTCAATCAATCGTCAGTTACCGTGAGAAGGGAGGCCGTTTCCGCAGAAAGTCGGACTTTGCAAAGTCTTTTGTGGTTTCAGACAGCGTCTTCCGTCGCTTGGAAAACTACATTGACATACCGCTTGTGGATTTGAATCTTGCAGATTCGGCGGCGTTCGACACCCTGCCGGGCATCGGAGGCTGGTTCGCTTCGCGGATGGTGGAGTATAGAAAGGCTTTGGGCGGTTATTCGTACAAGGAGCAGCTGATGGATATCAGGAATTTCGACCAGGAAAAATTCAATGCGCTCAGTGACCTGATAACAATCGCAGAGGAATATATGACCCCGTATCCGCTCTGGACCCTTCCGGCAGATTCCCTTAGCATGCATCCGTATATCAGAAACTATGAAACAGCTTGTGCGATAGAACTTTATCGTAAGAATACACCTAAGGATGATTGGACTGTTGAAAATATGTCTGCCTCAGGTGTCATCTCTAAAGAATACGCTGCTAAACTTTCCAGATGTGTCTTTGCCTCCCCTTGATCGAAATGAGTATGACAAATGAATGGACTATGATGATATGTTGTGGTTGCCAATAATTTACTATATTTGTCATCCAACATATAAAAGAATGACAATATGTTAATAGCGTTGATTGCCGCAGCTATACTTGCTGCGACCCCTCAGAATGACGGTAATGCTCCACAGCTTCGTGAGGATAATATTCCGGAAGTCGTGGCTGCTTTGACTCCAGAAGAAAAGTGTACCCTTATTATTGGTGGTAGAGCCAAGAGTTTCAATGGTATCGGTTTTACAAATACCGGTGTTCCAGGAGCAGCAGGTGTAATCAACGGTATCCCGCGCTGTGGTATACCGACTATCGTCCTTGCAGACGGTCCGGCTGGTCTTCGAATCTCCCCTACAAGGGAAAATGATGCGAATACATACTATTGTACAGGTTATCCGATCGCTACGATGCTTTCATCAACTTGGAACCTTGATCTTGTTCAAGATGCAGGTAAAAGTATTGGAAATGAGGTACTTGAATATGGCGTAGATATTCTCCTTGCTCCAGGCGCAAACATCCATCGTAATCCTCTCTGTGGCAGAAACTTCGAATATTATTCGGAGGATCCGTATCTTACCGGAATGATGGCTGCAGCAATGATCAACGGTATTGAGTCAAACGGAGTCGGAACGTCTCTCAAGCATTTTGCTGTAAATAATCAGGAACTGAACCGCCTTGCCAGCAATTCGGTGCTTTCGGAGAGAACTCTCCGTGAGATATATCTCCGCAATTTTGAGATTGCTGTAAAGGAGTCGCAGCCTTGGACAATCATGACATCATACAACTTCATCAATGGAGAGCATGCGGCTGAAAGTTATAGGCTTCTTACAGATATCCTTCGTGGTGAATGGGGTTTCGAAGGAGCTGTGATGACAGACTGGGGTGGTGGATATGACGATGCTGCTATCGTTCGCGCAGGAAATGAAATGATCCAGCCAGGTAGTGATGAGAGATACATGAAACTGTTGAATGCGATCAAGGATGGTAGCTTGAGTATGGAAGATCTTGATCGTGCTATCACACGTATTCTCGAGCTCGTTGTGAGGACCCCTAAATTTAAAGGCTATGTGCATTCGAATAAACCTGATCTTCAGGCACATGCAAAGGTGTGTAAGAAAGTCGCTGATGAGGGAGTAGTGCTTCTTAAAAATAATGATGCGGCTCTTCCTGTGTCAAGAGACCAGAAAATTGCTCTTTTTGGAACGACTTCATATGACTTTATCGCTGGTGGTACTGGTTCTGGAGATGTGAATAGACCATATGTCGTGGACCTTATGAGCGGACTTTCTAATCTGAAGTTCAATCTTGATCCTGAGGTGTGTGATTTCTATAAGTCATATATGGAGGATGAGGCATATCGCCGTAAGAGAATTGATGGAAAGAATCCTTGGAATATCGATAGGGAAAGAGCTATTGAAGTGATACCTGTAGATCTTATTGAAAAGTCTGCAGGGGTGTCAGATGCTGCTGTTATCACAATTGGTCGTGTTTTCGGAGAAGGTAAGGATAGAAATCTCCATTATAGTTACCTTCTTTCAGATCGTGAACAGGAGTTGATTGACCGTATTTCAAAGGCTTTCCATGCGAAGAAAAAGAAGGTAACAGTTGTCCTTAATATCGGTGGCTATGTGGAGATGTGCTCATGGCAGGATAAGGTTGATGCTGTTCTTCTCTGCTGGCAGCCTGGTCAGGAAGGTGGAAATACTGTAGCTTCTGTTCTTTGTGGAGAGGTTAATCCAAGTGGACACCTTCCTTCTACAATGTCTACAAAGTATGAGCTTGAGCCTACTGCGAACAACTTCCCCCAGATCTATGCTGACAAGCCGTTCAACTATTCTTACTATCGTCAGATCAAGACTAAGACACTGCCTCTGAATACCGTAAAGGATATTGATTATACAATCTATGAGGAAGGAATCTTTATGGGATACAGATATTTCAATACTCATGCACCTAAAGCCATTGCTTACCCGTTCGGTTATGGTCTCAGCTATACGACCTTTGCATTCAAGGGTATGAGTGCAGAACCTGTCGAGGGTGGCTGGAATGTCAAAGTAACAGTAACGAACACAGGTAAGGTGGCAGGAAAGGATGTCGTTCAGGTTTATGTGAAGGCTCCTAAGGGTGAACTTGAAAAACCAGAAAGAGAGTTAAAGGCGTTTGCCAAGACTCCGGAATTAGCTCCTGGTCAGTCGTGTGAAGTAATCGTCTTTGTTTCTAAAGAATCTCTCGCTTCATTCAACGATAACACAAATGCGTGGGAGATAGACAAGGGTACCTATACCTTTGTGGCTGGTCAGGATTCAATGGATAACTCACAGAAAGTAAAGGTAAAAGTTGACTGAATCAACAATACATTGAAAAGGCAGGTTCACAATCGTGAATCTGCCTTTTTGTTGTACGCCCAGCATGGGCATGTTCTAACGGGTGAAAGTCCCTAACGCACCCTAATGACGGGAAGCATATAGCCAAAGGCAAGGGTGTCCATCGCGAGGTGGAATCTGAAGGAAGCCGGCGGCAAAAGTCTGGC
>JBGVEY010000003.1:0-98747 GCA_045120635.1 Candidatus Cryptobacteroides sp.
TGACCGAACATCAATACGCAAAGTTGGTTATAGCAGGTGAACTGCTTGACATATTTGTCACCACCGTATTTCCTTGCGAGATAGTTGAAATCGTTGCGATCGAGGAAGTCTAAAAGCTGAGAGAACACGTATTTTCCTTTATGCATATGCCATTCTACGTTAGTCTGGCAAAGATAAATTCAAATCGGTTGACTCGAAATACCTCTATAACTACCTAACTTTCAATATTTTCAAAGAACTTTTATGATTTTTTACCGGACACTAATGATATGGTCTATGTCATCGCACTCCTTTCCACGAAGACGGAACCGGAGCTTCGATGGTAATATTCTCCTTTTTCACCGGATGCACAAATGTGATACGACGTGCATGAAGCGAAATTCCACCATCCGGATTCGAGCGCGGTGCTCCGTATTTAAGGTCACCTTTGATAGGGCATCCCATGTCGGAAAGCTGGCAACGGATCTGATGATGACGGCCTGTCAGCAGCTCCACCTCGAGCAGGTAATAACTTTCTGTCTTACCTATATATCTATATATGAGCTTTGCAAGTTTGGCATCTTTGCGAAGTGCACCCGGGCGGCAGATATAGGATTTGTTCTGCTTCTCGTTGCGCCAGAGCATTCCTTCAAGAAGCTTTTCCTTCTGTTCAGGCTCCCGGCACACCAATGCCCAATAGACCTTTGTCACTCCCCCGTCGCGGAACATGGCATTGAGACGTTCCAGAGCCTTAGAGGTCTTGGCAAGGACTACTATGCCGCTCACAGGACGGTCCAGACGGTGAGGAAGTCCCATGAACACCTGTCCCGGCTTTGCATCACGTTGCGCGATGAAGGCCTTATATGTCTCTGTAAGAGGCTCATCTGAGGTTTTGTCACCTTGTACGATTTCTCCTACCTTCTTGTTGACAACCAGCAGATGATTGTCCTCATAGAGGATTCTGGAAGCCAGATCGGCATATTCTTCGGATGTGAGTTGTCTGTAAATCATAGCGCAAAAGTAGTAATAATGTCATAATTCCGGGATATATGTCAGAAGAAAACTGACATTTTGACATATATTTTTCACGAAATGCCATTGGCACAGCTTTCGTTATTATGTCGGCGTCATTTGAAAATAAATTATTAAAAGATAAATATTATGGGAAAGATTATTGGAATTGACCTTGGAACCACCAACTCATGCGTGGCTGTGATGGAAGGTAACGAGCCTACCGTCATCATCAATAACGAAGGACAGAGAACAACCCCTTCAGTGGTAGCATTCACTGACGGTGGCGAGAGAAAGATCGGTAACCCTGCAAAGCGTCAGGCGATCACTAACCCTCACAAGACTGTCTTCTCTATCAAGAGATTCATGGGTGAGAAGTACAGCCAGGTAACAGGCGACATCGCACGCGTACCATATAAGGTAGTAAAGGGCGAGAACGACACTCCACGTGTCGATATCGACGGTCGTCTCTACTCACCACAGGAGATCTCAGCAATGATTCTCCAGAAGATGAAGAAGACTGCAGAGGAGTACCTCGGACAGGAGGTTACAGAGGCTGTCATCACAGTTCCTGCATACTTCTCTGACTCACAGCGTCAGGCAACAAAGGAGGCTGGTCAGATCGCAGGTCTCGAGGTTAAGCGTATCATCAACGAGCCTACTGCAGCTGCGCTTGCATACGGTCTCGACAAGATGCACAAGGATATGAAGATCGCTGTATACGACCTCGGTGGCGGTACATTCGATATCTCTATCATGGACCTCGGAGACGGTGTATTCGAAGTACTTTCTACAAACGGTGACACTCACCTCGGTGGTGACGACTTCGACCAGGTTATCATCAACTGGCTCGCAGCTGAGTTCGCAGCCGAGAACGGCGGTATCGACCTCAAGAAGGACCCTATGGCTCTCCAGAGACTTAAGGAAGCTGCTGAGAAAGCTAAGATCGAGCTCTCAAGCCAGACTTCTACAGAGATCAACCTCCCTTACATCATGCCGGTTGACGGTATGCCTAAGCACCTTGTGAAGACTCTTACAAGAGCTAAGTTCGAGATGCTTGCAGACAGCCTCATCCAGAGAACTATCGAGCCATGCCGCAAGGCACTCCAGGACGCAGGCATCTCAGCTTCTGAGATCAGCGAGGTTCTCCTCGTAGGTGGATCTACACGTATCCCTGCTATCCAGGCTGTAGTTGAGAAGTTCTTCGGCAAGGCTCCTAACAAGAGCGTAAACCCTGACGAGGTTGTGGCAATGGGTGCCGCTATCCAGGGTGGTGTGCTTGCAGGTGACGTGAAGGACGTGCTTCTCCTCGACGTAACTCCGCTTTCACTCGGTATCGAGACTCTCGGCGGCGTGATGACTAAGCTCATCGAGGCTAACACAACAATCCCTACAAGAAAGTCACAGGTATTCTCTACAGCCGCTGACAATCAGCCTGCAGTAGACGTACACGTACTCCAGGGAGAGCGTCCGATGGCTAAGGACAACAAGCTCATCGGAAACTTCATCCTCGACGGTATCGCACCTGCACCAAGAGGTGTACCTCAGATCGAGGTGACATTCGATATCGACGCCAACGGTATCCTCAACGTTTCTGCAAAGGACAAGGCTACAGGCAAGGAGCAGAACATCCGTATCGAGGCTTCATCAGGACTTTCTGATGCCGAGATCCAGAGAATGCGCGACGAGGCTAAGGCCAACGAGGCAGCTGACCAGGCAGAGAAGGAGCGTATCGACAAGATCAACAACGCTGACGCTATGTGCTTCCAGACTGAGAAGAACCTCAAGGAGTACGGCGACAAGATCCCTGCAGAGAAGAAGGCGGCTATCGAGTCTGCAATGAACTCTCTCAAGGAGGCTGTGAAGACACAGAACATCGCTGACATCGAGAAGTACAACAAGGATCTCGAGGCAGCATGGCATGCAGCTTCAGAAGATATGGCCAAGGCCGCTCAGGCAGGTCCTCAGCCAGGTGCTCAGGGTCCGTTCAACGGAGGTCAGGCAGGTCCACAGGGCGCTGACGACCAGGGCGTAGACGAGCAGTAAAACACAACGGACTTCAACAAAGAAAAGCCGGAAGCTTGATTGCTTCCGGCTTTTCGCTTTTTATAAGTAATGGATATTACTTTCTGATCTCTGCTGGTATCTCACATCTTTCGAACTTCTGGGTGAAAGACGGATCATCTACAGCCACCCACTCCATCGAGTCCTTGGTGAGATTGTTCACTTCGTAGTCGTGCGACCACATTCCGCCGTCGTATTTGTAGTTGCCGACGAGGATCGCTCCGAGCTCGATGTCGATTTCGATGTTATAGTTACCCTCTACCTTGTGAGGAAGGTCGCCGATGCTGTCAAAATTCTGATAGATCACGAACTCTCTGTCCTTGCGGATGAAATCCACATAGAAGTATGTATCGGAATTGAGAGGGGAACCGTTCCACTCCACAAGTTTCCACTCACCGGCAATATTGTTCGGAGTAACATCGAGATACTCTATTACCGGAGTTTCCTCTTTGCCACAAGCCACTGCAAGAATCAAAGCAGCGAGCATAACGGACATTGACTTGAATACTTTCATATATTAAAACTTTTTAATTATTCTTTTTATCTGGCTATCTGGCCATTACTGTAATTGTTGACTGAGTCGGAGGGACTCCTAATCCTTTCAGGATGACAGGCATTCTGTCTCTTGCACCGCCCTTTGAAGGGTCGTAGCTTATGACAATCTCGCCTTCCTCACCGCCTGCCACTATCTCCGGTTCAGTTCTGAAACTAAGACACGGAGGCAGCATAGCCTTTTCGCACTCCAGCTTCAACGGCTTGTCACTGACATTGACAAATACACATCTCTGCACCGCCTTGCTGCCTTTTTCAACAGAAAGGGTCCTTGTGCGGACTCTGATGTTTCCCATTCCGACCGGGAACATTCCGGAAAGATCCGCCCCCCTGTCCACCTTCACCGCCAATCTCAGGATCGCTGCCGGAGAAGGGGTATCATCAGTGTAGAGGAAGACCTTTCTTTCGAAGGTTCCCGGATGTCCTTTAGGATTGTATCGGACAGTCACTTCCGAGGATTCACCCGGGAGGAGTCTGGTTACCGGACAGATCGCAGACGCGCACGAACATGTGGAAACAAGTCTTTTGATCTGTAT
Organism: Candidatus Cryptobacteroides sp.; assembly: GCA_045120635.1. Classification (GTDB taxonomy): domain Bacteria; phylum Bacteroidota; class Bacteroidia; order Bacteroidales; family UBA932; genus Cryptobacteroides. Next base: position 4,143 of record JBGVEY010000003.1, read on the forward strand.
GGTATCCTTACCTATATTCTCGAACGGATAGACAAATGTCTTTATTCCGTCATCCTCCCCCATCGGTTCAGCCTCAATGTACATAGTTTCGAACTTCAACGACGCCGCATCGAGTGACAGACGCGGATTATTGACTGCCTCCAGCTTTTCTCTAGGGACAATCTTTATCTGCGCCTGCGCACACATACACAGGCATACCGTCATACATATGAGTCCGATTCTTCGCATATATTAAAGCCAGCCGTTCTCCTCTGCCTTTTCACGTACAGTTATGACAAACTCCTGCGAAAGACTGCCGTTTGACACTCTTGCCTTTGTCTGTCCCTGCTTGAGTCCCTTGATATGGATCTTTCCATCCTTGTACTCAGCTGTAGCCACAGATGCGTCTTCCACGCTTGGTGTGAATGAACTTCCGTCCATATAGAGGGTAGGATCGTAAGTCTTGACGCCGTCAACCTTTACGAATACGTTAGGGAATGACATAGGCTCACCTACATTCTCACCCGCAATGGCATTGAGGAAGTTGTATGCATTCACCTGACCGTAACCCATCTTGCCGATGAAATCGTTAAGATTAAGAGACTTCTTGTGGTTCTCGCCGAGGTCTGATACATATTTGTAATATACCTTCGGTGTATCGAGATCCCAGTATGCCTTGAAAGGATCCTGACCGTCAGCAGTCTTGTATACAGAATCGTAGAGAAGCTGGATCACATCCTTGGCCTTCACATGAATCTTCTTGTGAGCCGCGTATGAAAGTCCGAGAGCGACAACTCCTGAAACATGAGGACAAGCCATCGATGTTCCTTCCATATAGGCATAAGAACCTTCTGTACCTGCGCTGATTTCGTTATCGAATCCGAGAGCCGCGTTTGAAGGGATTGTAGAAAGGATACATCCCGCAAATCCCTTGTCATGACCTTCACCATACTCATAGTAATAGTCCTGGTCTCCACCCGGAGCGGAAACAGTCACGCCCTTGCCATAGTTCGAATATACGGCAGGAGTGAAGTCCGGTGCAGTTGCAGCAACCGACACATAGTCAGGATATGCAGCAGGGTAACTTGCAGCCGGTGCATACTCGTTTCCGGCAGCGAACACTGCAATACCGCCCTCGATGACTCCGTCTGGCGAACCTGCGTAGTTCACGAAATAGTCAAGCGCCTTCTTCTCGAGTACATTTGTCTCCGACCACTCCTCATCTGTAGAGTACTGTGGAGTCCACTCGTATGGATTTGCCGCGCCTGAGATATATCCCCAGCTGCACTGGAGGACTACAGCGCCGTTATCTGCAGCATACTTGATGGCACGTACCTCCTCGAGGAGTGTACCGGCATACTGGCCTGCGAAGATCTGGCATGACATGATCCTCACACCAGGATTTCCAGGAGTACCACCTGCAACTGAACCGATACCGATTCCGTTATTATTTTCTGCAGCGATAACGCCTGCTACATGGCTACCATGGCCTGTGTCATATGCACTGTCGGTCGCAATTACACCCGTATTCTGTACGAAGTTATATCCATACTTGTCATCCTTATAGCCGTTGCCGTCAGCATCTCTGCGGGCACGGAGCTCCTCGCCCTCGTTTACCCACATGCTCGCCGCGAGGTCCGGATGGTCGAAGCATACACCCTCATCAAGGACAGCAACGATGATCGAAGGATGTCCCTTCATCTCAGGGTTCTGCCATACCTTCTTCATACCGACGTCAGCACCTTCGATGAATGTTGCCTGCGGAGCCTCCGGCTTTGCTACAGGAACTTCCTGATCGATACCGTTGTTGACAAGATGCCACTGGTATTTGAGAAGAGGGTCATTATGACCTGCAATATTTGTCGCAGCACGTGAAACCACCTGATTAGACAAAGGCATCGCCTTGGCATCTGACGCTCTCTTGAGAGTACGGTTATACTCGACACGGCTTACTTCGCCGAGTTTTGAGAGATCGGCAGCGACCTGCTCAACATGATGCTCCTCGCTGAAGCGTACGATGTACCAGAGGTGGAGACCTTCATGACGTGCTGCCTCCTCTGTACGTTCATCCACAGGGAACACTCGCTCTATCTGATATCCGTCCACGAGGTCAAGAATCTCGTCCACTGAAAGGACTCCCGAACGTGTCGCCGGAGTGGAAGCACCGCTCTTTGTGATGCCGTTCTGCTCCAGGATTCTGCTGACCGAGGCATCAAACCTCACGAAAAGCTGTCCTGGAAGGGCATCTTCTGAAGCCTGCAGCTGCTGTGTCTGCTCTGGAGCAGAGAGTGTAGGCTCGTCAACAGAACATGCCGCCAACATTGCAGCGACCGCTACAAATGATATTATATTTCTAGTTTTCATCAACATTTATTATATGGTGTTAAGACTACTCCACTTCTTTTTGCTGTAGTACTTGTAGTAATAGTTAAGGTTTGTAGGCACATCGATGAAGCCGGCCTGGTGACCTTCCGAGTCACGTCCCTCCTGAGGGAAGACAAGGAGAAGCGGGTACCAGTAGTCAAGTTTCGGATGATACTTGAGCCAGTTCGGAATATTTCCGTGCAGTCTGTTGAGGTTGATTGCAAAGAAGTCGATGTTAGGAAGAACCTTAGGCACATTGTTATCTCTGAAGAACTTCAGACCGTCTGTTCCGAGAGAATCCTTGAGGGTTACCTCTTCTGTAAATGTAGACTCGTCATCCACATCCCATACAGGGAAACCTGAATTGATGAGATCCTCATCCGACGGAAGCACGCCCTGGAGATAGTTTACAGAAAGTCGGAGCGTATCGAGCTGATCCCATTCGAGAATCCACTCAGGGAACTTCTTCACGCAACGCTCCTGAGACGATACTGTAGAGCCGTCAGAAGGCACAGCATCGAAATCGGCCACGAAACCTCCAAGCTCCTCTTCCGACTTGACTGTATTGCTCAAGTCTGTAACCGCACTTCTCTGGTTCGATGAAAGGAACAGAGCCTTGAGATTCTCGCAGTTCTTGAGAGCCTTTGGAATAGAGGTGAAGTTATTACCATCAAGGTCGAGATATCTGAGACTCTTCATGTTTGAAATCGCGTCCGGAATCTCTGTAAGACCATAAGCGAACACTGTGAGTCTCTTGAGTTTTGTAAGAGTACAGATATCCTCTCCAAGGCTCAGGTTCTTGCGGAACGAGTTCACGTTACTGAAGAAATAAAGTTCCTCAGCCTCTGTAAGATACTTCACAGCATATGGAAGCGCCTCGTCGGTCTCGAAGAAGACGAACTGTGCAGACTTCACACGACCCTTGTTAGGTCCCTTCTCATAAACTTCCACGCCTTCCCATCTGCTCATGCTCACACCTGTATCGAACTCAGACCAGCTTCCGAGGAAACGGCTGATTGAAAGGAGTGCAAGCGAGTCACCTGCAGGAGTATTCTTTACACTCTCGATATCCGGAGCACCTCCCTGGGTCACAGTGAAGTCAGCCTCTGCAGAAAGTCCGTCCACCTCGCCGACGAGTTTCACAATCTCCTCACGGACATCAGCGTATGGATTCACCTTCCACTCGAAAGTCAAGGTTACATTACGAGGTCTTGCACCACGGTCGAGAACCTGCTCCGACATCTTGCATGAAAGCCACTCAGTATCTGCAGGCTTGGTAAGAGCCACGTTTGTCTCTACCACAACCTCGAACTTACGGTTTGCAGGAATATCGAAATCCTCAAGCTGTACAGAAGTCTTCTTAGGCTTGATCTGCGGTTTGAATCCTTCCTGTACGATTGTAATATCCTTATATCCTGTTGCGGTCTGGATTCTGACCACATCCTCTCTCTGACTGAAGACAAGTGTCGAGTCGATGATGATCTGACACTTCTCGCTGGCCTTACCGTTTGCAGGAGAAAATGCGATCCAAGGCTCATTGGTTCTTGCGACCCAATCCTCGCCTACAGTAACCTCGATAGTTCTCACTCCACCCTCAGGTCCGATCTCGATGCGGTCGGTATCGAATGAGAGTTCGACCTCTGCCTCAGGAGCACATGCGCTTACAGCAATCATTGAAACAAGCGCAATAATATATAGTATGTTTCTTTTCATATTCATTCCCTCCTATTACTGCAGCATTAAATCACAATTAAGGATTGTCTGAGTCTTGTCATAGATCAGATAATACATTCCGATCTGCCACTCATAACATACATCCGACGCGTCGAAGACGATGTTAGGGTTGTCACTGATATCGAGATAGTAGCAGAGTGTCGAAATTCTGTCGTTAACCACTCGGATATCGTTCGATCCCAGATAAAGTCCACGGAGTCCCACGTGCTGATAAACACCTTCAGGCCATTCTGTGAGACATCTGTCACCGTTGTCATCTCTCTGACCTCTGATAGCGAATACTGTGAGGCCGGCCATGTCGAACTGCTCATACGGGAAGATGCTGAACTTGTTGTATGAGATGTCGAGACCATAGAGATATGGGATGTTTCCTGCATGGAAATCTCTTGGAAGGTCATTCAGACGGTTGTATGAGAAGTCAAATGAAGTAAGGTATACCGAGTTGTCGTAGCAGAATGAGCTGTCAGCGAACTCCTCGAGAAGACATCCTCTCATATTGATGAAGGCAGTCTTCGAATTCGTATCCTTGAAGTAGTGAGGGAACACCTTGATAGGGTTGTTAGACAAGGTAAGAGTCTCCACATAGATACCCTTGCTGCCTGTTGTCTTAAGACCTTTTTCGTCATATCCCTCAAATTTGGTGATATCGTTATATGAGAAGTCAACAGATGCCATTCCATAGATCGACTTTGCATCGAAGATATCAGGGAACTGCTTGATTCTGTTGTTTCTTACAGAGAATGTCTCCACGTCTGCCATACCACAGAAAGCCTCACCGTCATCTCCACGGCTGAGAGACTCGATCTGGTTGTTGTTCAAGTGGAGCTGCACAAGGTTGATCTCAGGACCGAAGGCTGTAACCTCTTTAATGTTGTTGTTGCTCAGGTCAAGGAGACCAAGGCTTGTCATGTTCCTCAACACCTTACCGTCGACATGTGTAAGATTACACTTGTTCATGTAGAGGATCTGAATCTTCTTTGCAGACTTGCCTGAAGCAAACGAGTGAAGAAGTTCATTTGCCTCCTCAGCAGTCCAGTTCTGGTTGTTCTGTGAAAGATTCACCGAAATAAGCGAAGGCATATCCTTGAGGGCATCCTTAGGGCTGTTGAGGTAACCGCAGTTGTATATCTCGAGGTCTGTAAGAGCCACAAGACCCTTACCGCTTTCCATATCCGCCGGCTTAGCAGGGAAATCCACGAGACGGCCGTTCGCCACTGTAAGTCTCTCAAGCTTGTCAAGTGTCCAGATGGCAGGATCGATGGCTGTAAGTCCATTGTAGAGCTTGCCTACAACCGCATCCTTCAACTGAGGAATGCCGCGTCCTGTCGCTCTGTCGATGATCTGATCCTCTGTCTTTGTCTCATACATTGAAATCTCAGGGATCGCGATATCATGCTCCTTGAGAGCTCTTGCGATAGGCTCACTCATCTGCTCAGGTACATATTTGTTCGAGAGATACTGCTTGTGACGCTCGAATCTGTTGGCTGTACCCGGAACAAGTGTCTGGTCATCGAACTCGTTCTGGTTGTTGTCATTGTGAGTACCGAGGTAGAGCTCAGTCAACTCTGTAAGCTGTGCAATATCAGCAGGAAGTACTCCTCTGAAACCGAAATCACTTACATTGATAAGAGCTACACGTCCGTTAGAGTGCAATGAAACTCCCGGCTGGTCACCCCAGAGGTCGCAATCCTTGTTGAAATCCCAGTTGGCACCTGTCGCGAAGTCCTCGCCGCTATAATACCAGTTAGGACCGTCAAGAGCCTCCCAGATAGCCTTGAGGGCATAGTAATCCTTGATATATGCGTCCGACTCATTGAGTCTTACAGGGACATCAGCCTCTGTTGTGACGTTATCCTCAACTACAACCTTGACAGTTTCACCTGCAAGTCTTACGTTCTCATTTCTTTCGAGAAGAGACTTTCCTCTCTCGTCGTCGTATGCAACGTAATAATCAATAGTGTACTCTCCTGCAAGAATCGACAGAGTTGTATCGCAGACCGCTGTCGAAGTGCGGTATCCGTCAGTCGGATCGCCATTGTCAGCAAAATGAAGCGAGAACTTGACAGGAAGACCGGTGAATACTGTCACCTTGTCCTGGCTGTTTCTCAATGCGATATCCACCGACTTGATCTCATCGAAAGTATATTCTCTTGTCTTGGTGTTTGCCTTTGTTTCAGGAACAATATCCTTTATCAAAGTAAACTTCACCTTACCTCTCTGCTGAGTGTCAGCAAGAAGATCATGCACAGACAGTCCGCCTGGCTGCACTGTGAATTCGCTCTCCATAAGAGACGAAGCCGCAGGTGAAGACTCGTAGATCTGCTCATCCATCTTACCGTAGAGAATGTATGAGACAATTCTGTAGTTGCCGGCAAGAAGCTTCATCTTGTCGCTTCTGAGACCGAACTCAGCAGCATCAGCATTCGATGAATTGAGCACCAACGACTGGTTGATGGTCTGGTTTCCATCGCTGATGGTCACTCTGATCTTGGTGGCATCCGAAAGGTATGCCAGCACCTTATCCTCTCCGGCCTTGGTATATGAAGCCGTCTTGTACAGTCTGAACTGGACATAGCCGTAGTCCTTCTCTGTATATTCCGGCTCCTGAACATTGGCGCAACCGAAAAGAAGCGCCAATGACAGTGCTGAGAGAATGATGTTTCTGATATTCTTGAAATTCATATCGTATCGTTATCTTTTATTCGCCCTGGGCTGCACCTCTGAGGTCGAGGTTGCAGATAAACACAAACTTGGTTGCAGATGATGTCTGGAACAGGATCACCTCCTTATATGTAGACACCGGTTCTGCTCCTTCCTCCGGCTCAGGCATCTTCATGCGGATTTCCGAGTAGCCAGGATAAGTTCTTGTGATGAATGAAGTCTCACCGAACTTAAGAAGTCCCATAGTACTTCTGTCATCGGCTGTGTCAGGATATTTAGGTTCCTTCTCTCTGTTCGGATCGATGATGGTACCGTTGGCTCTGCCTTCCTCATACTCGGCCTTCGCCTTCTCGTATGCCGCGAGTCTTTCCGCAATGACAGGGTCAGAGAAGATCTGGTTGTCGACAGTAACCATCTTAGGTCCGTGGTTAGGCTCCTCCTGGCATGTATACATCGAACATACTGTAGAAGTCTTGATTGTGAAAGTCTGATTATCCTTTGTACTTGTGATGAGATATACAGGTGACTCCATCTCAATGTACTGCTGATACGTAGGACCTGCAGTGATTCTATACACTGTCACACCTGCCGCCGCAGCTGCTGCCGGATCCTGGAACACCTCTGCCGAAGCCTCCTCATAGATATCCACGTCTGAGAGTTTCTCCTTTACATAGAAGCAGTGTACGATGCTGAGGACCTCACCCTGGTCGTTCTTGAATACGACATATCCGTCGATCTCCTCAACTCTTACCTTCACTGGCTTGCCATCCTCACCGGGAACCTCCACTGTCGGAAGATTATCCTCGATCATGACTACCTGGCCATACATCGCATCTCCGAGCTGCTCGTAGTTGAGCCAGTTCTCCGAAACGTTCTCTGAAATGATGTTACCCTCTGCGTCATAAATCTCAACTGTCGCATATGGCTCAGTGAGGTTTACAGCAGCCTTTGCTGAAGCCATGCTTCTGCTGTATGTCATATCATACTGCCAAGTCTCCGCACCTGCAGCGAATGTGAAATTCTTCTGAGGAAGAAGAGTCTCAGCAGATCTTCCGAAGAAAAGTCCTGCAAACTCGCGCTCTGAAATACCGTAATCGAATGTGAAGTACTCTGAAGGACGGGCAAGCTGTGTCACAGGAATTGCGTACTGAGCATACTCAGCCTTCACCTGCATCATGCCTGCCTCGAAAATGTCAGAGATGTTCTCAGGCGCTGTAGCTGGGAGAAGAAGAACCATTGCACCTCTGTCCTTGTTCTCTGTATAACGAGGAGCGCTCACTGTCACGCTTCTTGTCTGAAGAACCGCTGCACCCTGGACATTGTCCCATGCGCTTACAACAACGTTGAGCCAAGGTTCATTGACCTTTGCATATCCGTTGTCTGTAAGTTCAAGGACCTCTACCCTGCACTCCTTAGGACCGTAGATCGAACCTTCGATAGGATCCTTCGAGAATGTACCTGCATCCGCTCTGAAATAAGAAGCATGGTCAAATTTAAGTGAAGTGTAGCCACCGACGTTGAACTTGAACTTATCCTTTGCTCCTGGGATTACCACCTTGAACGAAGCCATCTGCTCATCACCGTTGTTGAATGCGACAACACCCTCTGTCTGTTCGTATGGAAGCTTTGAATCAACTCCATACATAAGGACAGGAACGTCACCGATACGTGATTCCGCGTTGATGTCAGCTCTTGCCCACTCCGGCCATGTTGCAGTCCACTCGAAGTTTGACTTCACATTGATAGGGAAAAGGAATGCATTCTCATTTTCATCCCACACAAGCTCGATTGTATCATCAGATGTCATCTGCTTGCTCTCATACACATAACTGCCATCTACAAACGAGAATCCGTTATCCGAATATGTAGCAGGATATACTTCCAGCACTCTTGCCTCTGCCTTGATGGTATATGAAGCGATGGCCTTTGTCTGTCCTCCCATTGTAAGATTCACCTGGCATGAACGCAACGAGAATGACTTGTCCGAAGCTGTGGTAATAGTCACACGCTTAGGGAGTCTTGAAGCCTTGCCTGAAATAGACTGCTCCTCGAACTTGCCGTCGAGAATCTTGAACCACTTGAAGCTCTCCTCTGGAATGCTGAGAGTCCAGTCCATGTTTGGAGTGAACACAAGAACAAGATTTGCTCCCGGCTCAACCTCATTGTCTGTGACCATCTCCGGGAACTCTGGCTCGACCTTCACCTCAGGTTCCTTCTCTGTACATGAGATTGCACACATTGCAGCTACTGCAAAAGCAGCGATGCCGAATACTTTATATATAGATCTTTTCATATCTGTTGATTATTAGCCGTTAAATACCCTCTTTCTTAATGAGTTCAGCCTCTTCCTCGCTGATCCATTCCATGACGTTGTAGAAATGTCCTACAGTACCTACAGGCACTCCAAGATTCTCCACATACATATGTGACCATACATAGAGATACTTTCCACATGGATAGAACACCGACTCGGCGAGCGAGCTGTGGGTAACCTGGATTCTGTTGTCACCGTATGCGATTCCGAAGAAGCTGCCCTCGTCAGAAGCCACCTGGCCTTCAGGAATCTCCACAAACGGCTTCATCGGATCATCTGCATTGAACTTGATGCGGATATCATATCCGTCAGCAAGCCAGTTCTTGCAGAGGATGGTATTCTCATCGACCTTCTCCGTCTGGATGAGTCTCTGGTATGCACCTGTGACGCTGTACTGATAGAGGAACATAGATGTGAACAGGCAGTAACCTGTGAAGTCCTCCACATTGAACGGACAGCTCTTCATGAGCACAGCCTTGGTAGACTTTCCGTAAAGCGGCATCTCAAGTTTTTCATTCATTACGAGGCTGAGCTCGAAACCGAGCGAATCAGTATCCTCGAGATTGCTGTAGTATCCGTGAACGAGCACATCCGCTCTGTTCTCTCCGGCCTTGATCGTGATTGTGTTTGTCTCAAGACGGTAGTGTTTCTTCTCAATGGCGTTGTTACCCTTGTCAACGATCTCAACACCGAAAGTTCTGTCATAATCCTTCTTGACAGTCGAAACTACCGGAATCACAAATGTACTGTCGGCCTTCTGAACCGGATAGATTGCCATTGTGTCGGCAAACATGACATATTCTGCATCGGAATATGTCACATATCTCTCGTAGCATCCTGTCAATGAGAAGGCTGCAACGAAAGCGAGTGTCATGTATTTCAATATGTTCTTCATAATTCCGATCATTAATATCCCTTATTCTGCTGTCCCTTCATTCCTGAGCCCGGTGCCTCGATCTCATGCTGAGGTATCGGCCATACGAAACGATGGTCATCGACCTTGATTTCAAGTGTGCTTCCAGGACCATCCTGTGCAGACGCCTGTTTCTCACGCTTGAAGACGACATTGTTCTTCTGAACGTTCTTCCATTCAGGAAGATCCTTCCAACGCTTGAGGTCATTGAGGCGGAAGCCTTCCATATAGAGTTCCTTCACACGCTCATTGGAGATGACAGAAAGCCAGTTTGTTGCGCTGAGGCTTGTTGAAGATACGCCTCGTGCCTGTGCAAGTTTCTTGATATCTGCACTCGCCTTGCCGAAATCCTTAGCCTCTGCACGGCAATATGCCTCTGCACGGATGAGATACTGCTCTGCAAGACGGAGAGGCTTTGGCTGCGACACGTGATATATATTATAAGGAATGAAATCAGCCTCGTTTCCGAAATACTTCACAAGAAGCGTCAGGCTCGGATTTCCCTGATATCCTGTAGTCAGAGTACGGAAATATGCGCTGCGTCTTGCATCAGATGAAGCATAGAGACTGATCACCCACTCAGACGGCATATAATCCGGATAGAAATATGTGTAATCGTTTGTGAAGTTCAGGAAAACCTGTCCGAGTGCACCGCCATATGATGTTGCGGTGAAGCCGATCTGCCAGATGATCTCTGTAGCAAGGTCGTGTGTCCACATGTAGTCCACATATGTATAGTTTCTTGTACCGCCCTGGATTGCATCAGTACCCGTTGTATATACGGATGAAGTGGAAAGTGCGAAAGCATTGCTCTCGATAACCTTTGTAGAATACTCGATTGCAGTTTCGAAGTCCTGCATATAGAGGGCAGTTCTCGCATAGAGAGCATTTACAGCAGCCTTGGTCACATAAGGATTTGTGTAACTGTCAAAATCCTCATCAAGAAATTCTTCAGCCTTCTTCAGGTCACGGATAACGAAATCGTATGAATCCTTGAGGCTTGAACGGCCCTTCGGCTTTGCACCGAAATATGTACTGTCAAGCGCCACACCCATCTGTGTATCCGCTTTTGCAGGATCGTATGCCTCACAGAAACACTTGATCAGCTCCGCATATGCATTTGCTCGTGCGCAATATACCTCACCTGTGTAATAGTCGAGGTAAGTGATATCGTCGTCAACTGTAAGACTCTCGCGGAGAGCGCCCACCTTGTCAAGGTAGAAGTTACATCTTGCGATCACGGTATAGAGTGCGCCGTAAATAGACTTGATCTCCGAACCTGTAGGACGGACATCCCACTCCCACATCGGTCCGTATGTGTTGGAATAACCCTGGACTGCGTGCACAAGGTCAGCCTGGATATCCGGAAGGAGAGTCAGATAGCCGCTGTACAGGGCTCCGCTCATATATGCGGAATAAATACCTGTAAGCGTCTGCTCCGCATCCGCAAAGGTCTTCATGCCCTCGCTCTCCGGAATCGCATCACCCGGCATCTTTTCAAGACAAGATACCGTCGCCAAGGCAACAGCAATCACTGCTGCAGCCTTAATCAATATATTGTTAATATTCTTCATCATATCTTTCATAGCATTAGAACATCAGGTCCAGACCGAAAGTGAACTGGCGGGACATCGGATACTGAGCGGCGTACAGGTTGTTTGTACCCTCCGGATCCAAGCCTGAGAAGTTGGTGAATGTCAAAAGGTTCTGGGCCTGAGCATATACTCTGAGACCTCTGATCACGACAGTCTTCTTGAGCATATTTGCAGGAAGCGTATATGAAACCATGAGATTCTTCAGACGGAGGAATGAAGCATCCTCGAGAAGGCGGCTGTCGAACTCGGTATATTCGCCGTGACGTGGGATATCAGTGATATCGCCCGGCTGTTTCCAACGGTCGAGGAGACGCTTTGACTGGTTGTATGTCGCAAAACGTCCGTTCGACTCGTCGAAATAACGGTCGTTGTTGATCATATAACGGTTGGCAACCCAGCTGAACTGTGTGCTGAGGCTGAGGCCCTTCCAAGAGAAGGAAGTACCGAAACCTCCCTGCCAAGGCGCATGGAATGTCTTGCCTACGAGTACCTTGTCAGAGTCTCTGAGCTCGTTGGTAAGGTTTCCGTCCTTGTCATACCAGAGGGCGTCACCGTTTGCAGGGTTCACACCTGCATATCTGTTGATATAGAACTCGCCGAGAGGGTGTCCCACTACAAGCTTGGTGTTTGTGTTCGCAAGCTCATACTCCTGCACACCGTTGTAGAGTTCGGTGATGACGTTATAGTTGTAACCGAAGTTGGTGTTCACGTTCCAAGAGAAATCCTTGATCTGAAGGACTGTAGCATTGAGGTTGAGCTCTGCTCCGACGTTAAGCATTGCGCCCACGTTGTCCCACATATAGCCGTAACCGTTAGACTGGGCGTATGAAAGCGGAACCGACATGAGCATATCTGTTGTTCTCTTTGCATAGAACTCGAGGTCAGCTGTAAGTCTGTTCCAGAAGCCGAAGTGGAGACCGAGGTTTGTGGTCCATGTATTCTCCCAAGTGAGGTTCTCGTTACCCGGCTGCACCGGTGCAACACCTGAGTCACCTATATAGTCCGCGCCACCGGCGATGAGGGCAAGGTGCTCATAGTTAGGGATCTCCGAGTTACCCGAAGTACCTGTGCTGAATGAAACCTGACCCTGGTTGAGCCAGTCGCGGCAGCCTGACATGAAATCCTCGTTGCGGAGGTTCCACATGAAGCCGACAGCGCCGAACATACCCCAGCGGTTGTCCGCACCGAAACGCGAAGAACCGTCAGTACGGATGGAAGCCTCAGCATAGTAGCGGTCTGCGTAGTTGTACTCTGCACGTCCGAAGAACGAAAGACGCGAGTAGTCCGAAGTCGACATGCTGTCCCATGAAGTCACACGTGTACCTGTCGAGATGTCAGTAAGGAGGTCGTTTGTCTGACCCTCTGATCTCACACTGAATCTCTCAGTATGGTAATTCTGCCACTCGTGACCGAGGAGGAAGTTGAAATCATGAATGTTGTCGATATCGAAACGATAGTTCAGAGTGTTGGTCCACTGAAGATTGAGACCGTCGCTTGAACTTCTTGAAGCCATACCCTCTCCGAGGTTCGGATCATATGAAGGGAATGACTGGCTGAAACCGGTGGTGTGAGAGAAATCCACACCGAACTGGCTCTTGAAAATAAGGTTCTTATAGATGTTGAACTCTGCAAAGATTGTAGAGAACACCTTGTACTTCTTGTAAGCAAGCGGGTTGTTCTCAAGCCACTCGAGCGGGTTCTGACCCTGGCCCTTCCATGAACCGTCATTCACAGAAGCAAGCGAACCGTCCGCGTTGTACGGATTCCAGTACGGAAGCATGAAACGGGCTGCCGAGATCGGAGTCACGAGAGCGTAAGCTCCCTCATCTGCCTGCTGGATGTTCTGATAGTTGAACATTGTGTTCGCACCCATCTTCATCCATTTCGCCATCTGGTGCTCGAAATTGTAGCGGATCGAATAACGCTCGAACATTGACCCCGGAGCCACACCCTCCTGGTCATAGTATGCGCCCGAGAGGTAGTAGTTGGTCTTGTCGGTAGCACCTGAAACCGAAAGCTCATAGCTCTGAAGCATTGCGGCATCGTTGAAGACCACATCCATCCAGTTCACATCTATTCCGCTGAGGTAACCGTAGTTCTGTCCGGATGTCATTCCGATCTCCTTCTCATACTGGATACGTTCGGCAGTGTTCATGAGGTCCCAGTTGCCATGCGCAATCGCCGACCAACCGAGCTGAGTACGGAAATTGATGTTAGGACGGTCCATGTTGCGTCCGCGCTTTGTAGTGATCACAATCACACCGTTCGCAGCACGTGCACCGTAGATCGAAGTCGAAGAAGCGTCCTTGAGCACTGACATGCTCTCGATATCCGCAGGGTTGATCGTATTGAAGTCTGCAGCGGAAATCTCCACACCGTCGAGGATGTAAAGCGGAGATGTACCCGAGTTGATAGAGTTTGTACCGCGGATCTTCATTGAAGCCGAAGCACTTGGCTCACCTGTGTTCGAAAGGACGGTAAGACCTGCAACCTGACCCTGGAGAGCCTGGTCGAAGGCCGCAGTCGGAGTGTTCTCCAGTTTCTCCGACTTCACAGTCGAAACCGAACCGGCAACAGTTCCCTTCTTTCTGACACCATATGCGATCACCACAACATCGTCGAGCTTCATGCTCTCCGGCTGCATTACCACATTGTGGTTGAATACCTCAGCAGCAGGCACAATGACCTTCTCGTCATTGAAGCCGATGCTTGAGAATGTAAGCTCGACACCTGGAGCGACTACGATTTCGTAATCTCCATCGAGCGATGTGACAACTCCGTTACCCTTTCCATCCATGACGGCAACTCCAATCATCGGGAGCCCGTCATCCGCAGATGTGACCACTCCGGTAACCTTCACAAAGGTCTGAGCCAGAGCAGAAACTGCGCACAGAAACGGCAACAGAATCGTCAGAATCAGTTTTTTAGAATTTCTCATTAGTATCTTTGTATATATATTTTTCAAAAAAGCGCGCAAAGATACTAAATTATAAGCACTTTTCAAAGATGTCAATGACAGATAACTACATAACTCTATAATCTACACATTTTTAAACCTTTTGACCATTCATATTCAATTTGTAAGCACGGGGTTAATACTCCTCCGTAAAATACCCTTTTTTTGACGTATCTGCACCCATCCAGGAGGACGCTCCGTTAATAGTCATATAAAATTTTCCGGAATAGTACTGGGACTCCTGGTGCGACTTGACATTGTTCAGCAGATTTTTCCAAGTCGTGATCCAGTAAGCCATCTTGTGGGAATTATCTATCGCCCGCCCCTCCTTATTCTCGAAAAACAGGTCTCTTCCCGGTCCATAGAAATACACATACGACCCTCTCCATCGCTCATCAGGATACTTCACAAGGGGATTTGCGCTCAATTCCGTCCTACAGCACTGAAGGCATCCATTGACGAAATAAAACGGAACCATCTTGTTGCAATCTCTCGAATTTATCCCGTCTCCGACCTCCGTGGACTCCGCCGCCTTAGGGAATGTATTTCTGAAATACACTTCGGAACCTCCCACGATTCTGACCGGCAGAAAACCGTCATACTCAATCACATCATCCTGCAACGGAAACCACGTACCGACAGACCTGTCGTAGTACATGAAACTGCATGCCCCGTCGTCAGGCATATCGGCAAATTTTTCCGGATACATATCCGCCCCCGGGCCATAAGTGGCAGCGCAGCCGTCCCCCATGAAGACACGTTCATCTCCCTTCATGAACGTAAAATCAATTCTGGAAAGATTGTCGTATGTGACACGGAAATCCAGTGTGCCCATATAGGTCGGAGACTCTGACAAAGCAGTCGTGCGGTAGCTTTTCGTAGATGCGGAAACATCGCCAAAGACATATGCCGACGAGACATGAACGTCCCATTTGAAAGGGTTATACCCCCTCACTGCTATCGAGTACGAAGCGGCTCCCGGTTTCTTCTCCAGTTTCAGCAGAACAGGAAAGGCCTTATCATAATGATTTACCCTTATCTCCTTATTTATCAATGGATTGCCATTATACGTTTCCCTGCTTCGTATATACCCTGTCTTAACCTCCGGAACAGGCATTTCCCCATATGGATAACACCCCGCAAACGGTTTCAGACTTTCGATTACAAAGGCGACCGCCTCCCTGTTTTTGTAAGTAGTCACAAACTGTCTGACCGCTGTTATCTTGTTATAGTAATTGTCCGGCATTCCGCTTCCGTAAAGTTCCATGACCTCCGTTATATTGCAGGAGTTTGAATACACATAAATCGTATCGTTTGCGTACGGCCCCACTACTGCCTCCGACTTGCTGAACAGAACATCCACAACCTCGGGATACCCGACCTCTATACGCCAATCCTCCTCCGCAACCATATTCTGAGTAAAATCAAGTGTGACATCATACAAAGTATTCCTCTTTATCGAAAAGTCGGAGCACTGATCCTGCCCCAAATAGAATCTGTACTTGCCGTCCGTATACTTTGCTGCCGGTGTGGCAATGTCAGCTGTCATCTCAATGTAAGTGCAGTGGTCGGCGATTCCTTTCTCTATCAATTCCAGACTCGCAGGAGTCTTGTTGCGTCTGTCAGTATTGTCCGGAAGCAGAACACCTTGTAGATTCTCAAGGAAATACAACGACACGGTCTCTCCGGCATTCAGTCTGTCTATATCCTCCTGTGTCAGATAATCCCCACACTCCGTCTCATCATCCGATCTGGCACCGGTAAAGACCACAGCCTTCGTATCATTGCCGAACGGATAGACATCCTTTGCACAATTCAAAAGTCTCACATCCTTCACCGTATACACTGCATTTTCCGCCGATGTCCTCATACTGATATCGTACTGTCCGACAAGACGTTTAAGCGCGAAATGCGCATGTTCCCCCTTCATGTAACCGACAAACTTTCCGGCCAGGGGGAAGCCATCCGACCGCATATCTCCGTACGACTCCACCACATATGACATCAAAGATATATCCTCCTCATTTTCAGGAGCTTCCAATCTACCCATATTACCCGCCATGTAAACATTGAAGCTATTCTTCTCATACGGCAAGGACATCATCAGGGTCGACATATCCGTATAATATCTGCTGCAATCCTTCAGGAGCCGTCCATCATGATAGACGAACAGATTCAGATTCCTTAAACGAGTCAGGTCACCGCTGTCGAAAGACGAGCGCACCCCTCCTGCGCGCTCCGGAGACTCGACGCACACCGTTATCGCAAACGACGTATCAACATCTGCAAAAACACGGTCATCATCCCCGTTCCGTTCAGCCACGCAGGAGGTCAATGCACCCAGAAGGAAAATCATTCTCAATATATCCCTCATACACAGTTACATCAGAACTCTGTCACAAAACTGTTGCCGACTGTCCAACCTCCCATACTGACGACAGCCTGGATCGTACCGTTCTGATAATCGCCTGTCGGAGGTATAAGCGAACCCAGATTCGCTATTGTCAGTTCAACGGAATAGGTATAGTTTGCCTTCAACGTACTCTTGAGCGGCACTCTGTAATAATTCCTCTCACCTGCAATCGTAGCCACCACATAGAGGCATGTATATGTTGCAGATGCATTAGGATGACAATACATGTAATATGAATTTGTCACATTCTGACCCACCGGCACGGTAACCCCGACATTTCTGTACAGATAGTCCGGGCAGAAACCCTTTTCTCCATTTCGTCCGATCGCGCGCGATTTTGCAGCGTCGGCATAACCGTCCGGATTTCCCATGGCCGACACATTGCCGGCGAAGTCCTGGATAGTGTTGGCATTACCGAGGTAGACACACTCAACAGTCATTTCACCATATTGAGGAGGGAGTTTGCATGTGACCTTATCGAGAACAACCCTCGCCACCAGCCACTTGACAGCGATGGTAGGTTCCACTGTCTTGCCCGACTCCACGGTACAATCCGCGGTTCCCACAAGAGTCAGTCCGTCGTCATCGAAATCCGAGACCGCCATATTATCCTTCAAGGCATAGAAATGCTCCAACCTTGTAACCGTACCCAGATCCGGTCCGTTCACCACCGCAAAGACAGTCTTTTCTCCGACAGGAACAGACACCTTGCACTCCTGAGTCATACCGGTCAGTTGCCTGAAGGCATTAAGCATACCTGTAGACTTGTCAAATACAAGCACACTGACCTTCCTGACAACCTTTTCCTCATCCAAGGCAAGGACATAGTCCTCAGTCTCAGCCTTTGTCATCACATCGTCATAAATCATGCGTACAGACATCATTCCATCCGCATCTCCCTCAACACCGCACTGAATATCAGTGCTTACGCCTTCTGCACATCCAACCAGCGCAGCTGCTGCAGCCATAGCCGCAACCACAGTTTTTAAATTCATCTTCATGATTTTTGATTTAATTATAAAAGAAAAATTCCGATACGTTCTTTATACCCACAAGGCCGTAGTACGACCCGACAACGTCTCCACGCAGACGCACCCTTTTTCTGAGCAGATCAGGATTATCCACCAGATTCAAAGCATCCCTTATATCACCGGCAGGGAGTTGGACAGACACACACGCGCTTCGATCGACAGTAGCGGAGCGAGGGCCGAGAAGCAGATTTGTCTTAGACTTGAACGGACGGTCAAAAGATGCCGACGCAGAAGTAAGGTCACCCCCGACAATATATCCGCTCACCCATACATCGTCCTTTTCCGCTGCCGCTATGGCCTGTGCCACCGTATACACCTCGGCAGCATCGCCTTCAGAAGCCCCGCCTCCCGATGACTCCCCGATAATGTACTCTTCGCAATACCATGTCCGTGATGTATCGACAGACATTGTAATTGTATTTCTTTCTTCTGCAGTAGACTTTGCGACAGAGACCTTCAGCTGCAGCATATCCCGAGGTTTCATTTCGCGGGTCAACAGCACCTCATCCTTGCCTCCGGAAGACATAAGGAGCGACACCGGGCCGGGAGGAAAGTATGCAATCCTCCTTTCTGAGTATGAATACATGAGTTTGCCGGCCGAAGATTTCAGAAACAGAGAAGCATCCGGACATTCCTCAAGAAAATCCGGAGATATGTCAAGATCGACACCGGCATTCAACTGATGACAGTCAAGATGGACACTGACCTTTGAGCCAGACTTCACCACCACACATTGTTCATCCCCAAACTGAGGAGAATCAAAAGCAGGGCGCATAAAGTCACAGGACACTGCCCTTATAATATATGAACCCGGGGAGACGGACAACGACTCGGGACAGTCACCGAACAATCCGTCATAGACAACACTTCCGTCAGATTTACTTATTGTAAGACTGAAGTCGCACGTGTCCGGAAGATTGACAGCCGACCTGGTATACTCAGTCCCTACAAGATCAAAAGAAACACAGAGAATCCCTTTCTCACCTTCCTGTCCGTCTCCCAGACGGTCGCAGGAAAAAGCTGCCACAGACAGCAGCGCCAACAAAAATTTTCTCATATCCGTTCGCCTCAAAAGTAAAGTCCGCAACATCGCGGACAAGACAAATGTATATGAAACACAAGGGATCGGACACAAGAAAAAGAAATTTATTTTATTTCTCTTTTTTATGTCATTTCAGTGCAGATTTTTCTTTTTCTTATGTTCTGATTCAAAGAAAATTCTATAGGGTACTATATAAAAAATTCACGTGGTTGTCACATCACTGCGACAACCACGTTACTTAACCTAAACTTAAACTATGAAAAACTTCATCGCAAAGATAATAATTTCTACTTATTTACCAATTACACCGCGCGAATTTTAGCATATTTAAGTATCAATATCTTCTCTCCGTGCTCATCGAAGAGTATCTTGGCTTTCAAGTCTGTCACATTTCCGGAAATTTCAAGAATCTGACCATAGCCGAAACGGTTGTGTTCGATTCTCTGACCTGCCCTCAACTGCATGATAGGAGTCGGTTCGAAGTCAGCGTCCGGAGTTCTCTTCGGTATAGTCTGAGGCCTTGAGATCGGTCTCGGCGAAGCGGACGGCTGAACCGTAGGACGGGCAGGCGCCGCAGCCGGCCTCTTTTCCACCACCGGTTTTGACGGCCTTCCGTATGTATTGACTTTTGAAGTGTAGGTCTGACCCCATCCTCCTCTTGATGAAGAGGTGGTTTCTTCTGCAGAATCAGTCATCAACGCACCCGGATTCTGGATATACTGTCTGTCGATTTCGCGGACAAAACGGCTCGGAGAATTCGACTCGTGTTTTCCATGTCGCATTCGGGTCTGGGTAAACGAAAGCCCCAATGCCTTCTTGGCTCTTGTCATAGCCACATAGAACAGACGCCTTTCCTCCTCTATCTCGCTATCACTTGCAAGGAAGCCTCCCGACGGGAAGATATTCTCCTCCATTCCGACCACATAGACATATTCATACTCAAGGCCTTTCGAAGAATGGACAGTCATCATACTGATCTTGTTGTTATCATCCTCGCCTTCCTCCACATCAACCGCACTGAGCAGCGACACGTTCTCAAGGTAGTCACTCAATGTCACTGCAGGCATATCAGAGGCAGCGATTTCTGTTCCTTCCACAGCTTCTCCATCTGCCTGCATTTCCTCGAAAATCTCATTCTGTTTCTCCTCGATATAGCTCTTTACACTATTGAGCAACTCATCGATATTGGCGACCCTCGCCTGCCCCTCTATGCTTGTATCACTTTTGTATGAGATGTAAATACCTGATTCCATAGCAATTGCAGAAGCGACAGCATACGCGTCCTCCTTCTGAGCACGCACCGCAAGCTTGCTCACCATCTCGCAGAATTCCCTGATCTTCCTGACTGCAGCACTCTTCAATCCGAAACGCTCCAAATCATCAGCAAACGCAGCCTTAAAGAGCGATGTCTTATGCTCGACGGCAGCCGACATGAGCGCAGCAAGAGATGTGTCGCCGATACCCCTTGCAGGTTTGTTGACAACGCGTTTGAACGACTCGTCGTCGTTGACGTTCACCGCCAGTTTGAAGTAGGCCATCACATCCTTGACCTCGGCTCTCTCAAAGAATGAATTGCCGGAATAGATCATATACGGCAGATTCCTTTTCCTTAACGCCTCCTCAAGCGCACGCGACTGGGCATTGGTTCGATACAGAATTGCAAAATCCTGATACTCAGCTTTTTCAGATTGTATTCTCGCCACAATGGACGAAGCCACAAGAATAGCCTCCTCCTGCTCTGTATAAGCCGATATCAGCCTGATCTTCTCACCCTCGTTACCCCTCGAATAACACTCCTTCGGAATCCTCGCAGAGTTTCTCTCTATCACCGAATTCGCCGCATTCACGATGGTCTGGGTCGAACGGTAATTCTGCTCAAGACGGAAGATATGATGCTGCGGGTAGTCCTTCTTGAAATTGAGGATATTCTCGATCTTGGCGCCGCGGAATGCGTAGATGGACTGCGAATCGTCACCCACCACGCAAAGGTTCTTATGCGCTTCGCTCAATTTCTTAAGTATCAGATACTGAGCGAAGTTCGTATCCTGATACTCATCGACCATGATGTATTTGAAACGTCCCGCAATAGAGGCCAATGCCTCCGGATTATCGCGGAGCAATATATTCATATTCAGGAGGATATCATCGAAATCCATCACACCCGCCTGCTTGCATTTGTACACATACAGGTCGTATATATCGACGATACGCGGTTTCTTAGCCGCCGCGTCATTCTGGATCGCATTGGTATTTCTACGGTAAGCCGCCGGTGTCACGAGGTTGTTCTTCGCCATCGAGATTCGGCTGAGCACATCCTTCGGCTTATAGACCTTGTCATCCAGCTGAAGTTCCTTGAGGCAGGTCTTGATCGCACTTACAGAATCGCTTGTATCGTAGATTGTAAATGTCGACGGATACCCCAACGACTCCGAGAACTCACGCAGAAATCTGATGAACACAGAGTGGAATGTGCCCATATAAAGCCTCCTGGCCTTCTTTTCACCTACCATAAGGGCAATACGCTCCTTCATTTCCGAAGCAGCTTTCTTTGTAAATGTCAACGCAAGGATTTCCGACGGATTGCAGCCCTGTTCGAGAATGTACGCAATCCTGCTTGTAAGCACTCTGGTCTTGCCTGATCCGGCTCCAGCAACAATAAGTACCGGTCCTTCCACACAACTGACAGCTGCTTTCTGCTCGCTGTTCAGTCCTTCTAAAATAGCACTTTTACCGTTTTCCATAATACGCGCAAAATTAGTACAAACATTCCAATAAGCAGACATATTCAAGAAAAAGATATGAACAATGAAAAAAGGATGTATTTACTTCGTAAATAGCAAAAATTTGACTAACTTCGCGGGCGCAAAATAATGCATATTATTATACTCTAAACAATTCTATAATGTCAAACAACATCTATTTGAAAAAGGGCCTTAACCTCCCGATAAGCGGCGAGGCGGCTCAGAGCACCAGAGAGGTGATTGTTCCAGACGTTGTGGCTGTGAAACCGTCTGACTTCAGAGGCCTCGTTCCGAAGCTTCTTGTAAGAGAGGGTGACAGAGTCCTCGCAGGAACACCTGTACTGGCTGACAAGATGTCTCAGAACATCCTTTTTGCTTCTCCGGTAAGCGGAACAGTGGCAGAGGTTGTAAGAGGCGCGAAAAGAAAGTTGCTTGAGGTACGCATCCAGGCTGATGCCAAGCAGGAATTTGTTGATTTCGGAGTAAAGAAGGTAGCATCAATGTCTGCAGAAGAGATCAAGACAGCTCTCCTCGCTGCCGGACTTTGGCCTTCTCTCGTTCAGAGACCTTACGGAATCGTTGCAAATCCTGAAGTGAAGCCAAAGGCAATCTTCGTTTCTGCATTCAACACTGCGCCTCTCGCAGCAGACATGGAGTTCGCACTCAGAGATGAGTTCGAGCACATCCAGACAGCAATCAACGCTCTCAACAAGCTCACTGATGGTGGCGTTCACCTTTCACTTAACGCTGCAAACTATTCAGGAACTCCGTTCCACAGACTCGAGAACGTGATCCAGCACACTTTCGAAGGAAAGCACCCTGCAGGTAACGTCGGAGTACAGATCCAC
Source organism: Candidatus Cryptobacteroides sp. (assembly GCA_045120635.1). Taxonomy (GTDB): domain Bacteria; phylum Bacteroidota; class Bacteroidia; order Bacteroidales; family UBA932; genus Cryptobacteroides. Next base: position 26,734 of record JBGVEY010000003.1, read on the forward strand.
CACATTTCTCCAATCAGAAAGGGTGAGACTGTATGGACAGTTTCAATGCTCATGCTCGCTGCAATCGGTAAACTCTTCAACACCGGTAAGTACGATGTAAGAAGAAAGGTAGCGGTTACAGGTTCAATGGCTGTCGAGCCTGCATACGTTGAGGCATACCCTGGCATCGCAATCAAGTCACTCAAGTCATTCTTCGATCCGTCACTCGACCTCAGATTCATCAGCGGTGACGTTCTTACAGGATCGAACGTCGGCAAGGACGGTTTCCTCGGCTTCTATGACAACCAGGTAACTATCCTCGAGGAAGGCGACAAGTACGAGATGTTCGGATGGGCAAAGCCTTTCAGACCGGCCCTCTTCAGCTCGTCACGCACTTACTTCTCTTGGCTCACACCTAACAAGAAATACGACATGGATACAAACCTCCACGGAGGTCCACGTGCGTTTGTTGTAAACGATGTATACGGAAAGGTTCTTCCTATGGACCTCTACCCTGTATATCTTCTCAAGGCATGTCTTGCAAACAACATCGACGACATGGAGAAGTACGGTATCTATGAGGTACTCGAGGAGGATTTCGCACTCTGCGAGTATGTATGTCCTTCGAAGATCGAGATCCAGCAGATCATCTCTGACGGTATCGCTCTCATGTTGAAAGAAATGTGCTAAAAGCTTTGAATTATGAATGTATTAAGAAATTTAGTAGACAGAATCAAGCCGACCTTTGAGAAAGGCGGCAAGCTCGGATTCCTTCATTCGACATTCGACGCTTTTGAGACATTCCTCTTCGTCCCTAACACTGTGACAAAGAAAGGTTCACATGTTAGAGACTGCGTCGACTTGAAGAGAGTCATGATTATGGTTGTGCTCGCACTTGTTCCTGCAATGCTTTTCGGTATCTGGAACACAGGTTATCAGCACAAGCTCGCGTTCGGTCTTGTTGACTGGACTTTCCTTGATGTGGTTGTTTACGGTCTCGTAAAGGTTCTTCCACTCTATCTTGTATCTTACCTTGTAGGTCTCGGAATCGAGTTCGTTTCCGCTCAGATCAAAGGTCACGAGGTTAACGAGGGTTACCTTGTTTCAGGTATGCTCATTCCGCTCATCGTACCGGTAGACGTTCCTCTCTGGATGCTTGCAATCGCTGTTGCTTTTGCAGTTATCATCGGAAAAGAGGTATTCGGCGGTACTGGTATGAACATCTGGAACCCTGCTCTCCTTACCCGTGCATTCCTTTTCTTCTCATACCCAAGCAGAATGTCAGGTGACACTGTATGGACAGGTGGCGTTACACGCTATATGGCCGAGGGCCAGGCATGGCAGGCTGGCAACGGTCTCGTTGACGGCTTCTCAGGCGCGACCCCACTCGCTGACGCGACTCTCGCCAATCTCGAGCCTAAGTTCCTTGACATGGTACTCGGTACAATCCCTGGATCAGTGGGTGAGACTTCAGTGATCGCTATCCTCCTCGGTGCCGCCCTCCTCCTTTGGACAGGTGTTGCAAGCTGGAAGATCATGCTTTCATCTGTTATCGGCGGTCTCGCTATCGGTTACCTCGGATTCGCAGTAGGTGCTACAGATCTCCCTGGTTACTATCAGCTCGTTATGGGCGGTTTCCTCTTCGGAACAGTATTCATGGCAACTGACCCTGTAACTTCAGCACAGACTGAGTGCGGTAAGTGGATCTACGGCTTCCTCGTAGGAGCGCTCGCAGTGACAGTACGTATCTGGAACCCTGGTTATCCAGAGGGAATGATGCTCGCTATCCTCCTTATGAACACATTTGCACCGCTCATCGACCACTACGTTATCGAGGGTTCGATCAAGAGAAGAGCAAAGAAGGTAAACATCGCTTAATATATATAAGGTATGAATACAAACAGTAATACATATACAGTAATATATTCGATCATCCTTGTTGTGGTGGTCGCTGCGGTTCTTGCCTTCGCTGCAATGTTCCTTAAGCCGACTCAGGACGCCAACGTAAAGAAGGACACTATCGGTCAGATCCTTACTGCGGCAACTGTAACAGGCGAGGACATCCTTGCAACATACAGGCAGGAAATCGAATCAGCTATCCTTGTCGACCTCGAAGGTAACAAGGTTGGCGAACTTGACATCGAGTCATGCGAGGTATACGGCAATGCAGACCTCAAGAAGCAGATCGCTGCTGAACAGAAGGCGCTTCCTGTATACATCTTCAAGAACGGAATCACAGTTGTACCTTGCTACGGCGCCGGTCTCTGGGGTCCTATCTGGGGCTATGTAGGCTTCGCAGAGGACCTTCAGACAATCAAGGCTGTACGCTTCGGTCACAAGGGTGAGACTCCAGGTCTTGGTGCAAAGATCGCTGACGAGCCATCATTCGCTGAGGCTTTCGTAGGAAAGACAATCGGCGCTGGCGAGATCCTCTTCGAGGTGACAAAGCCAGCTAACCGTCAGACAGAGAACAATGGTGTTGACGCAATTTCGGGTGCGACAATCACTTCACAGGCTCTCGGCACTACACTCAACCAGTGGTTCGGTTTCTACAAGAACTATCTTGCAAAGAACGCTGCAACTGAGGTTGTTGACGCTGTAATCAACGAGACAGGTGAGCTCGAGCCAGTAACAGAAGTAGAATCATCTAACACAGAGGAGGAATAAGATATGGCAAATATTAAAGAAGCATTTTTGACTCCGATCTTCAAGGGCAACCCTATTTCTGTCCTTGTACTCGGTATCTGTTCTTCACTCGCTGTTACAGTACAGTTGAAGGGCGCATGTGTAATGGGACTTTCAGTTATGATCGTTACCGCACTTTCAAGCTTGGTATGTTCACTTCTGAGAAATACCATTCCTAACCGTATCCGTATCATCGTACAGCTCGTAGTAGTTGCCTTGATGGTAATCCTTGTTGACCAGGTGCTCAAGGCTTACGCATACAGCGTCAGCAAGACACTCTCGGTTTACATCGGTCTCATCATCACCAACTGTATCGTAATGGGTCGTATCGAGGCTTTCGCACTTGGCAACAAGCCATTTGCCTCTTTCATGGACGGTCTCGGCAACGGTGTCGGATATGCAATGATCCTTATCATCGTAGCATTCTTCCGTGAGCTCCTCGGTAGCGGTACCCTCTTCGGATACCAGGTACTTCCACAGGGTCTCTATGAACTCGGATACATGAACAACGGTCTTATGATTCTCCCTCCAATGGCGCTTATCCTTCTCGGATGCATCATCTGGGTACAGAGAGCAATCCAGACAGACCTTCAGGAGAAATAACACATAACTGAAGAAAATTATGGCAGATTATATTAGCTTATTTGTAAAGTCGATCTTCATCGACAATATGATATTCGCCTACTTCCTTGGTATGTGTTCATACCTGGCGGTATCTAAGAATGTAAAGACAGCCAACGGTCTCGGTATTGCCGTTATCGCTGTGCTTCTCATCACTCTCCCTGTAAACTACCTCCTCAACGAGTATGTCCTCAAGCCAGGCGCACTCGTATGGTTGGGCGAGAAATATGCGAACCTTGATCTCAGCTTCCTCAGCTTCATCATCTTCATCGCAGTCATCGCAGCAATCGTACAGATCGTGGAGATGGTAGTGGAGAAGTTCCTTCCAAACCTCTACTCGCAGCTCGGTATCTTCCTTCCACTCATCGCTGTGAACTGTGCAATCCTCGGTGGTTCACTCTTCATGCAGGAAAGAGATTTCGTAAGCTTCGGTGAGCCTGTTGTATATGCGCTCGGTTCAGGTATCGGTTGGTGGCTTGCTATCGTAGCTCTCGCGGCTATCCGTGAGAAGATGGCATACTCACACGTTCCTGCAGCACTCAAGGGTCTCGGTATCACATTCATCACCGTAGGTCTCATGGGTATCGCATTCATGACATTCATGGGTATTCAGCTTTAATATAGGAGGATAAGACTATGACGCAAACAATACTTTTTGCTGTGATCATCTTCGTGATCGTCACACTCATCCTGGTTGCACTTCTCCTCTTCATCAAGACGAAGCTGACACCATCAGGAACAGTTAAAATCAACATCAACGAGGGAAGCAAGGTCGTGGAGGTAACTCCTGGCGGAAACCTTCTCTCAACACTCGCAGAGCATAAGATCTTCCTTCCATCAGCTTGTGGTGGTAAGGGTGCATGCGGTCAGTGCAAGTGCCGTGTAACCGAGGGCGGTGGAGAAATCCTCCCTACTGAGGTCGGCTTCTTCAACCGCAAGCAGATCGCTGCAAACTGGCGTCTCGGCTGCCAGGTAAAGATCAAGGAGGATATGGCTATCGAGGTACCGGCTTCTGCACTCAGCGTGAAGAAGTGGGAGTGCGAGGTGGTTTCAAACCACAACGTAGCTACATTCATCAAGGAGTTCGTGGTGAAGCTTCCTGAGGGAGAGCACCTCAACTTCCAGTCAGGTGGATACATCCAGATCGACGTGCCTGCAGTTACAGTAGACTATAAGGATATCGACGTAGATCCTCAGTACCAGGAGGATTGGGAGAAGATGGGTCTCAGAACACTCAAGATGGTCAACCCTACTCCTACCGTACGTGCTTACTCAATGGCTTGTTACCCAGCTGAGGGCGACATCATCAAGCTCAACGTACGTATCGCTACTCCACCGTTCGACAGAGCGGCCGGCAAGTGGGTAGACGTTAACCCTGGTATCTGTTCTTCATACATCTACTCTCTCAAGCCAGGCGACAAGATCACAATGTCAGGTCCTTACGGCGAGTTCTTCCTTCCAAAGGATCTCCCAGAGACTCAGGAGCTTATCTTCGTCGGTGGTGGTGCAGGTATGGCACCTATGCGTAGCCACATCATGCATCTCTTCCACACTGAGAAGACTAACCGCAAGGTTAACTTCTTCTACGGCGCACGTGCACTCAAGGAGGCATTCTACCTTGATGACTACCACGCAATCGAGAAGGAGTTCCCTAACTTCAAGTTCAACCTTGCGCTTGACAGACCGGATCCAGAGGCTGATGCAGCAGGTGTACCTTATGTTGCAGGTTTCGTACACAACGTGATGTTCGAGACTTACCTCAAGAACCATGAGGCACCGGAGGATGCACTCTACCTCATGTGTGGACCTCCTATGATGGTCGGCGCGGTTGTTAACCTCCTCGACTCACTCGGAGTACCACCAGAGAACATTCTCTACGATAACTTCGGTGCATAAGCAACCGACAACAATAAAGCCCGGCTTCACAGGAAGTCGGGCTTTCGTTTTATCTGTTGAACAGAAGATATAATTTCACATAAAGCTGCTGCCATATCGGAAGCAGGTTCTGCCTTCCGATTCTCATCTGCCTTATCATATCCTTCATCTCAGGATATTCATTGAAAAGATCAAGCTTATAGACAATGGCGCACCATGCTGCGTGATAGAAGATACGTCCCACACATTCATTGATCGGGCTCTGCGGAATATTATCCTTGAACGCCCTATAGAGATCGAGCATATTCCTTGACGCAAAAAGGCGCTTCACCGATCGTTTCTGACGTGTGAACGACTCGAAATTAGTCCTTCGGTAATGGTAGAACGGAGCATCTACATATGCATAACTGTCCGCATAGTAAACAATCTGAGTCATCATGAATACATCTTCGAACATACCGTATTTTGCAAAATGCACATCATTATCGGTATACACCGAACGCTTGGCGCATTTGTTCACGGTATAGCCGTACGCCTTATGAGTCATGATATCTCTTACGAAACGGGCTTTTTCCTCGATAGGATACTCACGGTTTCCTCTCACCCTTGTACGCTTAGCCTCCTCCTTGAACACCTTGAAGCAGATAAGGTCGCTGCCGGTCTCCATAGCCTTGGCAGCAATCCTCTCAACCGTATCCAATTCGATCCAGTCGTCTGAATCCACATGGAGGATATAATCCCCTTCCGCGACCTCAAGACCGCTCTTTCTCGCTGCAGGCAATCCCTGGTTCTCCTTATTTATAATAAGTATGGAATCTCTGAGATGTTCATATTTCTCGGCAATCAGTTCCTCCAGAACCTCCATGGATCTGTCCTTGGTGCCGTCATTTACAAAGACGAACTGTATCCTGTCATATGTCTGCCCCAAAACGGTATCAGCACACTGACGGATATATTTCTCTACGCCGTAGATCGGCACTATTATGGTGAAAGACGGTTTATTCATCATTTCTCGAACCTTGATTTAGAAGGGAAACGCTTCTCGAACATATCTATTATGAGTTCCCTGTATGCCTGGAATTTCTCCTCACTGAGCTTCACGTCGTTTATGCATAACATAGAGCGCGACGGATCTGAAATGCTGCTTTCCAGCTTCTTCTGCGTAACTGCCGCGAGCGATATATGCTTACAAGACTGTCTCTTATTGATGACCAAAGACTTATGATACATATAACTCAGGAAGAGAGTCATATTTATATTGCCGTCGTTCCTAACTCGCGACAATGAAGCAAGCACGGCCTCACGCTGAAGACCGGAAACCTCCTCCGACTGACTTTTCAGCACAGGTATGCACGAATGCTGAACCCTCATAAAAGTGCATTTCTTCGGCAGACCCAAAGCTTCACGCGCCATTCTGTCAGACCTTCTCACATGCTTCTTGTACATGCTTGAAACCAACAGATGCCTTGACATTCCGACTATCGCCTTGCCACCTACGAAGAAGTCCTCAGGCCTGCAAGGTTGAATCGGGAATATGTCGTCATTGAAATATATGTACTCCTCGTCAAGTCCTTCAATACGGTGCAGGAACATCTCTATGGTCGTGCTGTTGAACGTAGGAAGATACTCCGCCGGTATGATATCCTTATGGAGTACAATCCTGAGATTTGCTTCATCCGCCCAATCAGGCACCTGCGACGGATGTGACACCACCAGATACACATTGCGGATGAAAGGCATATTCACCTCAATGCCGCGCAGCAGATATTTCAATGTTCCCCAGTCGCGGAAACGCTTCTGCATGACCGGAACATTGGTATACTGCTCATAATCACGCTTCCATACCGGATCGTTTCCATCAACATATGTAATTACAATATCCATCCTATCAGTCGAAGATTCTAAAATACGTTCTATATAGTTTCAATCTTAATGACAACTTGCATTTTTTCGGTATATACTTCATATACCTCTTCATATCATAGTAGCCGATCTTCTCTTCAAAAGACTTCGAATGCTTTCGAAGGTGACGAAGTTTTCTTATCAGCCATGAGGACGAAAGTCTTGCCATGACAGCCTTCTCCTCATCAGTAAACATATCGTTCTTATACAGGAACTTCAGGCGCTCGCCCTCCGCATGACAATAGTCATAAAAATGCTTCCATGTGGTTGTATATACAATACTGCCGCCTCGCTGGAAATAATGGTAGAATGCCTTGTTCAGATATCCCGCACGAGAGCATGACGCCAACAACCTGTACGTCGTAGCCCTATCCTCATAATATTGGAACTCCGGGAACTTTATATTATCAAAGAGACTTCTCCTTGCCACCATTGTACATACGCTGGTCGGGAATTTCTGAAGATAGTGTCCATACAGAATCTCCTTAGTCTCACAAACAAAGAATTCTCCATTTTCCTCATAGAGGGATCTCGGAGCCTTGTTTTCATAGACCTTGATGTAGTTCGAATATATGATATCGAGGTTGTTCTCCGTAGCCAATGTATAAAGGGTTTCATACATATCCGGCTGCACCGTATCATCACTGTCCACGAACGCGACATACTCTGAAGTTGCCAGTGTCAATCCAAGATTTCGTGCTGCAGCAAGATCTCCGATATCAGAATGCACATATGATATTCGCCCGTCCTGTGCAGCCAAAGCCTTACACAGCGACAGAGAGCCATCCGTTGAAGCATTTTCAATCAGGATGATTTCTATATCCGTCAATGTCTGAGAGGTAAGCGACCTGACACATTTTTCCAGATACTGCTCCGTATTATGCACCGGAACTATTACCGAAATCTTGCTCATACTCTTCCGCTGCTAAGTTTATACTCATAAGAATGTCTGCCTTCTTCACGAAAATCATCGTGATACCTCTGCAGAACAGTCTTGAATATTTCTTCGTATTGAGGAATGAAGAGATCGTCCTTTGCCTCGAGATGACTTATGATATCCGCTGCCAGAGCATCTGTGAGCGACAGGTCAGTCTTTCCCTGATTGAATCCTGTACCCTTGATCGATCCCGGTGACACGTTGAGAATTCTGTTTGTGACACCTGACTTTTCAAGTTCCACGTTCACGCTTTCGATGAAAATCTTGAGCGCCGCCTTGCTTGCTCCATATACCGAGAAGAAAGGAGATGACATGAAACCTGCAATGCTGACCATTACTCCGCAATAGAAATCCCTGTCCGAAGCAATCCTGTCATAGAACCGATGGACAAGACGCATGACCGCGGTCGCATTTACGTTCATGCTGCTGATGATATAGTCCTCGCTGAGGTCCTTGAAAAGCGCAAGCTTTCCGAATCCGGCGGTAATCATCAAAGTATCAATGTCATCGAAACGGTCAAAGAAGGAATAATCCTCGTTTGACAGATCAAAGCAGATACCTTCGATCTTGTCACCGGCATATTCGTCGTTCAACGGAGAACGATCTACCACATATATCTTGCTGAAGTCTTCGCGGGCTGCCAGTCTGACGGCAATCGACAGACCTATTCCGCTTGCACCGCCCACGATCAAAGCCTTTCTCATATATTGTACAGATTCTCTTTGTTATGGAATTGCTCCATCACCTTCGCCATACATATGCTTTCGGCAGGCGTCAGACGAGGTGACACGAGACGGTTATTGATGATACATGATACGAACTCGCTTATCTCATATCTCAATCCCGGCTCATTCCACGAATAGAAATATTTCTTGTTCAGATTCTGGTCTTCATATCTAAGTTCAAAGTAGTCGGTCTTCCACCATGGAGAAGGGACATATACATAACCCTTCGTACCCGAAATCACAAGGTTACCCTCTGTCTTCACGCCAAGTCCGAGCTGGAATGAAGACACGGCATTGTCATATCTCATGATTCCACGGGTGTATACATCCACATTGTTCTCGTTCATTCGGCTGTAGATGTTGATGTTCCTGTATTCCGTACCGAGGATCTTCACAATCGGAAGCAAAGGATAGGAGCCCATTTCATACAATGATCCGCCTGCCATATCCGGATTCAGTTCTCGCTGCAGGTCAGCCTTATTCCAAAGTTTGGACTCCGACGCATCGATTCCCACAACATCACCGATCAGACCGCTCTTGACGAGGGTCACAAGGTGGTTGAATGCAGGGCAGAACGCTGTCTTGTTTGCCTCTATCAACACAAGTTCCTTTTCCGCCGCCAACGCAAACAGTTCCTCCGCCTGAGCCGAATCCATCACCAGAGGAGTCTCACATAGAACATGCCTGCCATGTTCCAGCGCCATCTTTGTCTGCATGTAATGCTCTTTATGCGGACTTGCGACATACACGGCATCGACATTCTCCAGCATCGCCTCGTACGAATCATATATTGCACAGTCAGGAGACTTTTCCAAAAGTCTCTCTGCCGCTGTTCTGTCAATGTCGTATAAGGCTGTAACCTCAATCGCATCTACAAAGACCGTTTCCGGAACAAATCTTCTTGCAATTCTACCGCATCCGGCAACTCCGACCTTCACGATCTTTTCCGACTCTGCGCGGAGCATTGTCGATGAGATGCCTTCAGTTCTCGGCAGATACACAACCTCACAGAACTCCTTGAGATAGTCGAACTTACCTTCCCAATCCGAGCCTATTGCAAAAATATCGACATCATACTTCAGGATGTCATCGATCTTCTGACCCATGTAATCCTCGATGATGATCTGGTCTGCAAGTCCGGTAGCCTTGACGGCCTCAACGCGCTCAAGCACATTGTTTCTTACATTCAGCTTGCCTCTGTCTCGGTCGTAACTGTCATTGGTCACGCCTACAATCAGATAATCGCCCAATTCCTTGGCACGACGCAAAAGGTTCAGATGACCATGATGGAGAAGGTCGTATGTTCCGTACGTGATTACCTTTGTCATATCGTAAGTTATTCTTTTCCGAAAATTTCCTCTATGTATTCCGGGCAATGGATAGCGCTCCTTATCTGTTCCTCTGAAGGAAGCTTTGTCCAGTCGCCGTAGACATTTCTGAGATATGCATCCATGTTATTAGGCACCGGGAACTGCTCACCCTCGAATTCGGCAGTGGCAAGCGGATAAATATCCTTTTCGTAGAAATAATGTCTCGGCCATCCCTGTCCCAGAGCATAGTGATACTGTCCTTTCGGATTGATCATTCCTATGAATCTCAGAAGCGGATGCCATATCACTACATTCACAGCCTGAATAAGTCTGATGAGAGGCTTTCGTATCCAGCCGGGCTTTATACGGGCAGTCATTCCGATGAATGGTACATACAGCAGTTTGGAGAGGCGGGCAGAAAGATAACTGGTCTTCTCAATTGCAAAGATATCCAGTCCGATGCCCTTCCATTTATAGAACGCATAGCGGCGCTGCCGCACCTTGATTTCGCCTTCCTTCCTGCGGAACTTTCCGAAGAATTTCACATAATCCACATCCGTTCTCATGCAATGGTAGACAAACTCATCGCTCTGCATATTGCAAAGTATCTTCTCGAGTTTCAGGTAGTCTTCCCTCATCATGACAATATCCACGTCGTCATCCCAAGGAATGAATCCCTTGTGTCTGGCCGCTCCAAGAAGAGTACCTGAGCTGAGCCACCACTGCAGATTGTTTTCCTTACAGATTTCCGCCACAACCTTCAACATTCGGACAAGTTCCTTCTGATCCCTTCTCAAGGCAGACCCTTCCGGATTATATATTCGGCTTAATTCTGACATTGCGTTCACTTATTATAACTTGTAAAGATAAACATTATTTTCATAATTATGCCGGATTTCATTACCTTTGGACGAGTTAATTACACATCTGACTTCTATGAAAAAGGTGATAGACCCTATAGCTTTTGCATTCTCGAATCTCATGAAATCCGGCAGGAACCTGGTTTCATGCTTCATCCGCCTCTTCAATCCGGTGAAGAAAAAGAGGATTCTCATGTGGTCATATTACTTCAAGCAGTACAGTTGCAACCCGAGGGCTGTAACAGAATACATTCTTGAAAACTACCCTGAGTACGAGATTTATTGGGCTTTCCGTAAAAAGACAGACATTTCCGGAGTGGACAGACGCATCAGGTGCGTACGATTCAACACACTCGGATTCCAGAAGATCGCAAATACCGCCGAATTCCTTATAACAAACTGCAGAACAGCACCTTACGGAATGTTCTGGAAGAAACGTCCGGGACAGAAGTACCTCATGCTCTGGCATGGCGGAGTGGCACTGAAGCAAATCGAGAAAGACGTAGCCGACAAGCTCAGCTACAAATACAACAACATGATGCATAAGGATTCTGCCGCCTGCGACCTTATGATCTCCGGCTGCAGAAGACAGACTGAACTGATCAGGTCATCTTTCTATTACGACGGCGAAATCCTTGAATGCGGAACACCGCGTAATGACATTTTCTTTGACACAAAGCGTCATGCGGATATCAGAAAGACAGTACTCAAGGCATTCGGCATACCTGAAGGCCACAAGATCGTACTCTACGCCCCTACCTTCCGCAAGCCCGCCACCATCGAGCCATACAGAATCGACTGGCAGAAGGTGGTACCGGAGCTGAAAGCATCGCTGAAGACAGAGAATGTAACAGTCCTCCTCCGACTCCACCCTAATCTGATCGGCAAATTCGACACATCGTCACTGATGACAAGTCCCGAAGTGAAGGATGCGACCAGATATCATGACATGCATGAGCTTCTATGCGTCAGCGACATGCTGATCACCGACTACTCAAGCTCGATGTTCGACATGATGATACTCGACAAGCCATGTCTCATCTACGCCACAGACATCGACAAGTACGACAGAGGATACTACTTCAATCTCCGCGAACTCCCGTTCCCGTTGGCGGCTTCGCAGGAGGAACTCATACGGGTCCTGAAAGACTTCAATCTCGAGAAATACAAAGCCGACTGCAGAGACTTCGACAAGACTCAGATCGGGTTCGTAGAGAAGGGAGAAGGCAGCAAGGCACTGGCAGAATGGATCGTAAAGCACTCTTTGTAGAGTGCTTTTTTCATTTCCCACCCTCCCAAAAACATAAAATTTATTTTACTGCCGATAAAACAAATCTGAGAAACATAAGAAAAAGAAAAATCTGAAGAATCTTTTTTATGTTCCTGCAATGAACCGGAATACTGTCCATAGTTTTGCGGAAAAAGATGAAACCGCTTATGGCACTACTCGTACTCCTGATCGGCTGTCCTCACCTGTGTAACGGACAGGGACGGAACAGCTTTGAAACAGACCTTGTCTCCGCAATCGTATTCGGGCGGATACGGATCAGCGCAGAACACGCCTTCTGCGAGAAATGGTCTGTCCAGGCGGGCGTTTCGGTCAGATCAGGCATTCGTTACGCCCATACAGACAAGGAAGAACGCGAACATTGGGACGAACTTTACGGAAACGGATTCAGGAGTTTCAGCCCGGACAGCGGAGAATTCATCGAAAACAGCATATCATTCCGATTCTGGCCGCGAACCGTATTTGACGGCCCCGTCATCAGTATAGGAGGAGAATTCGATATCGGGGGCATTCCCGACCTGACAATAGGCCTGGGATATCATTGCCCGATATGGAGAAACCTGTGCGCAGCTATAACGTACAGCGCAGGAATAAAGGATTGTATCAATGAAGGATTCAGACCTACCGAAGGTTTGAGAATAGGACTAAGTTATGTTTTCTGACAGCAACACCAGAACTGGCCGGGAGCGATTCACACACCAATTCACTTTGCTTATAAACCATGTTCTACTACATCTGACGATTTTCTTTCAATCCCTGTCCATGGGGATTTCTCTATCATTGCTCCCGACCATCTTTACAGGATGTTCCGACAGCGTGTTTCCAGACCAGTGCACCAACAGTCAATGTAAGATCCGCACTATGATTCAGACCGGAAACCAAAAATTCTTTTCATCTGGCAACACGCTGGACATCCTTGTATTCAATGACGACAGGCTGCAACGTCTGGATTCGTATCAGAGGATAGAAGACTTCAATGACGACAGCGCCTATGCATCGTCGACCGCAGGCGACAAGATATTCTTCCTGTATTACGGTTCAACCGATGACAGATACGGATGGGCACAGATAAACTCCATGGGATCATTGAGCAGGATACACTGCGATCTGGAAGACGAGAGTAAGGAGAACCCGGTCATGACCGGCCAATGCAGATGCAGCGCCGGTGAGGGCGCAATCGAAGTTGCGCTTACTCCCCTTTCATGCATGGTATGTCTGACAGAACTGCAATGCGATTTCAGCGGAACCGCCTATGCAAACAGCACCGTGACAGACGTCAAGGCATATCTGACCAATGTAAACGCTACCTGCAGTATAATTCCCGAATCGGCGCACAGCGGCATCAGACTGATAAATGCCGGGATGCTCAATCCGGACGACCTGAAAGGCTTTGCGGACAAAAGCATAATTGTACAGGAGATAACAGACAGACTGGGCATCGACCTCATCACCACAGACGCCCGCTTCCTATGCTATCCCGGCCACCAAGATACCGGTCGCAGCACCAGACTCGTAATAGAAGGAAATATCGACGGCGAAACATACTATTGGCCTATAGAGGTGGGAGATGCAGAGGGCCTTGTAAGGAACCACGTATACAACTACAGTATTCTGCTTAGGAGAAAGGGGACATCCGACCCCGACAACATCATTGACAGAAGAGACATCGGAGTGGGATTAAAAGTCAAGCCATGGGAAGAGAAAGACGACTGTTATGTAAAGTTCTGAGAACGGCAGCTTGCCTGCTGTTCTCCGCATGCACCGGAGAAAGACCGGAAGCGGACATATTCATAGTCATAGGCGAAGCGGACGTGCTCACAAAATCGGAACTGCCTGACGAAGAGAAGATATCAAATGTCAGTTTTCTCATATTCGACAATTATGGAAGATTGGAGCACAGTGTCTATATCGACGGAGCGAAGACCTGCCAGGCAAAATTGCTGAAGGGAGAAACGTACCGCATCCGGGCATTCGTAAACTTCGGATACCGGGTTGAGGCTCAGCACATTGAAGATCTGACAGACCTTCAGTTCCATCTTGCATATCCGGATGAATACAAGGACGGTATTCCGATGGTTGCAGACACCGAAACAGTCATTCTGAGCGACAGTCAGATCGTACTGGAACCTGTCAGGCTTATGTCGCGCATCAGTATAAGAATGGACAGAAGCCGGCTGTCAGATAACGTCAGTATGGAGGTCAGTTCAGTCCGCATAGGCAACTGTCCCAAAAGAGTCGCCGTTTTCGGAAAGAGCCGTGCCGAAAGCGAAGACGACTGTTTCACTGTCGGATACTCCCACAGCGGACCGGAATGTTCAGTCCTCAACACGGAAAACAGCATGCGCATAAGCGACGGACTTTCTCTCTACATGCTTGAAAACATGCAGGGCCGATTCTGCGAGGACGGGATTTCAGAAGACGAGGACAAAGTTTTCGGAGACTATGACATAAGAAAAGACATATGTTCATATCTGGAGATCGGTCTGGAGTATTCGTCTCCTACCTGGACCAGCATGAGCGGTCCTCTGCTGTATAGATTCTACCTGGGAGAAGACAGAAACAGTCTTGATATGGAAAGGAACTGCCACTACCATATCACGATCTGCCCTGAAGACGACGGTCTGAAGGGGGACGGATGGAGGATAGACAAGACGGGACTGCAATACACGGGAAAAACCGGTCTTGTCAAATACCCGTCAGGATATATCAGAGGTGACATCGGCGACAAAATCCATCTGGGATGCATTGTCACACCGTCTCATGCTCCATTTGATATTGGACTGGAATATCTGGAAGACGATAAGGCAGAAGGAATCTACGATTATGAAATCGATGCAGACGGCCATGGGGTCACACTTCACCTCACCGGTCCGGGCACAGGACTTATATATATGGAAGCGGGCGACCCGATAAACGAAGCCGCCCTCTTTATTATTGAAGTGAATCTGCCCTGAGACTATTCTTCCGCGAGTTTGTCAAGGCAAAGCTCCACAAGTTTTCTTACCTGCGGCTTATAGTCCGGGTTTGATGCCTTATGATGTCTGTGGGCAATGATGCAGCACACGGTTCCTGCATTATGTCCGAGATGAGCGGCGATACCTGCAAGTGCCGAACCCTCCATCTCGAAGTTTGTAACCTTGAGACCTTCGAATCTGAAGCTCTCGAATGTATCAAGCATATCCGGCATTGCGAGAGGCATTCTGAGAACACGTCCCTGAGGGCCGTAGAAACCTGACGCAGCTATGGTCATTCCCGGATAAGTGCAGTCACGGAACTTCTCGCTCATCTTCTCGCCAGCCTTTACAAAATACGGATCAGGAAGATGCCTGTCCCATCCTGTATGCTTCTTGAACGCCTCCTCGATCTCCAGCAGAGCGATCTTGTCTCTGTCTGCATACCAGTTGAGAAGACCGTCGCAACCTACAGAAATGTGCGAGAACACAAAGCCCCCAAGCGGAATGTCCGGCTGGATCGCTCCGGATGTACCGATTCTAAGAATATTCAACGTACGATGTTCCGGCTTCACCTCACGGGTCTCGAAATCGATATTCGCAAGAGCGTCAAGCTCATTCATCACGATATCGATGTTGTCAGTTCCGATACCGGTAGAAAGGACAGTCATTCTGACACCTTTGTACTTTCCGGTCACAGATACGAACTCACGTGAAGCGTGTCGGAACTCCTTATCCTCAAAATACTCGGCAACCATGTCCACACGGCCAGGATCACCGACCAATATCACATTGTCAGCGAGTTCTTCCGGACGGATATGAAGATGAAATACCGATCCGTCACCGTTGATGATAAGTTCTGATTCAGCGATTCTCATATGTCTTACACTTTTAAGTCAATCTTCAAATTTAGCATATTTACTTTAAAATTCCTACATTTGCCCCGTACTAAACAATAGACATACCATGTGGAAAAAATATCAGACCTATCTAATAGGCGTCGCTACAATACTTTGCGTCTCAATGTTCTTCTGCAGACTTGCGACCATCATCGGACCGGGAGGAGAAGAACTTGGAATAATGTATTATGAGAAACTTCCCTTCGCGGTGATGCTGATAATGCTTCTCGCAGCAGGAATTTCCGCAATATTCTGCCACAAGTTTCCTATGCTCCAGGCAAGAGTCTGCATGATTTCCGCTCTCATGCAGATCGGTTTCCAGATATGGCTTGGAGTGGATTTCGTCAAATATCACAACGGGATGGTCTTCTCTCTCACAATGGTTTTTCCTCTTGTCTCAGCTATCCTCAATGTAATGGCTGCCCGCAAGGCACTCGTTGACGGAATGACCCTGACTGCAGTAAAAAGTTTGAAGAAGTCCAAAGGATTGTCTAAATTTGCCAAATAAACCTAAACGCACGGCATTCGCGCATTACTTTATGAATACCGCATTACCTAAATATCTGTTGGGTAAATATCAGCTTATGGGTACAGTGACATTCTCTGTCCTCTTTGCCTTGGTATACCTCAACCTTGCTATCCCTTTTTCTGAAACAGCATGGTTCGGCCTTGGAGACTCGGTCATGTTCCTGTTCACTCTCGTGTTCGTAGGAATCGCCATTCTCACTCTCATCGTAAGCCGAATGCTCATGTATCAGGCCAACAAGAAGCACCTTGAATTCACATTCCTCATATATGTGGTCTGGTGCATTGTAGAGATTCTTTTCATATCCGGTCTCTACACATGGATAACCGTACATATCGTAAACAGCGAACTGACAATCTGGGAAACAATCAGAGTCTCATTGATTAACGGATTCACCGCACTCGGCATCCCTTATCTGATTTCAGGAATGTACTTCGCCATCATCGACAAGAACAACACCATCAAGCTGATGAACTACGAGAACGTTGTTACCGATGAGGCGCCGAAGCCGGAATCAAGTCTCAAGAAAATCACACTTTTCGATAACAGCGGCACACTGAAGCTTTCTGTAAGTCCTGAAAACCTTTATTATATCGAATCTGACGACAACTACATAAAGGTATGGTACACAGACAGCAAAGGCCAGCTCCAGAACTATATGCTCAGATGCCGTCTCAAGACAGTCGAAGACAGTTTCAAGGGCAGTGACCTGATACGCTGCAACAGAAAATACATTGTCAACCTTACAAAGGTCAGCATGCTCCGCAAGGAAAACGAAGGATACATCCTAGACCTCTGCAACGAGAGCATACCACCTCTTCCGGTAACAAAGACCTACACAGACAGCATCCTCAGCTACTTCGCCGAGCAGCAGCCGCTGATGGATCCTATCGAATAGCATTGACAGACACTACACATTTAGCCGTTCTCATGACTTCAAAACGATTCATGAGAACGGTTTTGCTATAAAAAAGAACGATTGGGTGCCAAAACGACAACATTTTGAGCCGAATAATACTAATAATGAATACTTATTAGTATCTTTACGTGATATTAACATTAAAACAAACCGCATATGAGTACTAAGAAACTATTTCTGACCGTACTGCTCTTATGCCCATTATGCTTCAATGCATATGCTGAAAAGAATACGGTCGGAACTAACGAGCCTCCAACCCTTTCGGAAGGAGCACAAACTCCAGAGCGCACTATCAAGGGTCAAGTAGTTGACATTGAAGGCGAGCCAATTATCGGTGCTGCTGTTCTCATCCAGGGAACAACCAAAGGTGCAACCACCGATTTTGAGGGTAATTTCACCCTTGGCAATGTGACTGATGGCACAATCCTGGAAATTTCATCAATCGGATACCAGACCCAGACTGTTCAGGTGGGTTCTCAGGCTATCATCAACATCGTACTTACCGAAGACAGCGAACTTATCGACGAAGTTGTCGTAGTGGGTTACGGTACAATGAGACGTTCTCTCGTAACAAGTGCCATCTCAAAGGTGGGCGTCAATGAAGAGAACATGCGTACAGTTGCGTCTCCAACTGAACTTCTCAACGGCCGCATCGCCGGTGTGACTACCATGACAGGATCAGGTAACCTTGGATCAGGAGAGCGTATGCAGATCCGTGGTGCTTCTTCCCTCAACGCCGGAAATGAGCCTTTGTACGTTATCGACGGAGTTCCTATCACCAACGGCAACGCGAACCTCACCAACTTCGGAGAGGACATGAGTACACTTTCAATGCTCAACCTCAGCGACATCGAGTCTATCGAGGTCCTCAAGGACGCGGCTTCTGCAGCGATCTACGGTTCAAGAGCAACAAACGGTGTCGTTCTCATCACCACAAGATCAGGTTCTGAGGGCAAGTCGAACTTCAAGGTGAACCTCTCGACAGGTCTTTCACAGTTCCCTAACATCGACAAGGTCAGAATGGTGAACTCAGAGCAGTATGTTGACGCATACAACATCGGAGTGGACAACTACAACAAGCAGTTCGGCCTTTCAATGGGAGATTCCGGTTATAAGGAGCACATCGTTAACCCATTCGGAAATCTTCCTGACTATGACTGGATGCGCGCGATTACTCAGCTCGGTAAGTTTGTCAACGCTGACATCTCTGTAGCAGGAGGTTCGAAGAAGACCAACTACTACGTAGGTGCAAGCGCAAGCACAAGAGAAGGTATCATCAGAACCAACTCAATGGACAAGATCAACCTCAGCTTCAAGTTGAATCACAAGTTCAACGACTGGCTTGAAGTAGGTGCGAACAATGCTGCCAGCTATGTCAAGAACAACCAGGTCCCTGGTCACAACTCAGGTGCGATGATCATCGGCCGTGCCATCCTCCAGAGACCTTTCGACAGACCATACGCTCCAGACGGAAGCTACTTCACAGGTGGTACTGATGCATTGACTTATCACAATGCTCTTCAGATTCTTAACGAGGAGATCTCATACATCCAGAACTACCGCTTCATCGGAAGCTACTACGCTACTTTGAAGTTCTGGCAGGACAAGATCACTTTCAAGAACACTGTCAACACTGATGTATTGGCACTCTATGACTACACCAACTATTTCTCAACTCACCCATACGGTGAAGGTGTAGGCCTCATCACTGACCGCAACCAGACATCAATCAACTACTCTATCGAAAGCGTATTGAACTATAACGACGCATTCATCAACGGAGACCTCACTCTCAACGCAATGCTCGGTCATTCATACTACGCTTATGACTACCACAATGTGACTCTCCAGGGTAAGGGTTTCCCTTCACAGAGCCTTGACGTTGTAGGTCTTGCAGCAGAAGTGGCAGACTACTCCGGTAGCGCAGGAGCATATAGAATGGAGTCATACTTCGGTCGTCTTTCTACTTCATACAAAGGCAGATACATCCTTACTGCAACATTGAGAACTGACGGTTCTTCTAAGTTTGCCAAGGATTACCGTTGGGGTTGGTTCCCATCTGTTTCATTGGGTTGGAACGTCAGCAAAGAGCCTTTCATGGAGAGCGTTGAAGGCGTAGACCTCAAGTTCCGTATGAGCTACGGTAAGACTGGTAACCAGGAGGGTATCGGTAACTACGCATACCAGCCTAAGCTTTCTGCTGGTTACAACTACGGTAACGAGAGCGGTTTCGCAGTATCTGACTTCGGTAACGAGCAGCTTACATGGGAAAAGGCAGACCAGTATGACATCGGTCTCGATATGGGATTCTTCCACGACAGACTCACAGTTATCGTTGACGCATATCTCAAGAATACATCCGACCTTCTCTACAGCATGCCTGTACATGGTACAACAGGTAGAACCTCAATGCTTACCAACATCGGTTCAATGCAGAACAAGGGTATTGAGCTCACTATCGGAGGTAGCCTTGATTTCGGTCCTGTACATTGGGATTCAAACTTCAACATCTCACGTAACGTCAACAAGGTGACTAGCCTCCTCGGCGACAACGAGCCTGTATCAATCGGTAGCAACCGTATTCTCCAGGTGGGCAAGTCAATCGGTACATTCTGGATCTTCAAGCAGGAGGGTCTCTACCAGTACGACGCTGAAGTTCCTAAGCCACAGTACGACCAGGGAGTACGCGCCGGTGACGTAAAATGGCACGATTCTGACGGAAACGGTGTGATCGAGGACTCTGACCGTCTTGCAATGGGTTCATCTGACCCTAAGTTCTTCGGAGGATGGAACAACACATTCTCATGGAAGGACCTCTCATTGAACGTCTTCCTTACATATATGTATGGCAATCAGGTATTCATGGGACAGGGTGCCAACATGACAAGAGCAGGTGCAACAAGAAACGTCCTTGCTGAATATGTAGAGAACGCATGGACCGGTCCTGGTTCGACAAACACTTATCCACGAATCATCAACGGATACAGCTTCAACCAGAAGAACTCTGACATGTTGCTTCAGGATGGTTCATTCATCAGACTCCGCGCCCTTACTCTTGCATACAACCTTCCAAGAAAGGCGCTTGACAAGATGAAGATGAAAGGTTTCAGAATTTATCTCCAGGGTGACAACCTCTTCCTCCTTACCAAGTATGCAGGATGGGACCCTGAGGTTTCTGCAAACCTCGACCCACGATTCTTTGGCGTAGATAACCTCAGCGTTCCACAGCCAAGAACATATACATTTGGTGTGAATCTGACTTTCTAAATGATCTGCCTTATGAAAAAGAATATATTATTTATACTTTCACTTATTTTCCTCCTTCCTTCATGTGCTGACATGTTGGATCAGTACTCGCACACAGCGATTCCGCCTGATGCTGTGGTTGAGAGCGACCTTGCCGCTGTAAGGACAGGAATGTACAACAGAGTACAGGAGGCACCAGGAACATTGACATACGTTATCTTTGACTTCTGCGGTGGTGACATCAACCAGAAGGAGTACACTCCTATCCAGCTCATCGACGCTCAGCTCAAGTCAGGTTCGACAATGTCAGGCGAATGGAACGGTTTCTATTCTGCACTTTACCAGGTAAACAACACAATCTACGTTGCTAACCGCCTTAAGAACTCTCCTATCTATGAGACTACTCTTGGCGAGGCATACTACTTCCGCGCATACATCTACATGAGCCTTGTAACCCGTTTCGGAGGCGTTCCTCTTCTTAGAGAAAACACTCAGGACATCGTTGCAAGATCATCTGCAGAGGATTGCTGGGAACTCATTTATGAGGATATCACAAATGCTATCGACCTTCTCGGATCGACAAACACATACTACTATGTATCACAGGATGCTGCAAAGGCGCTGAAGGCAAGAATCTGTCTCTACATGGGCCTTAAGGAAGAGGCAAAGAATCTTGCTGAAGAACTCATCACAAGCGGCAAGTACAAGCTTGATACATTCGAGAACATCTTCAACACTTATCCTACCCGCAAGAACAACTCAGAGACAATCTTCGCATTCCTTTGCCAGGATCAGGCACAGTCAGGAATCCAGATCGGCAACGAGTTCTACTCATATGACTACATATACAAGGGTAAGGGTACTTACACAGTTCCTCAGAGTTTCTATGAGGCATGGGAAAGCAATGACAATAGAAAGGCAAGATCTGTCATCTCTGAGGGTGGTTATTATCGTCTGAACAAATATCCTGCAGGACAGGGTGGCACAGACCCGGTTATCATTTCACGTATCGCCGAGATGTACCTCATCAGTGCAGAGGCACAGGGTTACCCAGGAGGTGTTGCACGCCTCAACGAACTTCGTCAGGCACGCGGACTTTCAGGAGCATCTGTTACAAATCAGGAAAGCATGATCAACGCAGTACTCAAGGAGCGTAGATTCGAGCTTTTCGGAGAGAACCACAGATATTATGACCTCGTCAGAACAGGTAAGGCAATAGAGACACTTGGCATCAAGGAATTCCAGTTGCTCTTCCCTATCCCTGACACAGAGATCACCAAGTCAAAGAAGATTCTTGTACAGAACAAAGGATACTAATACTAGAATTCTATGAAGACAAATATAGCATTAACACTATTCGCTGCTGCAGCGCTTACATTTGCTGCCTGCGAAGAATATAGCCAGGAGTGCCAATATCCGGCAGCTGCTGCTAAATCAGAGATCGGTAAGAAGTTGGTTGAAAACACCAAATACATCTACTCGGTCTATAGCGACGAGAGCTGGGAACTCCACCCGGGAGTTCAGGTTACCGAGCTCTCATACCTCAACAACGAGGGTAGATCAATGAGAACATTCTGGTACAAGATCGATCTCACCAATCCTAACGTATCACTTGAATGTATCACCCCTAAGAATCTTCCGGCAACATCAGCTACCTGCGAGCCGCTCAGCACAATGCTCAGCCACGTTGACAGGGAAGGCCACAAGGTTCTCGGCGGAATCAACACTGACTTTGGCGGTGGCGCCGGCGCTCAGGGAGTTTACTGGATGAATGGCGTATGCATCAAATCAAAATTCAACTTCCTGCAGGACCGTCCAAGATGTTTTGTGAACATCGGTCTGAACAAGAAGGTGGACATCAAGACTGAAGAGGAATACAACGACTATCTCGCTGCCAATGCGGCAAATATGGGAAATGTATTCTGCGGTAGCCCAAGACTCATCGCGAACGGTAAGATCGACATTGCTGTACCTAACGACCTTGATTCAGAGTCCCATCCAAGAACAGCTATCGGTGTCATGCCTGACAAGACTACTGTATATCTTATGGTAGTGGACGGTAGAAGATACACATATTCCAATGGTATGTATCTCCAGATTCTTGCTGAAATGTTCCAGGCTCTCGGTTGCGAAGAGGCTCTCAACCTCGACGGTGGCGGATCTTCTACTTTCATCATCGCTCAGGAAGGTGAATACGGCGATCCTGCCCGTATGGATGTACGCAACTGGCCTAATGACAATGGTGGATCAGAGAGAGACCTTCACAACGGTCTTGCAATCATTGCTAAATAACCAAACGAAAAGATCATGAAAAAGATATTTTACATCATTTTGGCGATCATTGCTTTCACAGCATGCGAAACATCGTGGCTTGATGAAAGCAAACACCCGATGCCAGACGGTGTCGGCGCAAAGCCTGAGTTTGTCTTTGATGGCGAAACAACAATCAGCGTAAACAAACTTGGCGGTGATTATTCCGCTACAATCAAAGCGAATCAGCCTTGGCTTGTCGAGAGTACAGAAAGCTGGATCACTGTTACCAGCGACAGAGTGGGCAAAGGTGACGGAAGTGCAGAAACCGTAACATTTACAGTCGGAAAGAACCCGAGCCTTGAACCACGTGAGGGTAAGATCAGAATGTGGATCACAAATGAGGATGAAGCATTCATCATCATCAAGCAGGATCCTCTTCTTATCGAGGACCTTGGAACTGACTACTACGTTACAGTTGACGGTACAGGCGACGGTTCATCATGGGCTAAGGCCACTTCGCTTTCAAATGCACTTGCTGCAGCTGTTGACGCTGACGTGCTCCACGTAGCAGCTGGTACATATGTTCCTACTGACGTCCTCCCTGGTGGAGCAGCAGGCGGAGACGAGACTTTCTTCGTAAAGGCTAACATCAACCTCATCGGTGGTTACCCTGCTAATCCTAAGGACGGTGACGTGGCTGACCCAGAGAAGAATAAGGTAATCCTTTCAGGAGAAGACACATACTATCACGTGATGGTAGTCGGAGCTCCTAAGTCTGACCTCTTCTCAGTAAAGATCAGCGGTCTCACACTTACAAAGGGTAAGGCATTCACAACTGCAACTCAGGTTCCTATCAACGGAGGTATCGTTTACAAGAGCTACGGTGCAGGTATGGCAATCAGTGGCGGTCGCAACCTTATCGAGAACTGCCAGATCATCGGCAACTATGCTGAGAAATCGGTATCTGGTCTCTTCCTTACAGGTGGCGCAGAAACTACACTTAGAAACTGTAGTATCTCAGAAAACTCTGGAAAGGGTAACGGTAATGCTGTATGGAATGGTCCTAACGCTGTTACATACATGTACGATTGTGTAATTGCACGCAACAGCTCTACTGGTGTAGGTACAATCTACAACTACGAAATCAGCGCAGGAAACGGAACTCCATCACTTTACATGGCAAACTGCGAAGTAACAGGAAACAGCAACGGTAGCTACGGTGCACTTTATAACCGAGATGGAAATGCTGTTGTATTGAACTGTACAGTTCATGGAAACACAGCGAAGACCGGTACTGGACTTTACTGCCATGGAAGCAATGGAATAATGACTGTTATCAGCAGTACAATTACCGGAAACACAGCTACGACTGACGCCGGAGGTATTACAACAGGTAGCAACGCCAAGGCATATGTCTACAACTCTGTGATCGCAGGTAATACTGCTCCTGCTGGAAAGAATGCTGATACCGGAGCCATTACAGATTCTGCTAACTCAATCCTTACTGGCGATGCTGGAATGTTCGGTGCATACAACAATGGTGTATATCCACTCCTTAGTGGCGGAGGTTTGACTGGCGGTATGACAGCTGACGAACTTAAGAAGATTAACACAAACATGTCAATCTTCCCTATCATCCCAGAGGATGTGGTTGTCGACGCTAAGGGCAACCAGAGAACTGGCACAATGATGGGTGCATACATCGGCAAATAGTCCGAAGTATCTATAATACGAGCAGTGGCCACCTTCCGGTGACCACTGCTTTTATTTACCCTGATACTCTATTTGACCGGTGCACCTCATCGCCATATTTTTGGCGCACCAGTGCTCTGCCTATAATACTATCGTACACTTTTCGTTTTCGAGATCCTTCTGGCGCTGTATCCATTCCTCTCGCGGTTCCTCCTGCGGCTGAGGCCACCAGAATCCCTTTGAAGAATATGTGACGGTTGCCTTCTTTGGTTCTATTTCCATTACAGCAAAACCAATATCACCGTAGAAAGTTGCCGGGAGTCCTACTACAGGCATCATATGCTGAGGTTTCTTAGGACGAAGGAAGACAAGTGTCTTGTTCCAGATATGATTGTGACCATGAATGAATCCGACAACAGACGGCGACTCTGTCATTACAGTCATGATATTCTTCATCTCCTTTGGATGATGATGGGCTCCAAGAATCACTGGACGATCATTTTCGGCAAGATATTTCTTCAACCATTCGATCTGATCATCGCTGATTTCACCTCCCACTGTCGTCTTCTGCTTAGGTTTCAAGCCAGGAAGCTCTGCCAGTGAATCAAGAAGTATTACATCCAACTCCGGAAGTTTCACGACTGACACTGCCCTGCCCGGCACAGGCGTATTTTCCGCATATTCCGGGAATACCTTGAAGAACGGAGCACGGCGGTCATGGTTACCGAGAGTCATTGTAACCTTGATTCCAGCATTCTCCAGCGGTTTAAGCAGCGTTGCTGCATATGTATAATCCTCCTCGAGTCCATAATCCCAGGCCACATCGCCGAAAATGAGGACATTTGCCGGTAGAGGCTTCATCGAGAGAATCTCCTTGATACGAAGATTCAGGGAAGTAGGATTATACGGATACTTGAACGGCTTGCCATCTTTGAATTCTCCGCAGATATGAATATCCGACAACAAGACAACCTTGGAAGGATCAATACCCTTCTTTCCAACCTTAGGCTTAGCCTCCGCCAACTGTTCAAGGCCACCCAATACCGCTGCGTTCGATGTCAACACTGAAGCGCCACCCAACGCAACCACTGTACTCAAAAACTCCTTTCTATTCATAGGAATCACCTTTACTATTCACGCAAATATAACAAAAATCGTTGGAAGACGTCCTTATTTGCTGAACTCTATATCCAAAAGCGCTTCCCTTCTTTCAGACAGCGAAAGTATACGCTCAAGCTCCTTCTCATAGGAGATTGCCGGACTTTTAGCCTCTGAGCTGAACTGTCTGTTAAAGTCCCAGACGGTGTAATTTGCTTCCAGAGCTTTCGGCATCTGAGTAGGAATTTCATCCAGAATCTTGCGTGTGACAGCCTTGAGTTCGTCTTTCTTTGAGGCCCAACGCGCAGCAACGAACTTTCTGAACTGCTCATCCTTCCAGACCTGCTGGAACCAATCGTTTTCAGAGACTGACGGCATCCAGAAACCCGCATAGATCATCAGACTTTCCAACGGCTTGTACTGACTGTGCGGAACACGGACATCATTGTCCCAACCCTTGTCACAGTCCCATACCGGGCCAAAGAAAATCTTGTCATAACCACGGCGCTTGTACATATAGGTACTGGTGTAGCCATCCATATCCCCGGCCAATTCCTTTATGATGATAAAGTCTGCAAGACTCTTCTCATCCATATGCTTTCTCCATCCGGTAGATGGATTTGCGAAATCATCGGAATAAAGATGATCCTCTACAGTATTCAGAAAATTGGAAATGTATTCATACTGGGCCGGGGCAAAGTCATCATCCTTCGGATACTTGTATGTCATCTTGACATTCTTCTTTGCAGTATACCTGTTTCCGTCGTGAATATCAGTCTCTACTATATAACCGCCGGTAATCTTTTCCGGATCATCTCCGTCGGACGCCTCAAGCTTCTCGACAGCTATACGACCGCTTGCCCTTTCCATCTGGTCACTCATAAGATATACGCCGAGGTATTCTCCATCCAGGTACTTGGTCTGGCCCGTATCACTGTAATAATAGTCGCCGGTATAATAAACATTGATAAAGCGCGAGCACGGTGTGAAATTGAGGCATTTCTCGTGATGATAGCCTTCGTCTGCATTAAACAAGACACGCGAATATGCAAATGCTATATAGGTACGGATCAATGACTTGTCCATATCATTGGCAAGGATGACCCAGCTCTTCTCTTTGGCATGATCGAGTCCGATCGGACTGAACTTCTCGGCAAACTTCAGTCTGAAAGGCTTTTTAGGCAGAATCCAGGTCGAGTTTCCACGGCCACGGACATCGATCTTACCCTTTTCTGCGCTGTCCCACCAGCCTTCTCCGGTAGAATCCGGAGTCCTGTCATAGAGCAGAACGGAAGTCTTAACGTAATTATCCTTGTCCCTGATAAGCTGATCCGGCTTCATATGAAGCACCGGCAATTCAGTATTGATCTGAGGGCAGTTCAGACTCACTGTATATTCAGTTGAACTTCCATCTTCTGCTTTTACTGCAATCGTGAAATCTTCGGCAAATGAAAGAGAACTTTTTCCCGACAGGATCGATTCCCCATTCACCAGAACCTCGGCACCGGTATACTTGAATGTAGGAATGAGCCTCTCGGGATTCTCCGCATATATCCACTTCAGATACATTCCTGAGAATGTTCCGGTACTTGAATCATATGTGAAATCAATATCACCGGCCAAGGCTGGATTGTCTGCAACTTTGACCGAAAAGGAAGTGATTGATTTTTCCGTGCTCAGAATAAGATGGTCCTGAACGATTTTTATTACAGCATCGGGACATCCTTCAGCAGATAATGTCACATTCGCCATACGACTGGCATTCATATCAGTCTCATCGACCAGAATCATGAGACTGCCGGCATCGGATTTAAGCGGATCATGATTAAGTGTCGGATGACACCACTCGGCATTTGACCTGACACTTATCTGTCTGTTAGACTTTACAGCTACGACGAAACTCTTGCCGACGCCTGGAGCTTGCAGCTGATCTGTAGTCACATCCAGATATGGAGTCAAATCATCTGCGGTGCAGGCAGACAGTCCCATGAGGGCTATACATACCTGCACCGCAATTTTTGTTAAAAGGCTTATTCTCATATAAGAACAGTCCGTTTATTCTGTTATGACCTTAAGTTCGCAACCTGAAGCGAGCGCTGAATGATCTACAAACAAACCGTCAATCGGCTTGCCGTTGCATTCAACCGCCTTCATCGTCCTTGACTCACCCTCACGGACAATTGTAAACGGTTTGGTGCCAAGCTCAAACGTAACCTTGTCAAACAAAGGCACCGTAACAAGATACTCCGGATCCGCAGGAGAATATGTATAAAGTCCGATCGCGCTGAGCACAAACCAAGACGACATTTCTCCGGCGTCATCCATTCCTGAATATGCAAGATTGTTTCTACCCATTGAGTAGAAGTTGTCAAGAAGATAATCGATCAGGGCCTGTGACTTTTCAGGCTTGCCGATGAAATAATAGAGGAACGGCGAGGTATGGTCAGGCTGATTACCGTGACAATACTGACCTACAAAGCCGGACAGGTTGTGCGCTTCATGACCTTCCCAAGGAATCGTATACAACAGATCTAGCTGTCTTTCGAAAACCTCAGGTCCACCGAAGAGCTCGATAAGTCCTTCTGTATCATGTGGAGCAAAGAATGTAGACATCCATCCGGTAGCTTCGCGGAACTGATAGTGGAAATATGGGAAACACGGATCATAGTTCTCGACCCATCTGCCATCAGCAAGCTTTCCGCGCGCGAACAATATCGACTTATCGAATACATTCTTATAGTTATGCACTCGCGACATCAACATGTCGTAGTTTTCGGTATCACCGAGTTCCTTGGCAAGAAGAGCTACTGCATAGTCATCATAACTGTATTCCTGTGTCTTTGTCACACTGGCTTTGGCGTCTGTATGGATTTCAATCTTACCCTTAAGCTCTACCTCACTGACATAACCGTTATCAATATACTCCTGCAGATATGGACGCGCCGGTCCTTCGACAGTCGCATTCTTGAGCATCATGTTATAAGCCTTCTGCACATCGTAATCTCTCAGTCCTCTAAGGTAGCTTCCTGTCACGAATACAGAAGCATGGTCTCCGTGGAAGAATGTCGGCATGAATCCGCGTCTTTCTCCCATCACCAGACATGAACTTATGACATCATTGGCAACTTCCGGAGCAAGCATTCCCAGAAGGACAAGCTTGTTTCTGTAATCATCCCAGAATGACGGTTCTGTATAATAGTGGAAATCCTCTTTTCTTTCCTGGCCTCTCGGATCCCTGAAGGTACAATCCACATCACTACGCAGGCATGGCCATAACATTGATCTGTACAAAGTGCTGTAGAAGAGATTCTTCTGCGTCTCGGTTCCGCCATCCACCTTGATCTTGCCAAGGAGTTCATTCCATACTTTGTTACCATCTGCCTTGACCTGTGCAAAGCTCTTATCGATCATCTCCGCCTCAAGATTCTTCCTGGCGCCCTCAACGCTTACAAACGAGAAGCCGATCTTAAGTTCGATAGGTTTTGAAGAATCTTCGAATCGCACTACCGGAATCGGTTTGAGGTACTGACGGACACGGCTTGGATCTGCACCTGCTGCATCGTGACTGTCCGGAATATCCCCACCCTTGTCAGCTGTCACTTCCTCAATTGCCACCACCTTGTCATTTGCAACAGCATAGAAGTACACTGTCTGACGGCCGGTCTTCTGAAAACCCGAGAAGACGGTCTCCGACTCCTGATTGATAGCATAATTGTCAACATGCTCATTTGAGCGAGGCAGGTTGATAAGGACACTTCTCTCTCCGGTCTTATCCCAAGTATACTTATGATAAGCACAGCGGAGGGTTGATGTAAGTTCCACATCTACCCCGAAACGCTCAAGGTATACATTATAATATGCAGGGCGAGCTGACTCGCGGTCATGACTGAACTTAGAGCCATAGTCATCCACACTGATATCTCCTCGTACAGGAAGGACAGGGATATGATTAAGGTTCCAATGGCCTTTGTTGGTGTGGCTGAATCCATAAATGTGGGTATCTTCATACTGATATCCCGCGCCGGAACGGAAAGTCGTCACAGGACTCACCTGAACCATGGCGTTAGGAAGTGCGGAGCCAGGGAATGTCTCGGCGCCCCATGTACGACGAGTAGGATGGTATCCCAGTTCCACACTGTCCCACAGAGTCTCTGTTCCAAGGAATGTATTCACCCTGTCTGTCAGTTCCACATCACCACGCTGTCCAAGACACGAGGCCACCACAAATGCTGATATAATCGCTATTATCAGATTCTTCATTTTAAAACTGTTATTTTAATCAATGATATTAGGGTATGCATGCTATTCCTGCATCATTCTGGCTACACCTTCCATAAGTGAAGCTCCACTTGCCTGAGCTCCCATTGAAGCAGTACCTGTGGTGAATGTAGTGCCCCAGAAATAGTCTGCATACATTCGTGGATACATTCTTCTGTCGAGGTTCTTTGACAATGTCTTTGCACAGAGAAGCAGTCTCTCCTTGATATCCTCCTTTATGTATCTGTCAGCCTGTCCGTCAAGTACATAATTCACAGCATAAGGAATCAATACAGCCTTGAAAAGACTCTGGTCCATGCTTGTACCCTCATGACGGAGAACTCCGGTAGATGAGTCTGTACATCTGTTGCCGTAGAATGCATAGCGAAGGACTTCGCCTGCCTTATTCATATAGGCCTGTTCTCCTGTAATATGGAAGAGCTGACGGCACGCCTCGCCGAATGTACCCTGAGTATAAGTCAAAGGCGGTTCCTCGACTCTCTCTGTATCAGGCATGTTGGCAATGTTGAAGCTGTAAAGCTTCTTTGCAATGTCAAGATATGTGGCTGACTTGTACTTCTTGTAGAGAAGGGCGGCAGTAAGACATGCAGGTGTGTTTGTACATGCATTCTTGTTGTCCTTGTCCTGTGCGTATGTAGTCCAAGGAAGACTGATACCCTTCTTGCTATCTGTAGCACGTGGCCAGATATATCTGTCGAAGATGTTTCTCGCAGCGTCAGCATACTTCTCCTCTCCGGTGAACTCTGTCATTCTGAGCAATGTAAGACAGATCCAGCACATATCGTCTGTGTAGTCGTTGTAGAATCCGCCGTAGTCACCCTCGTTGTCCTTTGAGTTGTTGTAGTTGTTGGCGTCGTTGTCGAACCATTTCTGAATGTAGCCGAGGTACTCTTCTGCCTTAGCCTGTTCTGTGTCCTTGATTCTGTTGTAAGAATAAAGGATAACGTCGAGGGCGTGTGCCTGCTGCCAGTAGATATAGGTAGATGATTTCTCTATATCATTTGGAGTAGACCAGAATGTACCCTTTGATTTGTCAAGGAAATTGGTGACGAGAACGTTGGTGCACGAGTCTGCCAAAGCGGCCCACTCCTCCTTCTCTACCGGTTTGTCAACCGGTTTGTCATTGTTTCCGTTATTGTTATTATTGTTGTTGCCTCCCTGAATTATACCATCCGGAATCTCCTCAAAGGAATTGTCGCAACCGGCGATTGCCGAGGCACTCATGACGACAGTCGCCATAAGTGCCATTATCTTGAAAAATCTTTTCATCATTATTCCGATACTGGTGGTCTTGAGTTGTTCCATACATCTGAAGGTTCTGTACCCATGTTCAGGACAAGCTCTCCTCCGTTGAATACATCTTTGCGGTAAAGCCAGCACTCGTTGAGAGGCTCACCGTTGAATGTTGCTGACTGTACATACATCGCGTCCTTAGAGTTGCCGACAGTCTTGATGACGAACTTGTCACCCTTTGCATTGAAGTCGCTGAGGTGTACAATGATCTCGTCGAACTGAGGGCTACCGATCTGATATGTAGGCTCGCTGCATGCACCGCCCTGTACGTCGAACAGACCCATTGCTGCCAATACGTACCATGATCCGAGCTGACCCTGGTCCTCATCCTGACCGTAACCGTATCCGTGCTCTCCGTCAGTGCCGTAGAACTCGTCACAGATGAGTCTTGTCCACTTCTGTGTGAGGTATGGCTTGCCTGAGAAGTTGAAGAGCCATGGAATATGGAGGCTTGGCTGGTTTCCGTGGTTGTAAGGGCTGTTGAGACCTGCGAATGCGTATGTTACCTTACCGCCTCCGAAAATGCTCTTACGCGCCTCTGTGAAGATGTCGTCAAGTCTCTTGTTGAACTCCTCGCCACCCATTCTTGTTACGAGTGAGTCTGGGTTCTGAGGCACGAAGAAGCTGTACTGCATAGCATTTCCTTCCTGGAATCCTCTCCAAGACTCGTATGGGTTGAAGTTCTCGATGAACTCACCGTTTGCGTATCTTGGACGTACGAGACGAAGCTCGTCATCGAATACCTTCGCCCAACCGTTGGAAAGGTCCATAAGCTGCTTGTAGTCCTCCTCGTATCCGAGCTGCTTCGCGAGCTGTGCTGTAGCATATGAGCTGAAACCATATTCAAGAGTATGAGAGATAGAGAATGTCGCACCGCCTGAATGCGCCACAAAGCCGGGATCAGTCACATATGGAACATATCCCTTCTTCACAAACTGCTCTACGTCCATCTTTCCGGCACCTTCGATACGGCCTTCCCACTCGAGGTTGTCCTTTCTTGCCGCCTCATACATAGCCTGGATATCATACTGTCTGATACCGCTGTTATATGCACCGGCAAAAGCTACGCTGACCATGTTTGTACCTACACCTGACACATATTTGCTGCATGCGATACCGTCGCCGAGCCAACCGGCATCCTTGAATACGAGAAGCTGGCTTGACACCCATTCATTGTAGTACTCAGGATAAGCAAGTGCCCAAAGCGGAGTAAGGTTCCAGTAGCCTCCCCAGATCGCGTCTGTATTGTAATGATGGTGGAGAGGCTTTCCGTCTGCGCCAAGCTCGATCTGGCCTACAGTACCATCGTTCTTAGGATATGCTCCGTTTACGTCGCTTGCAACACCTCGTCCGAGAAGACAGTGATAGAGACCTGTATAGAACTTGATTCTGCTGTCCTCGCTGCCGCCTTTGACCTCGATTCTTCCAAGAGCCTTCTCCCACTTTGCAGTAGTGTTCTTGAGAGCCTTGTCGAAGTTGAGATTCTTAGCCTCTGCCATGAGGTTTGCCTTAGCGTTCTCGATAGAAGTGTATGAGAGACCGAGCTTGATCTCAAGAACCTCGTTCTCCTTTGTGTTGTAGTTGAGGCTCAATACAGAACCCTTGCCCTTAACCTCTGTTCCTTCTTCGATCTCACCGCCTACATGGAATACAGAAACCGACTCAGGCTTCTTTGAGAGTTCGCCATAGAAGAACATCTCCACGGTAGCGCCTGTCTGATACTTCTTTACATATTCAGGCTCGGTGATGATGTAACCCTCTACCTTGTCACCGTCAACCTTAACATAAGAGTCAAGTACGTTTCCGCTCTCTCCGTGACGTGTACCTACGTTGATAAGTACGTGAGAATCATCAGATTTAGGGAATGTGAAGCGCTGGAAACCTACGCGTGTCACAGCTGTGAGCTCTGCCTTTACAGCATAGTCCTTGAGAACTACAGAGTAGTAACCTGGGCGAGCCTCTTCTGTCTCCTTGTCGAATGACGATCTCCAACCTGCCTCAGGGTTCTCAAGGCGTCCTGGAGTTGTGATGATGTCACCTGTTACAGGCATGAGTGAAAGACCACCCACCTGGAACTCATGGAAGCATGGGAATCCGTCGATTGAAGTGTGGATATCTTCATATCCAACAGCTTCCCAACCGCTCTGGTTACCGTAGGTACCGTTTGTCGAAGCACCGAGCTTGGCCATACCGAACGGCTCAGAAGCAGGTGTGTAGACGAACCAGCGGCTATGAACGGTTCCGATGTTAGGATCCACATAGTCGATAAGTGATTCCTGGCTGTTGCATGCGATAAGGCATGTAATGCAGGATAAAAGATAAATAAGATTTCTTCTCATATGTATTAGTTTATGTTTATTTCTCCTCTTATAATGGCTGTCCTTATCAGGAATTCCGGAATGCATGATGAATCAAGCAGCCACTTCGGCTTCTGCATCTGGTTTCTTCCTCCTGTCCAGTCGTTGCAGACAAGTCCGTTCGGGTCTTTTGCGTTTGCCCAGGCATGGTCAAGCGCCTTGATGAGAATGTCTGCATATTTGGTTTCTCCTGTGATCGACCATACGTCCTGATAACCTCTGAACAGGACCACGTCGAACCACGGGATGTTATATGTGAACGGAATACCGTCCTCTGTATAGTGGAAGAAGAATTTTGCTGTTCCTTCGCAGAGCATGAGTGCCTGCTTCAGGTAATCTTCCTCCCCGGTGAATCTGTACAATGCCGCGGCTGCCTGGATCATTGTGCCGCTGTTGTATGTATATGGATCGAATTGCGGGCGTCCTTCACCTGCTGTGAGCCACGAATTCATTATTATGTTTCTTTCAGGATCACGGAGATATTTCCATATCCATCTGTAGAAGCGTTTTCCTGTCTCAAGATAGTAGACGTCCGATGTCGCCTCATACAGTTTCATCGCCAGCACCAGCGCCTTGCCGTTTGAGCATGCCGGTTTCTGGTCTTGTTTGCCTTCCACCCATGGCACCGCACCCTCGAATCTGAAATCCCATCCGCTGATAATGAATGAGAATATCTGCTTTGCTTTTTCAAGGTGAGCTGGATCACCTGTAACTGAGTATGTATCTATATAGTCGATTCCGACCAGACCGTTGTCGTCATAATATCTGTCGACAATGTCGAATCTTGTAGGATATGCCTGATAGGCGAAAGGAATTCTGGTCGTATCGTAATATTCTTCCATTGCAACCACCATTGAATCGAGATATGGTCTGTATCTCTCCGGTTCTGCCTTGGCGAGCAGGACGGCTGATGAGAACACGCCGCTCATAGGCCAGAGGTAGCTGGATTCCAGTGCTACGTGAGTGCCATCGTCAAAGTAATCCAGGTCGGGTTTATGAGAGTTTGGGAAATACTCGGAAAACAATCCCAGTTCAGGAATCCTGTAGCATTCCCATACAGTATCAAATGCTTCTTTGGCAGCTGCTGTATATTTGCCCTCATCGCATTTTCGGCATGAGGTGAATGCAGTGGCGAGAATTGCCGCTGCGAGTAGGATA
Organism: Candidatus Cryptobacteroides sp.; assembly: GCA_045120635.1. Taxonomy (GTDB): domain Bacteria; phylum Bacteroidota; class Bacteroidia; order Bacteroidales; family UBA932; genus Cryptobacteroides. The sequence goes on from JBGVEY010000003.1 coordinate 61,586, forward strand.
AGGTTTCTATTCATTCGGTGTCTCATTCTTGTAAAGTGCTGCCGTACCAAGTGATTCAAGTGCTGCAGCCTGCATAAGAAGGCTCTTGTCTCTGTCAGGATTGATGTTCTTTCCAGTCCAGTCTTCATAGAAGAGGCCGTTGGCCATTCTACCGTTCTTCCATGCATTGTCAAGGTTCGAAATGAATACCTCCATGCACTTTCTGGTGAAGGTCTTGTCGTATGGTTCGAGTTCGATGTAGCTCTTGATCATCTGAATAGTGAACCAAGGGTCGTTGGTAGGATAGCAGAGAGGTATTCCGTTTCTGCTCTTAACGAAATAATCATACGAAGAACTTGCTGTAGCCTTTGCCTCGTTGAGGTATCTCTGTTCTCCGGTAGCCTTGTAAAGTCTTACACCGGCTGCAATCATTGCTCCGCTGTTGTAAGTCCATTTTGTCGTGTTGATCACACCGTTTGCACCTTTGCTGTTCCAGTAAAGGTTGTCTGAATCTCTGAGGTTGGTGTAAAGCCACTGATAAAGGTCTTTTGCCATTTTAAGGACTTCCGCCTTTTCGCTTTCAGGGCATACCTCATAATATCTCATAAGGAACCATGTTCCGAAGCCGTTTGCACATGTAGGCTTGTTTGAACTGTCATTGCCAGGCTGGTTGATGTTGCTTTCGCACCACCACAATGCTCTGCCCATTGTGTCGTCGATACCGGCTTTATAGAACTTGAAGATCTGTGAGCACCAGTCGAGATATTTAGTGTCACCTAGCTGTTCGAATGCCTCGACAAGCTCGATTCCGATGATTGCGTTGTCATCGAAGAATCTGTCACCGCCTCCGGTCTTTCCGTTTGTGGATGATCCGTAACCGCCTACATTAAGAACTGCCGATTCGCGGTAATAAGCCTGGAATCTGTCGACCATTTCCTTGTAACCTACATCATAGCCAAGTTTGTTCAATGTAGCTACGCCCGCAACCAGGCCATCGTATGGCCAAAGGTAGGATGCAGAAAGGTCACCATTGCCTTTCGGATAGTTCTCATTGAAGAAGCCCGCTGTCGCACCGGAATTGACACGATAGCAGCGGACAATCGCCTCATATGTATCCATAGCCCTCTCGCTGTACGAAACCGAGCTTGTGCCAGAGTTATTGCCGTTGTTGTTTCCTCCTCCGTTTTCGCCGGGAGTCCAGTCTTCATACGAGTTGTCGCACGAAAGTACGATTGTACAGCTCAGAAGTGCAAGTGAAATAAGTCTGCAGATTTTCATAGTAGTTTTAAATATAAACTGTTCCGGCAATGGCATGCCACTGCCGGAACAGTGATTAAGAGAATGTTATTTCTTTGTAACAACGTGAGTCATTACGCCGTCCTTGTTTGTGTCAAGAAGAACATTAACTGTTGCACCATTCATCTCTTCAGCAAACTTCCAGAGGTGCTCCCACTGGTTCCAGCTGAACTCATTGATATCATAGAAATCCGGTTCGTCGCTTGGGTAGCCATCATTTCCAGTCACACTATCCTTACGTCCCCAGCACTTTTCCTCAGCACCGTTGATTGTAGGAATGAAATAGTAACGCTGCTCAGTCCATGTGAGCCAAGAGCAGGTAGGATCTCCCGGTGGAACGAAGTTTACAACACCCTCACCTTCCCACTTACCAGCAGAAGTATAAGACATAGTCATGACATCCACGAAATTAACACCCCAGATAAGGCGAACCTTGTTGATCTGGTCGAACTTCACGGTATTGTCCTGGAAGTTAACAGTGATACGGGTTACATTGTCACCTGAAGCAGTAGCAACGCCTGCACCCTCGCCCTGGAGAAGTCCCTGAGTTGCGTCAAGGAAGTATGTCTTGTCTGATGACTTGAACTTGAGGTCACCGTCCTTGAGCTTAGCGTAGATCTCGAATACACCGTTACCTGTCTGGCGGAAAGCCTGACCTTCAACCTCAGCACCGCTTCCGTAGAGAGCGAGCTCAGATGGAGCCATTGTAGGAGGAACAGGATCAACGCTTGCCTTTACAAATGAGTGAGTGAATGCACCCTCTGCATTTGTATCGATAGTACATGTAACTGTTGCGCCATCGAAGTCAGAAGCGAATTTCCAGAGGTTCTGCCACTGATCTGTGTATGAAAACTCACCTACATGGTAGTAAGATGCAGCAGTGTTCTCGTCAGGACGCTGGTCGCTGAGACCAGGAAGTGCACCCCAACACATCTCTGCACCGTTTACATTGATAAGGAAGTGGTAACGCTCCTCAACCCATGAAAGCCATGAGCAGCTTGGGTCGCCAGGCTGAACGAAGCTGATTGCGCCTTCGCCTACGAACTTACCGTTGCCCTGGTAGTTGAGAGTCATGATGGTAGCTCTGTTGCAGCCGAAGATCATCTTAAGCTCAGAAGCAACCTGATCGTACTTCACAGTGTTTGTATTGAAGTCAACAGTGATTCTTGTAACACCCTCAGAAGCAGCAACGTCAGCGTTTCTTGCACCGATGAAGAGCTTCTTGTCACCATCGTGGAAGTACTTGATGTCGTCACCTGAACGGAAGCTGATGTTACCGTTCTTGAGCTGCTGGTAGAGAACGAATACACCCTCAGCCTCCTTGCGGAATGCTGCGCCCTCAGTCTCTGCTGCAGAACCTGCGATAAAGAGCTCAGCAGGAGCTGATGTAGGCTGCTCATATACGATTGCACCTGCAGTCTCGTATGAGTGAGTCCACTTGTTATCCTTGTTTGTATGGATAGTCACAGCAACATTGCTGAGGTCCATAGCGTGATCCATCTTCCAGAGGTTGTCCCACTGGCTTACACCTGCGAACTCGTGGAGATAGTAGAACTCCTCTGTTCCGTCAGGAAGGATCGCGTTGCCTGCGTCGTCAGAGCCCCAGCATACCTCAGCACCGTTTACAGTAGCGATGAAGTAGTAACGTTCCTCAACCCATGAGCACCAGCTTGGTGTTCCCTCACGGCCAGGACCGTAGAATACAACCTCGCCGCGTCCCTCGAACTCACCGTTTCCTACGTACTCGAGAGTCATAGGGTCAGTTGCAGGGTCGTTGTAAGTTGCACCCCATGCGAAACGTACTGTTGTGCCTACTTCCTCAACCTTTACATTGAGAGTGTTGAAGTTTACGGTAATACGTGCAAGACCTGACTCAGGAGCAGCGTCTACCTTGTACTTGTCGTCACCCTCAGCGAGTTTGCCTGTAGCGTCAGCATAGAACTTGAAGCCTCCAGCCTGCTCAGAAGAGAAGTAGAGGTCACCAGCACCGATCTTAGTGTAGATGATGTAGAGACCTTCCTCTGCTACACGGAATGCCTGACCGGCCTCTTTAGCTGCAGAACCGTTGATGTAGAGGTTCTCCGGCATGTTGTCGATACCCTCTCCACGTGTTACAGTGATAGTGTTGTAACCGTCAAACTTCTTGGTTACACCACCCTTTGCACCTGTTACAGTCCAGATGAGCTTGCCGCTTTCATTAGGCTTGATACCTGCATTTCTTGCGATAGTGTTGAGCTGTGCGTGTGAGAGAGTAAGCTCCGCACGTGCACCAAGGTCACTTGGCATAGATGTTACAGGAGCTGAGAAGTCGCCACCCTCCTTGTCGAAGAGGACATTATAGAGGATAATACCGCCGTCATTAGCCTGACCGCCGGTCCAAGAAAGAGTTACGTAGCTTGATGATGTAACATCAAGAGTAACCGATGCCGGCGAGTCAAGTACGGTCGGCATTGTGAATTCTGTATCAAGCTCATACTGAGGTGTACAGCCGCAGAAGGCTGCCACGAGAGCTACAAATGATATTAGTTTCTTTTTCATATTCATTACCAGTTAGGGTTCTGAGAAAGATTTGTGTTGATATCTCTATCCTTCTGTGGGATAGGCCAGAGGTAATGCTTTGAAGCGTCGAAGTTTCTCTTCTCAAGAATTACGTATCCGTTGTCAGTACCTACGGTTGCACCTGTATAAAGGCCATGAACGTTTCCGTTCAATACGTTCTCGGCGATTCTCCATCTGATGATATCACAGTAACGGCTACCCTCGAAAGCAAGCTCGCTGCGGCGCTCGTTTCTTACAACTGCCTTCTGGTCTGCAGAAGCGTTGTAGTTGAGAGCAGAAGCCTCAGTGAAGCCGGCACGCTCACGGATAGGCTTGATTGTAGCGTTCCATACTGCCTCAGTCATACCTGTTGTCTCTACATGTGCCTCAGCGTTCATAAGGAGAATGTCAGCATAACGGATGATGATTGGGTTGAGACCTGACTGAAGAGTGAGTCTGTAAGTCTTGTCCCACCACTTCTTGAGGTAGAAACCTGTAGGAGTTACGTCAGATGTAGTGTTGTAAGCGTCACGACCGTTGTTGCAGTCGATCACGTTGTCAGAACCGTCAGCCATCTTGTAAGAGTTGCCGGTGTACATTACAGTAGCAGCAAGACGTGGGTCTCTGTTTGCATAAGGGTTAGAAGCGTCATAGCCTGAACCTGCCTCATTGATACCCTTACCGTTTGTCATGATGTAGCTGTCAACGAGTTCCTGTGTAGGAGCGAGGTCTGAGTATCCACCCATTGAAGGAGGGAGGAAGTAGTACATCATGTTGTGCTCGCGGAATGCAGGAGTGTACTGTGAGTCGAGGATAACCTCGCTGTTGTACTCGTTCTCGATTGCGAAGATACCTGAGTAGTTGTTGAAGAGCGAGTAAGTGTTTGAATCCATGATCTCCTGAGTGAGAGTCTTCACCTCTGCATAGTTACCCTCGAAGAGGTGTACCTTGGCAAGGAGAGCCTTTGCTGCACCGCAAGTGATACGACCACGGTCGCCACCCTCGTACTTTGCAGGAAGTGCATTTGATGAGAGCACATCCTCAAGCTCGTTAACGATGTTTGTAACAACGTCAGCCTTTGCTGTTCTTTTGATAGATTCACTCTCAGCAACTGTGAGAACCTTCTCTGTGTAAGGAACATCACCGAATCTTGTGAAGAGCTGATAGTAGTGGAATGCTCTGATAGTCTTAGCCTCGGCGATATATCTTGCCTTGAGCTCAGCTGTGAGTCCAGGAACCTTGTCGATGTTGTTGAGGAGCTCGTTACAGCTTCTGATACCAGCGTAGTAGTTGTCCCAAAGGCCCTTGATGTAGCTGTTGTCAGTACTCATTGAGCCGTTTGCGATAGGCTGAGTAGAAGTGAGACCCTTTACATAAGCGTTGTCGCTCGCTCCCTCGATGTAGAGGAGGTCGTTCATGCTTGTAAGTCTGCCGTAGCATGAGTTGAGCGCAGCCAATGCAGAAGAAGGATCTTCACTCCAATATGTAAGGTCTGTCTCCCTGTCGTAAGGAGGGGTGTCAAGCCCGATGCATGAAGATGCAGCAAGCATAACGCTCGCACAGACAATAATGGTGTTTATTATTTTCTTCATAACTGTCTAATGGTTAAAATTTAACATTAAGACCAAGTGAGAATACTCTTGCAACAGGGTAAGCACGACCGCTACCGTCTGCGTTGTACTCAGGGTCCCAACCGCCTCTCATCTTAGTGAAAGTGAATGCATTTTCACAAGATACATAAGCGTGGATCTCCTTGAACTTGATCTTGCTGAGCCACTGTGCAGGGAAGCTGTATCCTGCCTGGATGTTCTTTACTCGGAGGTAAGAAGCATCCTGGATCCAGAAGTCAGACTTGGTTGCGTTGTTTGTAGACTCAGAACCCATTGTAAGTCTAGGGTAAGTTGCGTCTGTGTTGGTTGGAGTCCAACGGTCAACATGGAAGTCAAGTACAGGACCCTCATTGTTGTTGTGGAATGCCTCGACAGCCTCACCACGCATCCAACGGCTTCTCATACCTACACCCTGGAGGAATACTGAGAAGTGGAAGCCCTTGACATTGAGACCGTAGTTGAAACCGTATGAGTAACGAGGGAAGTCGTTACCTACTACGAAACGGTCGTTGTCATCGATGACGTCGTCACCGTTCTTGTTGATATAACGGATATCACCGGCCTTAGGAACTACGCCTGAGAGGTGTACGCTGTTTGCAGCCTCATCGTCGCTCTGGAAGAATCCGTTGCTTCTGAGTGCATAGTATGAGTAGAGAGGGTAACCCTCCTTGATGATTTTCACAACGTCATAACCAGAGAAAAGCTCAGTGCCCTTAGTGTCGACTACCACGTTCCAGCTGTCAGATACGTTTGCAGCGATGTTGTGCTGAACGATACCTGTCTTGAAGTTGTAGTTTGCAGCAAGCTCCCAACCCTGAGTTCTTACCTTCGCAGCGTTAGAGATAGGTGAGCCGTTACCGAAGATACCAGGAACTGAAAGGCTTACAAGGATGTCCTTGGTCATGTTGTTGAAGTAGTCGAAAGCAATGTTGAGGTTGCCGCCGAGAAGACCCATGTCAAATCCGATGTCTGCCATTCTTGTAGTCTCCCACTTGATGCCAGGGTTAGCTGCAGAGAAACCTGCTGTAGGAGCTGACTGGTCACCGAATGTGATACCCTGTGATACAGATACTGTCTGCATATAGTTGTATGCACCGATACGGTTGTTACCTACAAGACCCCATGAACCTCTGAGCTTGAATGAAGGGATCACGTGCTTTACGCCTTCCCACCAAGACTCCTGAGAAAGTCTCCAACCTGCAGATACTGAAGGGAAAATACCTGAACGGTTGCCCTTTGCAAAGTATGAAGAGTAGTCATTTCTGATGTTGAACTCGAGGAGATACTTCTCGTCGTAGTTATAGTTGATTCTTGCGAAACCTGAGTAGAGTGTCCAGTCTGATGCACCGCTGTAGTTGCTGATAGGGAACTCCTCAGTACCGTTTACTGAACCGCCCATTACATCATACTTGTGACCGTCAGTGATTCTCTGAGTACCGAAGTTGTCGTTATGCTCGCCTTCGTAAGAGTAACCTGCGAGTACGCCGAGGTTGTGCTTCTCTGCAAATGCCTTGTCATAAGAGAGCATTGCATTTGCTGTAAGCTTTGTAGAACGGCTGAAATACTCGCTGATGTGGTCTTCCTTGTCACCTGAGAGTGGATTTGCAGATGCATATCTGTTCTCGTGAGTCTGGTTGTTGAGAACGCGTCCGCCACCTGAAACGATGAGTTTGAGGCCGTCAACGATCTTGAGCTCAGCTGTGAGAGTACCGCTCATATCCTCATTGAGGTTTCTGCGGTATCCGCCTTCCTCAAGTCTCTCAAGAGAGTTGGAGTTAGAACCTGAAGGATATGTATATGTTCCGTCCGGATTCTTGATCTCATAGATTGCAGGCATACGGTTACACTGCTCGATGATCCACTCAGTCCAGTAAGCGTGGTCCTTGATGTTGTTTCTTGTATAAGATGAAGTGACTTTTACAGTAAGATAATCAGTCATCTTATGGCTTACATTGAGTCGGGCGTTGAATCTGTCATAACCGAAGTCAGGACCCTGGAAAAGAGACTCCTGGCCGAGGTATCCGATAGAACCCATGTACGAGAGTTTGTCGTTTCCACCTGTTACAGACACGTTGTGGCTCTGCTGAGGAGCGTAGTCCTTGTAGATTTCGTTGATCCATTTTACGTTTGTACCGCCGTTCTTGTATGCAGCGATCTGCTCAGCCGAGAACTTTGTAGCTCTGCCTGAGTTTACAGCAGCCTCATTGTAGAGCTCTGCATATACCCATGAGTCAACAACTGAAGGAAGAGCAGTAGCCTGCTGAAGACCGTATGTCATGTTGTAGTTGACCTCGATCTGACCGTCCTTACCCTGCTTTGTAGTCACGAGGATAACACCGTTAGATGCGCGTGAACCGTAGATTGCAGTAGAAGACGCATCCTTGAGTACAGAGATCTGCTCGATATCTGCCGGGTTGATGTTTGCGAGTGATCCCTCGATTCCGTCGATGAGCACAAGAGGATTGTTGTCGTTCATTGTGTTGTAACCACGGATGTTGATGCTTGGAGATCCACCTGGAGTAGAAGAACCCTGCTGGATTACGAGTCCTGGAGTTGTACCCTGGAGACCCTCAAGAACGTTGGCGATAGGCTTGCCCTTGAATTCCTCTGTAGATACGCTTGAAACGGCACCAGTGAGGTTCACCTTCTTCTGAACACCATAACCTACAACGACTGCATCGTCGAGGTTGAGGGCCTCTTCAGAAAGTGTCACATTGACAGTTGTTCTACCGGCAACGTCAACTGTCTCAGTTGAGTATCCGATAGCGGAAACTGTAAGCTGTGCATTAGCATTTACTGTGATGGTATAGTTACCATCGAAGTCAGTAACTGTACCATTGGTTGTTCCGTTCTCGATAACGGATGCACCGATGACAGCTTCGCCATTGCAACTTACTGTTCCCTTTACTTTTACAGTTCCATTCTGTGCATAGGCAAGGTTGCCTGTTCCAGCACAGAAGATGACAGCCATCATGCAGAAGAAGCTTATGAGCTTTCTGCACAATCCGTCTCTTTCACTGAAATTTGGAATGTTCATAAGATTTTGGTTTACTGATTGATTAATAAAAGGTTAAGGTTGTTTGTCAAGTTGTTTGAGAGCATAAGTATATGCTCCAAGAGAGATCGCTGTGCTTGCTCCGAGCATAGAAAGCATCACACCGGTCTTTGTATCGTTGTTGTATCTTACTGTCTTTTCGCTGTTCAGGATCCTTACAAGTTTCGAGTTGTCCTTCAGGAGCTCTGCAAGTCCCTCTTCTGAGGTAAGGTCGTATGCTTTCATCTGAAGACAGCTGATGCTTGCACCTGCAAATGTTGTAAGGTGGCTGTTGAGTTGCTTGACAATGGCAGGTACTATGTATTTACCCGCTCCTGCAAGTCCACCTCCGATCACCACGAGACCGTCAGCAATGTTGATTGCATTCGCAATAGCGTCTGCTGCAACAGTTCCAAGTTCCTCGAACGCCTCGACGGCAGCCTGTCTGTTTCCTTCAGCCTTGCCTTCCGCTATATCGAATATGTCCTTTGGAGTGAGATCGCGGTTGTCCTCGGTTGCGCGTTCGTGATAGTGTCTCTTGACAGCTCTGATGCTGACGCTTTCCTCAGCGATCATATTGCTGTGCCTGCTGTTCCTCATCAACCACACGTCTCCGCCGCAGCCGTTGTCTCCGGTGAGAAGCACCTCGTCGATTACGACACCGCCACCGAAACCTGTTCCAAGAGTGATTCCGATAAGGTTCTTGTATCTCTTAGAGCTTCCTGCCTTCTCAAGAAGGGAATTCACATATGGAAGTGCTCCTGACAGAGCCTCGCCATATGCGAAGAGATTACCGTCGTTGTTGATGAATACAGGGATTCCGAAAACTTCTGAAAGGAACGGACCCATTGCCACGCCACCTCTGAAACAAGGGAAGTTCGGGAGGTCTCCGATGATACCTGAAGCGTAATCGGCGGGGCCAGGGAAGGCGAAGCTGATAGCCACCGGTTCATCTTCCAGTTTTTCCTTGATCATCTGGAATCCGCTGACAAGCACGTTGAGACATTTTTCGATGTCGTCGTTAACCGCGTCAAGTCTGATAGGCTCTACGATTTCCTTGCATCCCTGAATTGCGGAGAATACGAAGTTTGTACCACCTGCATCCAAGGTCATGACTGTTCTTTTGTCGTTCTTGAACATATTATGCTTTCTTTAATTTGAGTCCACATACGAGGAGGTAGAGCGCAAACGCTGCAATGACGATGATGGAACCGCTCTGTGAGCCGGTCATATCTGAGAAGATACCCATGAGAGGTGGTACCAATGCTCCACCGAAAACACCTGTTATCATAAGACCGGAAATCTCATCGGCTTTCTCGGGGAGATGCTTGAGTGCCTGCGAATAGATAACCGAGAATATGCTTGAAAATGCATATCCTGCGGCTCCGAGAAGAATCATAAGACCAAGCTTGCTGTCTTGTACGGCAAACATTGATACAATTACCGCTATTCCTATTATAAGGTGTGAGACGTAATACTTTCTGTCACTGATCTTAGCGAGGAGCACAGTTCCGATGAACGCGCCTCCGACTCTGCAGAGGAAGTAAACACTTGAGCCGAATCCTGCCTCTGTCATAGGAAGATTACACCTTTCCATGAGGATCTTCGGTGCAAGAGTGTTGATGCCGACATCAACTCCCACAACGCATACGATGCCAAGGAAGAGCATAAGAATGAATTTGTCATTGAGGAGTGCAAATACGGATTTTACCGATGTTGAGCCTGTCTCTGCCTTTTCCTTGATAGGTGTCATGGCAAGCCATGCGGCAGAAAGTACAGAGAGGATTGCAAACACTGGAAACATCATTTTCCAGTTTCCCCATGTCGCCACGGCGAATGTCACGATGAACGGACCGCTGAATGATGATACAGCCTTGATTACCTGACCAGCCGTAAGTGAACTGCTGAGTGCCTTGCCGTCAACAACGTCTGTAAGAAGTGGGTTGAGAGCTACCTGAAGCAATACTTCGTTAAAAATTTAACAATTATATAGTTTTCAATTACTTACGTATACAATAGCCCGTTTTCGGGTAGCTTTACAGCACCTCGCAGACGGCATAGAACAAAGCCAAAAAAAGTGTTAAAAAAGATGAAAATAACGCTTGAAAAATTTGGATAAGTGCTTGATTTTCAGCAACTTAGAGTTACCACACTTTAGGTTACAAGACATGAAAATCAAGCCCCTTATCCAGCTCAGAGAGATGATTTCGAAAGCCCTCTCCGGCCAGACAAATTTAAGCAAATCTTTTCAATCTTTCTTCATCGAGACCATGGAACTTATACTCACACATACCGGACGACTCAACTTCACCCAGTTGGCGAGGTGCGGTCGCTCATGCGAGAGCCGGTTCCGCCAGAACTTCAGGAAGTCATTCGATTGGCTGTCGTTCAACCGGTCGTTCCTGGAATCGACAAAGGGACATCGCATTGCAATAGCCATCGATCCTTGCTATATCTCCAAGTCCGGCAAGAAGACTCCAGGCATCGACTGGTTCTGGTCCGGTTGTGCGGCTGCCATGAAAAAAGGTCTTGAGATACTTGGCATATCCATCGTTGACGCCGATGCCAAGGACTCGGTCTTCCTAAAGGCAGAACAGACCTTCACAGACAAGAAGCGAGGACGAAAACCTGACTGCACCAAGGGGATGAAAGATCCCGACTCCCTCACCGGATGGTATCTGAGGATGCTCAACCGCAACTGCAAACAGTTGCTGTCCATATGCAAGCTCATAGTTGCAGACGCATACTTCTCGAAAGAGAGCTTTGTGTCAGGAGTGAAGTCTCTGGGCTTCAATCTCATAAGTCGCTTCCGTGATGACGTCAACCTCAAGTACCTGTACTCAGGTCCAAAGACTGGCAAGCGTGGCCGTCCTCAGAAGTTTGCAGGCAAGGTTGATATCAACAATCTTGACATGAACATCTTCTCGGAGGACTATACTGCCGAAGGCAAACTCGTATACAAGATGTACACGGCTGTCGTATGGGCTGTGAGCCTTGGATGTGAAGTTCGAGTCGTCCTGGTTGACTACGAGGATGCTGAAAAGAAGCGTCAGACCCGAAAGGTCTTCTTCTCAACCGACGCCTCGATGTCAGCACGTGACATCTTTGACATCTACCGGACACGTTTCCAGTTGGAGTTCGTCTTCCGCGATGCCAAGCAGTTCACCGGGCTCACACACTGTCAGGCGAGAAACAAAGAAGCTCTGTCGTTTGCCTTCAACGCCTCGCTCACTTCCGTCAACCTCGCCAGGGCATTTGCCCGTCAGCAAGGGATGGCCCTCTCGGTCGGTTCAACCAAAACACTGCTGCACAACGCTGCAATGGTGGATCGATTTATTGCAATGTCCGGAAAATCTCCGAACATGCGATTAAATAACACTGATTTCAAAGAACTTTTATTCTACGGCGTTCGCGCCGCGGTGTAACTTTTATAATTTTACCGAACTATTGTTTTTATTCAGTTGCAAGTATTTCCCGAATAACGGAAAACGGTTGCAAAAATAGCGAAAAATTCCGTAATTTCGCGGTTGATAAAACGAATAATATTCTTACCACCAATGACCGGACTTCACGAAGTTGTCTTCAATATAGAACTTGCACTGGGAATAGATATCATAACGGCCCTCGTACTCGGTATGCTTCTGTTCCTGATCAACGTTCCGAACACCGAATATTCACGTAAGATCGCCAAGACAAAGAACACTATTGCAGTGTGTTTTTCAGTGTGCGCGATCCTGTTCTTCACATGTCTGAAATACTCAGGGATGGAGAACTACGACGTCTTTGCATCGATGATAATGTTTGTCATCACAAGCATGTCATCCGTCGTACTCTCATTCTCGCTGATAAACCTCATCGACGAATCCTTCATAGAGGGTGATAAATTCTTTCTCAACGTCGGATTTGTAGCTGCGCTCAGCGTAGTGTTCGTACGTTCATTCTGGATGGAAGCCGGATGGGTGAGGACATTGATCCATGCCGTATATGTAGCAGTCTTCATAATCCAATGCATCAGCCACATCATTGCATTCAGGAAAAGATACAAGGAAGGAGTACAAAAACTTGAGCAATATTATGATGAAGAGGAGGACAAGAAGCTGAAATGGATTCACTTCTGCTACATCATCATGATGCTCACACAGATGTTCATCCTTGTATACAGACTCTTCCCTACCGGTTTCATGAAGGTATATAACGTATGGTACTCGCTGTTCATGCTTTATTTCGCAGCGAACTTCATATCATTCCTCGGAAGCCATAAGCTTACTCTTGACGCGTTCGCATACAAGACAATGACCGGCATCAACCTGGATTTCAAGAAAAAGAAAAAGGGGCAGAACGGCACAGGTGCAGAAAAGCATAAGGCTGAAAGCTCAATCGACTTCAGAAAGTTGGAGAAGGCCCTTGAGGAATGGGTGGAGCAGAAGAAATTCAGCGAATATGACAAGAGCCGAGAAGAAGTGGCAAGAGAACTTGGAACTACCAAGGAACATCTTCATCTGTATTTCACAACCAAGAAGGGCATAGACTTCAAGACATGGCGCACCGAACTTCGCATCAATGAGGCGAAGAGGCTTCTCCTTGAAAACAGGGAGATGTCAACCAATGTAATCGGTGAGATCGCCGGATTCAGCGACCGTTCGAATTTCTACAGACAGTTTGTAAAACTGGTGGGATGTTCGCCAAGACAGTGGCGAGAGTCAAACGGAAAGATCTAGAGGTCCTTCTGCCCGGCAGCCTTTGCCTGAGCTTCCTCCTCCATACGTTTACGATAGGCTTCCATGCGTTTCTTCCAGGCAATCTGCTTGGCACGCTGTTCCTTTGCCTTGCGCTCCTGGAGCGCCTCGTATTTCTTTTCGAGATAGTTGTCAGCCATATTATTTCACAAAATCCTTGATACGCTGCTCGTCGCTGAGTTTGCACACCAGCAGACGTCCGTCGCGTTCAACCACAATACAGTCCTCAAGTCCCTGAAGCACAACGCTTGATGCTCCCGGAGCGTGAACGATGCAACCTTTGCAATCGTTCAGGTGGACATTTGATCCGACCACCGCATTACCGTCCTCATCATGAGGAAGGAGGGTCCAGAGAGAGCCCCATGTACCGACATCGCTCCATCCGAAGTCACCCGGAATAGTATAGATATAATCCGCCTTCTCCATCACAGCGTAGTCGATCGAGATCTTTTCGCATGTAGGAAAGATTTCAGCCACAACTGCCTCTTCCTCAGCGGTATAGAATGATTCCGACATTGCGTCCATCTTGGCCGCAAGGTCAGGATTGAATGTACGGAGGGATTCTGTTATCGTGTTGATGTTCCAGACAAAGATACCGGCATTCCATAGATAGTTTCCGGCAGCCAGATATTCTTCAGCAACCTTCAGTGCAGGTTTTTCACGGAATGAATCCACATTGCGGATAGGACCCCCATCATGTGATTCGCCTGACGCGATATATCCGTAGCCCGTCTCAGGGCGCGTAGGCTTGATACCGACAGTGACGATACGCTTTCCGGATACGGTGAAATCCAGTGCCCTGCCGATCACCTTACGGAATTCCGCCACATCAAGCACGAGAGCATCCGCAGGAGTTACGACTACATTGGCATATGGGTCCTGCTTGCCGATTTTCCAGCACGCATATGCGATGCAAGGGGCTGTATTTCTCATCGCCGGTTCAGGAAGGATGTTCGCCTCCGGCAGATCCGGCAGCTGCTCCCTTACGATCCGGACATATTCCTTGCTGGTAACCACCCATATGTTTTCGATAGGACACAGCGGAGCGAATCTCTCCACCGTCATCTGTATCATAGTCTTTCCTGTTCCGAGCACATCAACGAACTGCTTCGGATATTCAGGAGTACTCATAGGCCAGAACCTGCTGCCTATTCCACCCGCCATTATCACAATATGATTCATATCCTGTCCTAATCTCTTTTGAAAATATCTCTCGTATATACCTTTTCAGCTACATCATCCAACACTGCGTCGTATCTGTTTGCGACGATGACATCGGAGAGTCGCTTGAATTCATCGATATCATTTACAATCCTGCTGCCAAAGAATGTCGCACCGTCCTCCATTGCCGGTTCATATACGATAACTTCCGCACCTTTCGCCTTCACACGCTTCATGATACCCTGAACTGAACTCTGACGGAAGTTGTCTGAATTCACCTTCATCGTCAGTCTGTATATACCGATTGTACATGTCTTTTCCTGTGCGGCATCATACTGCGAAGCCTCGCTGTACGAATAATATCCCGCGAGCTGAAGCACCCTGTCAGCGATGTAATCCTTGCGGGTACGGTTGCTCTCCACGATAGCCTGGATGAGGTTCTGCGGCACATGGTCATAATTGGCAAGAAGCTGCTTCGAGTCCTTAGGAAGACAATATCCTCCGTATCCGAACGAAGGGTTGTTGTAGTGATCCCCTACGCGTGGATCAAGGCTTACACCGCGGATAATAGCCTCTGTATCCAGACCTTTCATCTCGGCATATGTATCCAGCTCATTGAAATATGAAACTCTGAGTGCCAGATATGTATTGGCAAAAAGCTTGACCGCCTCTGCTTCTGTAAAGCCCATATAGAGCACCTCCACATCCTGCTTTACCGCACCCTCCTTGAGCAAACCGGCAAATGTCTCCGCAGCCTTTACAAGGCGAGGATCGTCCATGTCTGTACCGACAATGATGCGAGATGGATAGAGGTTGTCATAGAGCGCCTTCGACTCCCTCAGGAACTCAGGGGAGAAAATAATCTTCGATGATGAGTATTTCTCGCGGACTGACGCTGTAAAACCGACAGGAATTGTGGACTTTATGACCATGATAGCCTGGGAATTCGCTGCAAGTACGGCCTCTATGACCTTTTCTACAGCGGAGGTGTCGAAGAAATTCCTCTGCGGATCATAGTTTGTCGGAGTTGCGATGATCACGAAGTCAGCGTCTTTGTATGCAGATTCCGCGTCAAGCGTAGCTACAAGGTCGAGCTCCTTCTCTGCAAAGTACTGTTCTATGTACTCATCCTGAATGGGAGATACCCTGCGATTGACCATATCCACCTTTTCCGGCACGATATCGACAGCTACAACGCTATGTCTTTGTGAAATCAATGTCGCCATCGACATTCCCACATATCCCGTTCCTGCAACAGCAATCTTCATGTCCTTATGATTAAATACAATTGTCAAAGATAGCAATTTTTCATATATTTGCGGGCTTAAACGGACATAACATGCTTAATATATCACAGCGAGGGTTGGAAATGCCCTCATCCCCTATCAGAAAACTCACTCCGCTTGCCAACGACGCAAAGGCAAGAGGCATAAAAGTATACCATCTGAACATCGGACAGCCGGACCTTCCTACCCCACAGAAGGCCCTCGACGCGCTAAAGAACGTCGACCGTAAAGTGCTGGAATACAGCCCTAGCCAGGGTTTTCTTTCACTGCGTGAGAAGCTTGTGAAATATTACGGCAAGTTCAACATCAACCTTACACCGGACGACATCATCATCACTAGCGGAGGTTCGGAGGCTGTTCTTTTTGCATTCCTTGCATGCCTCAACCCAGGCGACGAGATCATCGTTCCGGAGCCTGCTTATGCAAACTACATGGCATTTGCAGTATCTGCAGGGGCAGTGATCAAGACTGTCACAGCAACAATCGACACAGGTTTTGCACTTCCTCCGGTAGAGAAATTCGAGGAGCTGATCACAGAGCGCACAAAGGCGATCCTCATCTGCAACCCTAACAACCCTACAGGATACCTCTACTCACGCAGCGAGATGAACCAGCTCCGTGACATCGTGAAGAAACACAACCTCTACCTCTTCTCCGACGAGGTGTACAGAGAGTTCATCTACACAGGTTCGCCATATATTTCAGCATGTCACCTCCAGGGTATCGAAGAGAATGTGGTTCTCATCGACTCGGTGTCCAAGAGATATTCGGAGTGCGGAATCAGAATCGGAGCGCTCGTGACAAAGAACAAGGCTCTCCGTGAGGCTGTAATGAAGTTCTGCCAGGCACGACTCAGCCCACCGCTCATCGGACAGATCGTAGCAGAGGCTTCAATCGACGGAATCGAGGAATACGAGGCAGATGTATACGAGGAATACGTAGAACGCAGAAAATGCCTTGTGGACGGTCTCAACAAGATCCAGGGAGTCTACTCACCTATCCCGATGGGAGCATTCTACACAGTGGCAAGTCTTCCGGTCGAGGACGCTGACGACTTCTGCGCATGGTGTCTTTCAGATTTCAACTATGAAGGTGAAACTGTCATGATGGCCCCTGCAAGCGGATTCTACTCAACTCCAGGACTGGGACGCAACGAGGTCCGAATCGCATACGTGCTTTGCAAGGAAGACCTGCAGCGAGCGCTCTTCATCCTCGAAAAGGCATTGGAAGCTTACAACAAAAGATAATCATATCTCAGGAAGGATAGCACATAGATGGTCTATGCAGCGGTCCTTCCTGAATTTTTTAATGAAAAAATCTCTGCCGTCCATTCCCATCCGGACACGCTCATCTTCCGGCAAGGACTTCATCCTGAGCACACAGTCGGCTAAGGCCCTGTAATCCCCTGCAGCACATGCATAACCGCATGCCGCCTCTTCAACCAGATCCGCTGTTTCACCATCAGCCATGGCAATCACAGGCTTGCCCGCAGCCATATAGGCCTGAAGTCGGGCAGGAGCGGTAAGCCTGAATATATAATCGTCGCGCAAGGAAAGGAAGAGGACATCCGCCTGTCGGAAATATGAAGGCATTTCTCCTGAAGGATGTGCTCCTGCCAGATAAACCACATCCGACAGATCGTGCCGCAGGACATAATCCCTCACCCACTCCATCTTTCTGCCGTCCCCGACAATGATCAGGACAACACCCTTGCCTTTCAGAAGCTCGGCCGCACTCATCACCGCCGGCATATCCTGAGCCTCACCTACATTTCCGGCGAACATCACCTTGAACCCCTTGGGAAGCTCCGGAACGTTACCGTCCGTTGCATTTCCACAGGCATCTTCCGCCCAATTCGGGAAATATACAAGTTTGTCTTCAAACCTGCCCTTGGCGCAGATGGACTCTGAAAAACCTTTCGAACTTATCAATATCCAATCCGAACGGCGATACATCAGCCCGGCAATCCTGCCGAAGAAATCCAAGATCAAAGGGTTGCCGATCCCTCCTGCCGCCCGGAGGCTTTCCGGCCACAGATCCAGCACCCAGAAATATATCGGAGTGCCTCTCATGCATTTGACTACCAAAGCGGGAAATCCTTGAGTAACCGGAGAAGTCTGATGGACGATGACAGCATCATATCTGTGCGAAAGCGCCATGAAAAAAGCCCTTACGGATGCAAAGAATGCCCACGAGAGATAATTCAAAGCAAGCATCAGCCCACCGCCCTTTCCACGCGGCACCACCAAGGTCCGTATTATCCGTACTCCACCGACCATCTCCCGGCGTCTGCAGAACAGACCATAGCCATTATGGAACCGCCCCTTGGGATAGTTCGGAATGCCGGTCAGAACAGTCACCTTATGTCCTCGCCCGGCAAGTTCGAAGGCTATGTCATTGCTTTTGAAATTCTCCGGGTGAAAGAACTGAGTGACCAGCAATATTTTCATAAAGATCTATGTATTTATCAAAGCATTTTTCCCTGTCAAAGAGTTCCAACGCCCGCCGACGGCAGTCCGACCGCATCAACGGATTGGACCTGAGCATGACGATGGCTTCCGACATAGCATGCACATCCGAACAGGGAACAACGACTCCCGTCTTTTTGTCAACCGTTTCCGGAGATCCTCCCGTCTCATATGTGACCACAGGAGTTCCACAAGCGAGAGCCTCAAGATTGACAGTCGGGAAAGTGTCTGCACGGGACATATTTATAAGTACATCCGCATCATTGTACAGCCTCACGAGTTCTTCAGTTGACGACACCCTGCCGATTCCTTCGACACCGGGACGCATAGAGCCCAACTGTCTTGGCGAAAGACCGGCAACTGTGATCCTGTACCCGGGAGGAAGAAGATGTCTGAGTTTCAGTATATCGTCCAGTCCCTTCTCAGGATTCCATACATTAGATACAGCAAGAATGTTGAAACCATCGGAAACATGTCGGTCCTCAATCGGCAAAAACACATTGACATCCACACCGTTATGAATAACCTCAACTGATCTGTCTCCGAGGAAGGATGTCCGCACCATATCAGCCATCCACTGCGAACACGCCACCACGGTGAGGCTGTCACAAGCTGCGAAGAGACCCTTTTTCTGTTCATAGTTCCTCCGTGAACGGTCAATCATGCTTTTCGGATAAATCCTGCTCAACGGACAGTTATTACAACCCGTCTTCCACTTCCCGCAACCGATCTGAGCAAAATGGAAACAATGTCCGGTAAAGGCCCAGCAGTCATGGAACGTCCAGACCACCTTGATCCGAGGATTGCTGTTCAGATACTCGAACAGAATCCTGTAATTGAGCCAATGATCATGGATGTTATGCAGTTGAACCACATCAGGGGCAAGCTTGTCTATCAACCATATCAGTCGGGACGTGGCCGCGCCTGAGCCGAGGCCCTCCCTGTCGAAGATACGGCTCTGCAGGTAGTGCAGATAAGGATTCAAAGGACCGCCTGTCCTTATCAGTTCCATTGAGGACGGATTCGAATGCCTGCCATAGGCCATGTAGCAGATCCAGCCATGCCTTTGCGCAGCAAGACCTATAGACTCGGCTATCCTTCCGGTCGATCCCCAGTTGGCGGTGGCATTGAGTTGAAGTAAAACCGGCATATCTTTCACAGATGTTCCTTGATAACTTTGAACTGATATTCCGGATTCCATGCCCGGTCTATTTCGTCATAGCAGGCCTGTCGCACCTGTTCCCGTTCACCCGCCTTTCCTTCAATCCATGCCAGTATCCTGTCTGCCAGGGATTTAACATTACCATATTCATAGAAATCCCCTGTTACTTGCGGCTGGATGACTTCGAATTCCGGTCCCTGATATCTGAAACAGTCGTGAGTTACGGCCGGAGTTCCATATGTAAGGGAGTGAATGGCAGTCAGACCGATATTTCCCGGAGAGACGCACAAGTCGGCATTGCATATGAGTTCCGCATTGATACGCTCATCATAGCAAGGTCCATAGAACCATACTCTGCCCTCGAGACCGCTGCACACCACAGAAAGCTTCAGATCAATGGCAGCCGGTCCATCTCCCACCAGAACAAGATTGCAGAAGAATTTCCTACCCCTAAGGATATTCATTGCATCAAGGATCATATCAAGCCGTTTCGAGGATGTGAGGCGTCCTATGAATATCAAAGTCGTATCGTTGTTCCCGAATCTTGTCCTATAGATATCCGTCATATTCATTTCCTTCCGTATCTCCTTCTGCCGCGAATACGCAAGGGAATTATGGATTACCCAGAGTCTTTCCGGTGCGAAACCTTTCTCTATCATTAGGTTACGCGCATAATCGCCATATAGAAGAACGCCATCCGGCATATGGTAAAACATCTTCTTCAGCAAGCTCTGCCAAAGGTTCTCACGTCCCGACCAGCCATGGGACCACAACCATAACCTTTTGCGGCGCAATCGTGCAAGAATCAGGAACGCCCACGTAGACAGACACCGGATGTCACCGGACAGAATATAGAGATCATATTGTCCGGAAAGTTTCCTCAATACACCCTTCTGCCACAGCGTAACCTGTCCCTGCTGAATATTCCTGAGCACAGCTACATCATTACGGAAACCGGATGTGCGCATTGCCCTGATACCGTTGTTCAGGGTATCTCCGAAGGCAAAATCACATTCGAGACGAGAATCGATCAACCGGAATATCTCCTCCCGGTAATGCGGAGCCATATTGGTTATCAGACAGATCTTCATAAAAGTACATTTTGCCAATTAAACATAAACAAAGCAGTGTTTGTCTGCATGCGGAACATGATCGCGATAAATACCATACCATAGAGTGCAATCAGAAGAATTTTTCTCATATCGCTTTTATTACATAGGACAGCGAGAGTCAATGCCGCATATATGTACTCGAAACCTCCGAAATAATAGTTGACGCGTGAAAAGACCAGACTGTCGATAAAGAGATATCTCAACAGCACGCCGAAACAGAACAGGTCATACATTATGCTCACCAATCTGTCGTTGTAATGACTCTTCACCTCCCTGCTCCAAAGAATCAGACAGACCGAAACCGAGAGATTGATCCAGTATCCAAGACCCCTTCTGACTGTCTGAGTAAGTTCGAAACCGTCTGTGAAATATATGTCGTACCCGAGAAATCCGGCAATTGTATCCAGCCTTCCGGCCATATATTCCGCAACAGGGAGATTCGAAAACGTCAGCACGAATGCCAAAACAGCCAGCTGAAGCCACGGTCTCCTGAACCACTCATCTCTGAACACATAGAAAGGATATATCAGAAGAAGGATGAACGCCGAATTATGGAAAAGTATGGCCACGGCTACACACAGATAGTATTTCAGCCACTTTCTGTCTGCGATGAAACGGAGGGAGTACGCGAACATGCAGAAGGCAAGCTGCTGTCTGAGACCGTTCGCATATGTCAGCCAGATTCCTCCCAGCATAAAGGTAAGTGCAAGGAATGGCCAGGCCTGGTCAAAAGGTCTGACGGAGCGGAACACCAGATAGAGTTGGACGAAAGCAATGATTCCTAAAAAGACAGCAAACGGCAGATGAGCTGATGCACAGACATTCATAAGAAACCGAAATCCCGGCTCAAGATGAACATAGCTGTCTATACCAAGGTCAGCATCGTCGTACCACCTTTCATAACTATGAAAATCCATTCCTACTCCGGATCTCAAGCCGAAAAGCACAGCATAGACAGTCACGGCACATATCAGGAAGAACATGGTCCTTTTCTCTGATGAATACCGTGCTCCGGTCCATAGCGTAACGGTCAGAAAGCCATAGACAGCCAAGGTCTGCATTACCTCCTGAGCCATCCGGACAATCTGATATAAGTTCTGATCGGATTGGAAGACATGGAAAGCAGCAGTCCTTCCGCCACATAGCGAGGGTCGCGGCTAAGCAGGAAATATCGGGCAATCCTATGGAAAATGAAGCGTTTGCAATATGCTTCCCATTGGGCCGGGTCGGAATGCGAAGCCACATTAAGACTCGAATTCACGAGCAGAGGAAGAAGCCGCAGCATCACCTTACGTAGTCTGCAGTCCATGAAGTTGCCATTTATGAAACCGTTCAGTCGTCGGGCAACAAAGATCAGATCGTATGCACGTCTGATATCCGCCGACTGCGTAATGGAATCTGCCCTGACCGTCCTGCAATAGCAGTTCTCGGTACACACCACCAAGGACTCCGCATAATACAGAGCCCTCGGGGTAAATTCCGAGTCTTCATGATATATTCCGGGATAGAATCTAAGTTCATTATCAATCAGAAACTGCCTACGGAAGATGTAGTAAGGTGCTCCATGCTGGAAATTGCCATTGGTTGCAATGATGTATTCCTGACCGGAGAGCCTATGCCGGTGAAGCATGGGGCCGAACGCAAGCATATCGAAGCCATCGATATAATCCAGAAGACTGCGGAGGCACTTGCGACGTATCGTATCATCGGAATCCACAAACCACACATAATCCCCACAGGCCATATCCAGACCTACATTTCTTGCGACACTCAGGCCACAATTCCTCTGGGTGTGGGCTCTCACATTAGGACACTCGCTGCAGTATTCCTCGATGACCTCCTTGCTGTCATCTGTGGAACCGTCATTGATAAGGATGATCTCATATTCATCCAAGGGGATATCCTGGTTCAGGCAGGAATTGATACACCCAGCAAGATAACCTCCGGTATTGTAGACCGGTATAATGACCGACAGTTTCATCTCACTTTAAGAAATTCTTGATACTGACTAATATATCTGTACATTTCGGACCGATGATTCTTATGAATCTGTCCTTGATCTTCTGGGATGGAGACTTCCATGAAGCGTCGTAATGATGTATGGATCTTGTATTTTCCGTAATCATCAGTACGCCCGTCCTATGGTTCAACGGTGAGAAATATTCCGGATAATAGATGTAAATGTTCCCTATACGGTCTATGCCATCTCCCACATTGTGCTCAACCTCCGGAAGCAGAAGGTACGTCACCAGATTCACCACCGTCCTTGATATCATCATATGTCCGTCCACCAGGAAATGGCTGTTCTGATATTCATCAAGCAACGTCTTCACAAACGGGGTTTCGGCCTCAAGACCGAGTCCCAGCCCCGGAGCAATGGACATTCCATGTTCATATGCCATGAAACTGCCGCGTCTAAGGATGTCGTCAATCTTTCCGATAAGTTCAACATCGACATCGAAATACAACCCACCATACCGGTAGAGCACCCAGAAACGGGCATAGTCGCTGACGAAGGCATATTTTCCGCAACTGTACGCTTCCGCGACATACGGAACAATGTTCACATCGAAGTTTCCTTCGTTCCATTCTATGATTTCATGGTCCGGAAGATATCTTTTCCAGGAATCGATGCATCTGAGTGCGGATTTCGGGAGAGGTTTCCCGCCGAACCAGCAGTAGTGAATAACTTTCGGCAACATCGGCTTGCAATTCTATCGCCTCAGCCATGTGCGGATCTTCCCTATGACTACGGTTCTCTCGCCAGGCTTCAGGCCTATGTAAAACATCGACAGCCACACAGACAAAAAGCCGACCAAAACAGCGACAAGAAGTCTGGAAATTCCATCAAGCCACATACTTGCGAGAAAGGAGAGTGCAGATGAGATGACTGTGACTGCAACAAGCGGGAGAATTACTTCCTTGAGGAAATCCATGAGCCGAAGACCCACAAGGCGACTGGCAAACAGAAGCTTTACTATCAGAGACATAAGGCAAAGTCCTATCTGGATGACATATACACTCACCGGAGGATATCCTGCCTTGAGGGCGATATATGAGAGCGGAAGATTCAGGAGAACTACCGAACTGGTGGCAAGAGTATAGAACGATATCTTTCCAGAGGCCTGCATTGCCACCCAGAGAGGTCCGGTCAGGGAATCGACCGTACAGAACACCAATATCAGCCGGCAGAACTGCACTGCATAATCAGGAACTGAGACAAGCCAAAGATCAAGCACGTACTCCATGTTCATAATCAGCGGCACACCCATCATCAGCATTAGCGCAAAACCTGCACGCGACACCAGACTTATCAGAGAATGGAACCATTGAAAATCACCTGCAGAATACGACTTTATTATCTGTGGATTCGCAGCCAGCTGCATATTGTAAACGAAGGAATACACGGCGGTACGGACCTGATTCATTACTCCGACGGCCGCATTGACAGCGACTCCGCAGAAATGATTTATCAGAAGGTTCGTTCCCTGCTGATAGGTCACATCCGCCACTCCTCCCAACATATTCCACCCGGAAAAGCCAGTAAATTCCCTCAACAGCCCCCAGTCGGAAACGCGCTTCAAGGCAATATGATACCGAAGCAGGGCGAAGGCCGCAAATGAGAAGAGAACGAGAAGGTAAACGACAAGAAGAACAAAAGAATACACAACCAGTTTCTCACCAGGTATCAAGGGCAGCAGAAGCACTCCACCAAGCTTCAGAGCCGCCTCCATAATGCTCAGATATGCCACAGCCGTCATATTCTCATATGAAATCAGGAGTGCATAGAACGGGACACGGAGCACATTTGCGCAGGTTGCAGCAACGGCAAGATGGAATGCGACGACCGCCAGATGCTCCCTCCCTTCCGGGACTGAAAGATAATGCTTTACATAGAACAGTCCTGCAGTTTCGCAAAGCAACGCTATCACAGCTGCGAGAATGATGTGCAGGGCAAGACATACGGAAAAGACATTCTCCACAGCAGTCTTGTCACTTTCAGCCACTGATATACTCAGATATCTCTGACTTGAATTTGACAATGCTGTATTGAGGAACGAGAACAGCACTACGATTCCGGAGACGACATTATACACGCCATAATCGACCACGCCCAGCACATTCAGGACAACCCTTCCCGTGTAGAGCGAGACGAGCATTACCACCGCCATACGTATATACAGCAGGAGAGTATTGCGCGCAATCTTAGCTGTATTACCGGAACGTAACACCTTTAAACAGACCGACTTGTGTAAGGATTCTATATAAGAATATTATAGACGGGCATCTACTGTATCCCTGTCAAGGAAACCCTTGACGTCATATACGACACCGTTCTCCGAGAGAAGATTCTTCACGTCAACCGACCTGAAGGCCTCATGTGCCACTGCAAGGATGACCGCATCGAACTTTCCATCCGGAAGTTCAGTCACGATATCCAGGTCATACTCATGCTTCACCTGAGCAGGGTCTGCCCAAGGATCGAATACTGTGATGTTGTCCGTATACTCCTGAAGCGTATGACAGATATCCACAACCTTTGTGTTGCGTGTATCCGGGCAGTTCTCCTTGAATGTAACTCCAAGAATAAGGATATTGGCGTCTTTCACGACAGCGCCCTTCTTGTTCATGCATTTTACAGTCTGCTCCGCCACATACGCTCCCATACCATCATTGAGATGACGTGCGTTATGCATGATTCTCGGAAGAACTCCATAGACCTGTGCCTTCTGGATAAGATAGTACGGATCCACAGAAATGCAGTGTCCGCCCACGAGACCAGGACTCATCTTGATGAAATTCCACTTCGAAGATGCTGCCTCGATGACATCGCGTGTGTCGATACCCATCGCGTTGAAGATCTTTGCAAGCTCGTTCATGAAAGCGATATTGACATCACGCTGCGAGTTCTCGATGATCTTGGACGCCTCAGCGACCTTGATCGATGGAGCCTTATGAGTACCGTTGAGAAGAACTGAATTATATACAGCATCCACGATATCAGCAATCTCAGGTGTAGATCCCGAAGTTACCTTCTTGATCTTTTCCACTGTATGTTCCTTGTCGCCCGGATTGATTCTTTCCGGCGAATATCCTGCAAAGAAATCCTCATTGTACTTCAGTCCGGACACTTTTTCAACGACAGGAAGACATTCTTCTTCTGTCACTCCGGGATATACAGTAGACTCATATACGACGATGTCACCCTTTGAAATTACCTTTCCGACTGTCTCGCTCGCTCCGACAAGAGGGCGGAGGTCAGGTCTGTGGTTCTGGTCCACAGGTGTAGGGACGGCCACCACATAGAAATTGCAGTCTCTGATCTGTTCCAGATCGGATGTACACTTGAATCCATGGTTCGCGATCGCCTCCTGAAGCAGCTCGTCGCTGACCTCAAGTGTTGAATCATGACCGGCCATCAAGGCCTCCACTCGTGCCTTGTTGGTATCAAAACCTATTGTCTCGAATTTTGTCGAGAACAATCTGGCCAACGGGAGTCCTACATAACCGAGACCTATGACGCAAATTCTATAATCGGATGATTTCATTCTTCTCATGTCTTTAAGGGGTCAAAGATAACTAATATTCTACTTTCTCCAAACCATATTGTCCACAACTCCGGTGTAACTCTGTATTAGTTTGACTATTATCGTGCTTACATCCGGAATATCATAAGTCGGCACTTTCGTTCCATTGTCCGCGTTTCGCACCATACGGACGGCAAGATCCACAGCCTGGACAAGTCCTTGCGCGTTTATACCGGCAAGTACAAAGCATCCGCGGTCAAGGGCCTCCGGACGTTCGGTAGAGGTACGTATGCAGACCGCCGGAAAAGCATGGCCTATGCCGGTGAAAAACGAGCTTTCCTCCGGAAGCGTACCGGAATCCGATATCACCGCGAAGGCATTGATCTGAAGGCAATTGTAATCATGAAAACCGAGAGGTTCATGTTTGACTATGCGGTTATCAAGCTTGAAGCGTGAAGTTTCGAGCCTGCTTCGGCTGCGCGGATGGCAGCTGTAGAGCACCGGGAGGCCATATTTTTCGGCAATTGTGTTTATTGCAGTGAACAGAGCGAAGAAATTGTTCTTGTTTTCGATATTCTCCTCCCTATGTGCGGACAGCAGGATGTATTTTCCTTTCTCAAGCCCCAATCTCTGATGTATGTCCGATGTCATGATCTCCGGCAGGTTTTCATAGAGGACTTCAGACATTGGCGAACCTGACACGAATGTTCGTTCACGAGGGACTCCAGAATCATTGAGATAGCGTCTTGCCTGCTCGCTGTAGCATATATTCACGTCAGATACAACATCTACGATTCTACGGTTGACCTCTTCCGGAAGGCATTCATCGAAACAGCGGTTACCAGCCTCCATGTGGAATATCGGGATATGCAATCGTTTTGCGCTGATTACGGAGAGGCAGGAATTCGTGTCTCCGAGCACCAGAAGAGCATCCGGCCTGACGGTTTCCATAAGTCTGTATGAGGCATGCAGGATATTGCCCATTGTGTCACCCAGATCCTCTCCCACGACATCCAGATACACTTCCGGAGAATCAAGTTCGAGATCACGGAAGAAGATTCCGTTCAGATTGTAGTCATAGTTCTGTCCCGTATGGGCCAGAATACAGTCGAAATATCTGCGGCATTTCTTGATTACCGCGGCAAGGCGTATTATTTCCGGCCTGGTCCCTGTTATGATCAGGAGTTTGAGGCGGCCGTCATTTCTGAATGAAATGTCATTGTAGTCCGTTTTCATGTTCCTTTATCGAATCAACTGGTAAATAGAAGGTATCCGATCTGTTGTAGTCGTATGGTTCATTACAGTAGATAATGGTTACAAGATCCTGGGTATCAGAGAGATTGATCAGCTCGTGCGTATATCCCGGAAGGATCTGCACCACCTTCATCTGGTCCGCTTCAATGGCAAAGTCCAGAATCTCGTCCGAGTCCATGCGTCTTTGGCGGATGAGTCCGTAGCCTGACACCACCACGAACCATTCCCACTTGGAATTATGCCAATGTTCTCCTTTCACTGCTCCCGGTTTGCTGACATTTATGCTCACCTGTCCCCCATCGATGAATTTGAGGAATTCCGCAAAGCCTCCGCGATTGTCCTTCTTCAGGTCAAGCTTGAAGGTCATGCGTTCCTTCGGGAGATAACTGAGGAAAGTCGAGTACAGTTTCGCCGCAAGTGAGGAATCCGGGAGACGCGGCAGATGCGGCTTAGGCAGGTCTGAATAGAACTGCAGGGTATCAGCCAATTCTCCGACTGTCGTCTTATAGGTAAGAGGACAATATCTGTATGGAGAATGCCATGAACCGCTTACTCCTTTGAGGACTGCTATCATTTCATCCACAAGGTCATCGATGTAAAGCAGTTCGATCTCAGCATCCGGATCATTGACCTGGATAGGAAGACCGTTGGCGATATTATAGCAGAAAGTAGCCACGACCGAATTATAATCAGGTTTGCACCATTTTCCGAATATGTTCGGAAAACGGTAGATCAGCACTTCTGCACCGGTCTTGCGCCTATGTTCCAGCAGTCTCTCCTCCGCTGTGCGCTTGCTTACTGCATAGGAATTCAGTCCCGACTTTCCTCCGAATGCTGCCTGTATCGAGCTTGACATCATCACCGGACAGTTGTTTCCGGCCATTTCCAAGGTATCAAGCAACTTGGACAGGAAGCCGAAATTGCCCTTCATGAATTCATCTTCCTTGTCTGTCCGGTTAACTCCGGCAAGGTTGAACACAAAATCGCAGTCACTGCAATACCTTACCATATCCTCCGGTGCGGAATCCCTGTCATATTCATACACCTCAGATATGCCGACATCTCCATACCACTTCGCCTGACCGGCCTTGATATTCATCAGCTGCGCACAGAGATTCTTGCCGACGAAGCCCTTTGCTCCTGTTACCAACACTTTCATATTCATTCACTTATGATTTCACGTGATTTTACCTTAGGATCCAGACCGAGATCTTCTCTGATGAAACGCAGACGCATCAGTTCGCGCACCATTCCCGGCATATCCAGACGGACCGCATTGTGGGAATGATAGTCCTCAACCTCAGCTACCGCTTCGTTTCCCTGAGTGTAGAACTTATCATAATTCAGGTCTCGCGTATCGCACGGAATCCTGTAGTATTTGCCCATATCGATTGCCTTCGCCATCTCTTCGCGGGTCACAAGCGTCTCATATAGTTTTTCCCCGTGCCGCGTGCCTATCACCTTGATTTCAGTATACCCATATCGCGGATCAAGTTCCGAATACATTCCTATCAGAGCCTCGGCCAAAGTGGCAAGGGTCGTGGCCGGAGCCTTCTGTACAAACAGGTCACCGTTCTTGCCGTGAGTGAAGGCGAAAAACACAAGATCGACTGCATCATCAAGGGTCATCATGAACCTTGTCATCGCAGGATCCGTGATTGTGATGGGCTTGCCGTCCATGATCTGTTCCACCCAAAGCGGAATCACCGAACCTCTGGAACCCATCACATTGCCATATCTTGTGCAGCATATGGTCGTCCGGGCGTTATCTCCCAGTTCCCGTCCCTTTGCAATTGCGACCTTCTCCATAAGAGCCTTGGACATGCCCATAGCGTTAATCGGATAAGCGGCCTTGTCGGTGGAAAGTACCACTACATTGCCTACCCCATGTTCGATCGCCGACAGCAATACATTGTTTGTTCCGATGACGTTGGTCCTTACTGTTTCCATCGGGAAGAATTCGCAGGAGGGCACCTGCTTCAAGGCCGCAGCCGAGAACACATAGTCCACTCCCCTCATCGCGACATCGACAGATTCCTTCAGACGGACATCGCCTATATAGAACTTCACCTTGTGCGCCGACTCGGGATAGGATGACTGCAGATGATGCCTCATGTCATCCTGCTTCTTTTCGTCACGGGAAAATATACGGATCTCGCGTATATCCGTTGTCAGGAAACGACGCAGCACAGCATTGCCGAAGCTTCCTGTTCCTCCTGTGATCAGGAGAGTCTTGTCATTAAATACCGACATCACATTTTACTTGAAATATCAACCAATCTTTCCGCCTGGTCCTTCGACAGGAACTTTTCGGAAAACAGTCCCGGAAGGGAGTCCGCCCTATGGCAGTCTGTCCCGAAGGCAATGTACATGCCGTTCTTCAACAGCCATGCCGCCTTTTCCCTGATATCCCTTCCATAATATCCTGCAAGCGACGGAAGGTTGAGCTGAAATCCTATGAACATGTCGCGAAGACGTATATAATCTGTCTTGCCCATATAGAAATAGCGTTCAGGATGGGCCAGAAGCGGTTTGTAGCCGTTTCTTCGCAGCATATCGAGTTTCCTTTTCATATCCATCGGAGGAGTCCACACAGAGGTCTCGACCAGTACAGTATCTCCTTTCATCGTCAGCAGGTCATCTTTCTCCAGCCGCTCATCAAAAAGCGTGTCAATCATATATTCCGCGGCAAGATATAAATGGATTTTTCCGCCATATGAGGATTTGAGTTCTCTGAACCTGGTCTTCAGGTCTTCAGTTGTGTTCGGTATGTCTTCCATGATATGCGGAGTACACCATATTTCATTAACACCCACGGCCTCCTCCATCGATATTGCACGCAACGATTCTTCGGATGTCCGTATGCCGTCATCCACTCCGAAGAGAATGTGAGAATGGCTGTCACTGCCTCCTCGGAGCACACCTGCATCCATGACCGAAACCTGTCTGTTGAATATTCCCGTCATAATGATTCATATCCATAACCGTAACTGCGTCTTCCGTAGTTACCATATCCATATTTTCCAAGCTTCATATCGACTCCGTTGAGCAGCACAGCCATATGAGCATATTTTCCGGAGTCGTACAGTCCTTCCAAGTACTCAAGCCATTTACGGTCCAATGTACCTGCCCTTATAACGAATACTGTGAGATCGGCAGCCGCAGTTATTATGCTGGCATCCGCTACCATATCCACAGGAGGGCAATCCAGAAAGATGTAGTCATACTCTCCGCGCAGAACTGCAATCATCTCGGCGAACCTTGAAGACAGCAGCAGTTCCGTAGGATTAGGAGGGAGCTTGCCTGCAGGAAGAAGGTAGAGTTCCGGAGCCGTCTCGATTAAGCTCTGACCGAGGTCAGTGCTTTTGCCGTTCAGATATTCAGATGCACCCGGGCCGTCTGCCTTCATACGTCTGCTCAATGCCGCCTTTCTGAGATCAAGATCCACCATCAGCACTTTGGAGCCCTTGAGAGCCATTCCTGCGGCCACATTCATTATATTGAATGTCTTGCCGGCACCGGGGCTGAAGGATGTGAACATTATTACACGTGATGAGGCATCACGTCCCAGCATCATATCTATATTGGTACGGAATACCCTGAATGCTTCGTTCATCATATCCCTTCTGCCGTGACTGACTATGATGCCGGACTCCTTCTTTATGTCCGCCTGAGGTATCTCAGCAAGAAACGGAACCACGAGGTTTTCCAGATCAGTCCTTGTCTTGATGGTGGTGTCCAGCAGACGTACCGCGAAGAAGACAGCGAACGGAAGGCCCATGCCCAGAGCCAACGCGATAAACAGCGCCAATATCTTGTCCGGTGCTATAGGCGATGACGGTCCGTTTGGCCTCATTATCATGCGGGTGTTGCCGACATTGATGAGTGATGCGAGTTCATTCTCCTCCCTCCGTTCAAGCAAATACACATACAGATTCTGAATGATGCTCTGCTGACGCTGGATTGACAGGAGCTGAAGTTCCTGACCCGAACTTGAGGACATGCGCGCAAGAATCTGGCGTTCCTGACTGCCAAGCCTGTCCCTCTGCAGTTCGAGAGATGCTATGAGGTTGTTCACAGAACCGAGGATGGCGGTCCTTATCGATGCCAATGAAGCGTTCAGGTCAGCAATGACCGGATTGTTGACGCCGCTGCCGGACTTGAGCCTGTCCCTTTGCAGTACGATGGCGTTATATTCATTGATCTGCTGCTCTACAGACACATTGGCCAGACCGAGATTCGAAGGAATGAGTTCATCCTTCTTTGACGGATCATTAAGATATTCATTGATGAACTGGGCTATCGAAAGCTGGTTGTTCACCTCGAATGATTTGCCGGCATAGTAGGTGGACTCTTCGACATAAGACTGTGCAACCGCCTTTATGTCAGTCAGATTATTGTCTGCCTTGTATTTACGGAGGGACTGTTCCACTGCGGACAGGTCCTTCTCGATTATAATGAGCCTTTCATTTATGAATTCCGCCGTATTGATCGCCGATCTGTTCTGGTTTGCTATCCAGACCTCGTTGTATACGTCCACAAGCGACGAAAGCACAGCGGCGGCCCTGTCCGGAAAATTGTCCTTAAGCGAAATGACTATCACAGAGGATTCCTTGCCTGCCAATCCAATGCTGAGCCTGCGGCTGTAGTCCTTTGCTACAGACATGCTGTTTGACCATGAAACTCTGATATTCTCTCCGAAATCCGACTTCACATATACGGCAAGAGCGCCGGCAGGGGTCATCAACGTATCTCCGGAACGGCCGGTGATCCTATGCTTTACGCGTTCGTTGCGTATCCTGAAGTCAGACAAAGTGACCTCGTCTTCATCATAGGAAACTGTGCAGGAAAATCCCGTCTGCGGATTGTCTCCCAGCAGGGTCAGACTGACAGGAGAATTCTCGTAAAGTTCCACATCCCTCAGAAAATGTCCGGCCATATATCGTGTCTGCAGACCCAACCTCTCGACAACCGTCTGCATCAGATCCGGCGAGGCAAAGGCCTCCATCTCATTTGCCACGCCGTTGAAATTCCTCACTCTTACAGCGCCTGCAGAGACCACGCCGAGATTTCGCATGGCCGCATCCTGCTCGCTTTCATCTACGAGAATCTTCACAGTACGGAGATATTCATCCGGAGTACGGTACAGATAGAGCAAGGCGGCAGACAGACACACTGCAAGGCATGCAGCATACCACCATTTATGTCCCCAGATCAGACCCCATATTTCAGCGAGGCCCATTGCTGTGTTTTTCTTTTCAGTCATATCGGTCTAATTGATGAGATTGACAATCAAGGTAACCAGAGAAAGGAGGACAGAAGCGGATGAGACGGCTATGCTTGTCAGGCGAAGGTTCTTGTCGTCTATCGTCGACTGCCTTGCCTTCTTCGCATTCGGTTCCACATAGACGACATCATTCTGCTGAAGATAATATGCAGGCGAATCAAAAAGATTCACATCCATGAGGTTGATCTGATATATGACTCTTCTGCCATCCTGTTCACGTATAACAAGGACATTGTCACGCCTGCCGTATATGGTCAGGTCCCGCGCCATTGCAAGCGCTTGAAGTACGGTGACCTTGTCGCCTTCGATCTGGAATGTACCGGGTGATGTGACCTCACCCATCACGGATACCTTGAAGTTCATGAATTCTACAGTCACTACGGCGTCGGTGAGATAACCGTCGCTGACCAGTCTCTTCTTGATCTTTTCTGCAAGTTCCCATCTGGTCATGCCGGCTGCCTCAATCCGTCCCAGCACAGGAAAATCTATCATTCCATGATTGTCGACCATATAACCCATAAGTCTCTGCCCGTATCCTCCTGTCAGACCGGCCTCCGAACCTTCCTGGAAACTGACCACAGGAAGGTTGAACATTGCTGCAAGTTCTGGGTTTCTGCTGGAGACAACTATGGACAGTATATCCATCGGTTGTATGATCACTCCTGCATGGCGGTCGATCTTCTCCGGATTGTCTATGATCCTGTTCTGAAGGTAAGCGACATCCTTGACTGTCGAGCAGGACAGAGATATTGATGCGGCGGCAGCCAATGCCAGCACGACACCCGGTTTTCTGTGATGCCTACTGATCCGGTATGTCAACAGGACATGGCAGACGCACCAGACGACTACGTCAGTCAGAACTATCAGATTGATATTCAAGCCTATAAAGCATAAAGTTATATTCATGACGAAAAAGAATACTGCAACTGAGAGTATGACGATCCGGACAGCCCTTACAGACAAACCTACGGACATCAGTTTATGATGGATATGGGATCTGTCCGGCAAAAAGGGATTCTGTTTCTGACGGATGCGCCTCAGGAAAACCCTCATGACATCGAATACTGGTAGAAGAAGCAGGGAGTATGCATAGACCAGATAGAAAGCATTTGCATTGCCTGTGAACACAGGTCGGAGCATGGTTGTCTTCACTGCAAGGAAAGCCAGCAGATATCCCATGAACAGCGTACCGGTGTCACCAAGGAATATCTTGCCTCGCTCAGTCCTGACAAAGACGTTATAAATATAGAACGGAATCAGACAGCCGAGTGCGGCGCATGTCACCACCGCAAAACTGTAGAATCTGTTTTCAATAAAGACAAAGGCAAAACAGACCATTCCTGTCATGCAGATTCCCGCAGCAAGTCCGTCTATTCCGTCAATGAGATTTATGCTGTTGATTACAAGAACAACAAGAAATATGGTGAGCGGAATTCCCACCCAGGGTGCAAGTTCATGGATACCGAGAAAGCCATGGAGACTGTTGACCCACACTCCGGAAGCGCACATAAGGGCCGCAGCAAAGATCTGGGCAATGAACTTGTTCCTGTACAGCACACCGGACAGATCATCTGCCAGGCCCACAAAATACAGTACCACGAGTCCGGTTCCCGCCACCAACATCTGCCTAACTTCTCCCAGCAGCATTGGATCATTGACCCCGGACACAATATAGGTATCAATGACAAGAGCCATTATGAGTGCCATGAAAACGGCAGGAAGAAAGGCCACACCACCTAAACGCGGCACCTTACCCTTATGCACATGCCTCTCGTCCTGCAGATCATACAGATTGTTCTTCGCCGCAACCCTCACAATATTGGGCAGCAGGAACGCCGCCACTGCCGCGCTCACCACGAACGCCACAGCTATTACCCACATCATATCCATCTCAGTAAACTTTACCGCAACCGCATATCCAAAAGTGTGCAAAAGAGTATGTGCTCTTCCCCTTTTCCGTCGCCAGCGGCGTTGACATGGATGCTGATGAGGATGACATTGGTTTTGCCGAGGGTTGTGCAGTGGGCGTTGACGCGGCGGACGCGTTCTTTTTTTTGAGGGGGGGGGGGGATCTTCGTTTTCAGGGACGAAGGTAATAAAAAAGACGAGTTCCAATTGCAAGCAACTGGAACTCGATTTAGTCTTATTTATAGTGCAGATGGGCGCTACTGTGCCTCCCAGATACACTCTTATTTTAAAAACCAAACCCGATAGCTTGACGAATCAGAGGCTACCGGGACTAAACATTGCAAATTTATGCTGTTTTTTTTATTACAAACAAATTTTGCTCGTTTTTTATTTCAGTAACGCATCTATTTGATCACATGCGTTATCAATGTGCCCCAATCCATACAAAAGTGATGCCCCATCGATACCCATCCACCTGAACAGTTCCATTCTTCATGAGGCCATTATATGCATTTTCAATAATCTTTCGGGTCTTTTCTAGTCTTCGATCATTATACCATGCTCCTCCTAACCGGAAGGTGTACCATGCCTCCTTATCCCAAGAGTGTCTTCTGAAAGACGCAAATATGCACCTATTGGATTTATTGAAGCTGGAGTCGTTTCTTCTGATGCAGTTCAAATTGTTCCAGAAGCATCTTTATATCATTTTGGAGTGATTACCTCTAATGTCCATATGGCATGGATGCGAACTGTATGCGGAAGACTTAAAAGCGATTATAGATATTCAAAGGAAGTTGTCTATAATACTTTCCCATGGCCAACACCTACTGAAGCTCAGAAAGCAAAGATTGAGAAGACAGCTCAAGCAATCCTTGACGCCAGAAATCTTTGTCAGGACTGTTCACTAGCTAACCTTTATGAAACGAAGGACGAATGGATGTATCCGGAGCTTATAAAGGCTCATCAGGATAACGATAAAGTTGTGATGGAGGCATACGGATTCAACTGGAAGAATATGACCGAGGCTGACATTGTTGCTGAGTTGTTCAAGCTATATGAGAAGATGACTAAAAGTTCTTAATCTTGCGACATAGAAATGAGTCCTACTCTGTACGAAGGCTTTAGTTCCACTTTATCGGCTAATATTTGTGCAAAACTCCTCTTTGCCAGAAAAGCATAATGCCAAATTACCGAACAAATCAGTGCCCAATCACCGAAAAGTTTCTCAAAAGATAAAAGAAAAGTCGCCGAGATTTCTCTCAGCGACCAAATTCTCCTTTTTATAGTGCAGCGTGAAGCGATAGTAGACATCACGGGCACTTTGCGAGTGCAAAGGTAGAAATTATTTTCCAATAATTATACAATAATCATGTCAAAATGTTTCAAATCCGGAGACATTTTCCAAGATTTCTCTAACTTTTTCGTTCTTTACTTTCTTGAGAAGGTCTTCAAGTTCGTCGCACATTTCTTGATGCCTATGTATTGAAATTTGCTTGATGAAGTACTTGATTACTGCAATAATACCTATAATGTTAGAGTTATTAGGCTGGGCCAGGTTTCCAGCTGGGCCATGTGGTAATCTTTGTGGTAGTTTTGTGTCGAACAGCACATTACCATGTGCGCACATGTTTCTGGCCTTACGGATGGTTTCAAAATAACTTTGGAAGATGCCGATTTTTGCAACTCCGTAATGTAGGGCTATATCTGCTTGTACATTTGGTTTCTTGAGGTTGTTGTAAAGCGCCTGAATGTTTCCGATTGTCATTAGCTCAACTGTTTTCCATGCTGGAGCATATCTGTCCATTGGATATTTCTTGTGATGCTCTATGATAGTCGGATTGTCTTGAAATGCTTTCGTTCCGTATACAGTTGTATAGAAACTATTTACATAACTTGGCTTCATTACGGCGTGGCTGATGAACCAACATGGCTTGTTCTTATAAAGGTTGGAGACATAGTATGTAATATACGTTCTGATGTTTACCTCAATGCGTACGAGGTATTTCATCAGCAGTCTTCTGAGGTCACAATCAAAATAGTACAGATCTAATGCATCAAGGAAGTTTGTTCCATCCTCGTAAATGTGATCTCTGTTCTTTTTGCTCGGATATTTCTTTTCAAATGGGAACAGATATGCTCCAAATCGATAATATCCTATGTCAAGAAGCACTTCTTTAGCCTTCTCCTCATCATTGATGACCAGTCCTCTGTTCTTCAATTTATCTACCTGCTCATCTAAAGTAGTTGCATATTTCATATTATTTAAAATTTTACCAGACAAATATAATGAGTTTTAATCTATCCCCAGAAATAAATCTTCAGGATTGCATATAGGATGACTACACTGCGTGTGAAACAGATTGTTTTACGGTTGAGCCGCTTCAGGTGTGTTCGGAGGTTCAGGTTGTGGCGTTCTATATGAGTTGTTCCTCGTTTTCCACGAACATGGACTTCGCACGGAACTAACGACAGATAATGTACCAGATAATCCGTATAGACTTTTGCTGGCGCAGAACGATTGACTGTCTTGAAAATGGTAGAAAGCATTTCAATGGACCTGCCACCTACATTAAAGGCTACGACTTCTTTAGATTTTCTGTCAAGGGCATAACCGATCCATAATGGCTTATGTTTATTTCCCAGAAATGTCCACATTTCATCAACCTCATACTCTCTATGAGGTTTGATTTGTGGTGTCTTGATGCCATCTGCTATTCTCTTGATTCTAACAAGAACCGTTGATACTGATACTCCCAGACAACGTCCCAATCCCCTGATGCTGACTCCCTCTTTTGTAAGCAGC
>JBGVEY010000004.1:0-7534 GCA_045120635.1 Candidatus Cryptobacteroides sp.
GTCATTGATAGGATACTACGAAAAGTATCATCGGATATAAGGAACCGCCGTATGCGGACCCGCATGTACGGTGGTGTGAGAGGTCGGTAAACGAAAGTAGGAGATAAACTCCATTACTTTCGTTTACCTCCTACTCGATTATTCTTTGAATTTGATTTCACAGTTGTCAAGATGATAACGGTTAATATTCCACCTTATCCTCCTTCTCGTCCCACTTTCTGAATGCACGAAGTGCGTCAGAACGCATGAAATGCTCACATTTGATCGAACGCTCCTCATACCTGAGCTCAAGCTGGTCGTAAATGAATGAATCATCGAAGTTGATAGCCTTGGCGTCATCCTTTGTGTTTCCGTAGCATAATCTGTCGATGCCGGCCCAATAAATGGCGCTGAGACACATAGGACAAGGTTCGCATGAACTGTATATGGTGCATCCTGTCAGCTGGAAGGTTCCAAGCTTCGCACACGCGTTCCTGATCGCCATGACTTCTGCATGAGCTGTCGGGTCGGTATTAGGCACAACGCGGTTTGCTCCGGTCGCAATGACCTCTCCGTCTTTGACAATTACGGCTCCGAACGGACCGCCACCCGAATCGATATTGTCGATTGATAGATTGATTGCCATTTCCATGAACTTGGCATCTTCAGCCGAATAATCAGCCGTTTCCCTCAGGCATTTGTCTGCAGTATTCATGATATGATTTGAATGATTTTTTGTAATAAATCAATATTCATGCGAATATATGAAAAGTAAAAGCAAAACCTTAATTTCGTAAAGTAAAATCTTACACCTCATCAACATGAAAAGGAATCTCAGCAAATCAAAGTATACCGCATTCAGACAATGCCCGAAAATCCTATGGATGAAGACCGTATCTGGCAGAAACTGGAAGAAATCAGTCAGGGAAATGATTGACAGGCCCATGGCCTTTACCGATCTCATATTCGGCACCTGAAACGATCGCCCTTTCAATGTACTTCTTGGCGGATGTGGCGGCCGTGGTCAGGTCTTCTCCTTTTGCAAGAGCCGCAGCAAATGCAGACGACAGTGTACAGCCCGTACCGTGGGTATTTCGTGTATCAACACGCTTTGACGGCAGGAGAGTGAGGGTAGCGTCTTCTGCATTATAGAAATAATCTGTCAGGACCTCATCTGTAAGATGTCCTGCCTTCAAAAGCACAGAAACGCCATAACTGTCTGCCAATTCACGTGCGACATCATTGAAATCAGCCTCTCCAGAGATCTTCCTGCCAATGAGAATCTCAGCTTCAGGGACGTTCGGGGTCACGACTTTTGCCATCGGGAGAAGTCGTGCCTTGATGACTTCCACAGCAGACTCTTCTATAAGCCTGTGCCCTGAAGTGGACACCATTACCGGGTCAAGTACGACGTTCCCGATCGCATATTCCTCAATCTTGTCAGCTACGAGATTTACGACTTCAGCTGAGTGAAGCATACCGATCTTGACAGCATCAGCACCGATATCAGACAGTACGGCATCTATCTGACCTGCTAAAATATCGAGCGGAATGGGGTGGACCGCCTGCACACCGACTGTATTCTGTACTGTAACTGCAGTGATAGCTGATGCGGCAAAGCAACCCATTGCACTGATCGCCTTTATATCCGCCTGTATACCAGCGCCTCCACCGGAATCACTTCCAGCGATAGTTAAAACTCTGTTGTATTTCTTTTTCATAGTTTAAAAATGATTGTATCCTTTAATATCAAAATCCACGGTTCTGCCATTCTGAATCCAGATCAATGAGTCTCCCGGCACAATCTCTCCGATCTGATAGACCGGAAAATCCAAATGGTCTTCAATACCGTCAGGAGCTGTAAAAAGCAACTCATAATCCTCACCGCCACCGGTTGAAAATCTGTGGCAGTCCAATGCGTGTTCATCACAGACACGCCTTAGGGGTTCAGACAATGGGATCCTGTCCAGATGTACCTTTGCTCCTGCTCCTGATGCTTTCAGAATATGCCTGAGGTCAGATGCAATGCCGTCCGATATATCCATCATTGCACCTACCATACCGGATTTTACCAGAGCTAGACCCTCTTTCACTCGTGGGATCGGGCGTTTATGCTTCCCGATCAGAAAGTCCACGTCATCTGATCTTTCCAGACCGTTGAGAATGGCATGCAGACCTCCTGCCGAATCTCCCAATGGACCGGTGACATATATGAATTCACCAACCTTTGCCGAACTGCGCATCGATCTTGCGCCTGTCTGACACCTTCCCAATATGCCTACATTCACAGCAATATCGCGAAGTGATGATGTGGTATCACCTCCTAAAAGAGGAACACCAAATTGACGGCTGATCTGTGAATATCCCTCCATGAATCTCTCTGCCCATTCTCCCAGTGCATCCTTAGGAAGAGCAATTGACAGGAATGTCGCCATAGGAATGCCACCCATAGCGGCAATATCGCTGATATTGACCGCCGCCGATTTCCAGCCGATGTCTTCAGGAGAGGACTCCTCACGAAGAAAATGCACACCCTCCATCAGGAGATCTGTAGAGAAGAGGAGTTCTCCCGGAGGCGATGGTATGACTGCACAATCATCTCCAATACCGCAGACACCATCAGGAGATGGAAAACGTTCCTTTATGAAGTCGACAAATCCGAACTCACCCGTTGAACTCATAGCCATTCCTCCAATGATTCTGTGTAGTCATACGACTTTGAATCGCCATAATATCCATAATCCCAGAAGGCGTACTCATACAAGGCAGATTTCAGATAATAACAGTCCATCATCTGTCTGGTCTCATCGTCTGCATCCGCAGCCAGATCATCGATCATCTTCAGGACCTGATTTACTCCGACTGTGAATTCTTCCTGTCCGTATTCGAGAATCCATTCCTTATATTGATTGCCTTCCAATGTGGAGTGATTCAATATATGCAGTCCTACACGATTATATATCCACATACATGGAAGCACCGCCGCCAATGCAATGCAAATGTTTCCGGTTGAGATTCCTTCGCAGATATGGGCATTGTAATCCGCTGTCACTTTCGACGCATCTACCTGTATATCAATGCCATATTTATCAATAAGGAGTTCATGCATCGCCGCTTCACCCTCCATTCCGCTTTGTGCAAAGGAGAGGAACAGGTCTCTGTCCTGGTCATTATCCATCATTTCAGCCAGCATATTCATCTGATGGTAGTAGTTCTTCAGATATAGTTCATCCTGAGCGATGTAACGTGCGAAAATCTCATTGCCGAGTGTACCTTCCGATAACTCCTTCAGAAAATCGAGTTCAAGGATGGCATTGTAGATTCTTGAGGATTTCTCCCAGACTTGCTGACTCCATGTCCTGAGATCAGACTCTACGATCATTTTCAGCTGCGAGGAAGCTTCACGCACATTCTCCGCTGAACATATGGCCGAAACTACTGCCACTCCGTCGGTTCCTGCAGCCATGACATCCGGTATTGTACCGGCGTTCATTCCTCCGATTGCAACAGTCGGATGCACAGACATACTTACAGCCTTACGAAGTCCTTCAAGGCCGAAAGGTTCTGCAGTATCGGTCTTTGTAGGTGTTCCATATACAGGAGAAATGCCGATATAATCCACATCCAGAGCATTGGCTTTCTCAATATCCTCAAAACTCTCGACAGAAAGTCCGATAATTTTGTCCGGGCCCAACAGTCTTCGTGCATCCTCGTATGGCATGTCACTTTGCCCTATATGTACGCCGTCTGCGTCTACTGCAAGTGCCACATCGACTCTGTCGTTGATAATCAATGGAATGCCCAAAGGTCTGAGCGTCTGCAAAAGTCTGGAGGCCAATGCGACAAACTCTCCAGTAGAGGCATCTTTCTCGCGCAGCTGCACAATGGTGACACCGCCAGCAACTGCCTCTGTTACAACCTCTTCAAGACTGCGTCCGCATGACAGTTCTCTATCTGTGACCAGATATAATTTCAGTAAATTCCTCATAGTATCTCTGAGGTTAAATTATATAGTTCATCTAGGAAATTCACTTGCATAGAACCGTTGCCACGGGAATATTCGGCGGCTCTTTCACCGGCAAGACTCATGACTGCCATCGCTGCAGCAGCCGCGGTCATAGGATCCTTGACGACAGCTGCAAA
Source organism: Candidatus Cryptobacteroides sp. (assembly GCA_045120635.1). Lineage (GTDB taxonomy): Bacteria > Bacteroidota > Bacteroidia > Bacteroidales > UBA932 > Cryptobacteroides. Next base: position 4,123 of record JBGVEY010000004.1, read on the forward strand.
CGCTCCGACAACAGCAGTAGAAGTACATCCCATTCCGGTTACAGATGTCATGATAGGGGAACCTCCCTCTACCGTATGCACATCAGTACCATCGGTGATATAATCAGTCTCACCGCTGATTACAACGACTGCACCGGTATCGGCAGCGAGCCTCTTTGCGGACTCAAGAGCATCATCGCTTGTAGCGCTGCTGTCTACACCTTTGCTTTTTACGCTTGCGTCCACAAGAGCCATGATTTCGCTTGCATTGCCTCTGATTACTGTGGGATGACACTGATCAATGATCTTCATGGCCGCTGCAGTACGTTGACTTGTTGCGCCTGCACCTACGGGATCCAGAATGACAGGAATCTGACGACGCATAGCCGCTTTACCGGCTGCAAGCATTCCGTCGATCCATTTGTCATCGAGTGTACCGATATTGATGACCAAGGCACCTGCAATAGCAGTCATTTCCTCCATTTCACTGACCCAATGGGCCATGACAGGTGAAGCACCGATTGCCAATAGGGCATTGGCGGTGTTGTTCATTACGACATAGTTGGTGATGTTGTGCACGAGAGGGCTCTGAGTCCTCACAGCAGCGACCGCTGCAGAAAGCACATCGGAAGGAATTGTGGTTTTCATTGTTTTGCAGAAGTTATACAACCCAGAGAAAACGGCCCGATCCAAGCCGATAAAACAATGAATACCATACCGTTTCCCTGCGCTGTCATTATACATATCAGGTTCGTAGGGTATAATCTCAGCCGAGCCACAAGTGCTCAGCACCCCTAACAGCATTGCAAATATATCTGATTTTATCTGATTGACAATTGTAAGATTGAAAAACTTTTGCGATTTTTGTAGATATTGTGCTTGCAAGGATTATAATAAACCTTTAATACAATTAACATGAAAACTATTAAGAAATTCCTGGCATTCCTTTTTGTCGCACTTATGGCATTACCTATGAGTGCACAGGATAAGACAATCAAGAGAAAAGTCGCTATCGGTCGATTCTCAAACGAGACACAGTACGCAAAGGGTCTGTTCTATGACAAGGAAAACGATCCTATGAGAAAACAGGCATTGGACATCCTCTCGTCCAAACTCGCATCAAGCGGCAAGTTCATCCTTCTTGAAAGAGAAGACCTTGACCTTCTCGTAAAGGAAGCCGGCTCGGAAATGAACAAGATCGGTGCAGATTACATCATCTTGGGTTCAATCACTGAATTCGGCAGAAAGACAGAAGGTGAGCAGAAGATATTCTCTTCAACAAAGACTCAGACAGTGGAGGCCGCTGTAAGCGTAAGATTGGTGGAGACTTCTACAGGTCTGATCATCTATTCTGATGAAGCCAAAGGAATGGCAGAGACTTCGACAAAGCAGACAATGGGCATCGGTGGCACTGCCGGATATGATGCAACTTTGAGCGACAAGGCAATCTCGGCTGCTCTTTCACAGTTGGTAGAGAATATCATCAACAAATGTATGGACAAGCCTTGGAGATCATACGTTCTTTCTGTAGAGGATGGCAATTACCTGATCTCAGGTGGCGCATCACAGGGTCTTGCTACAGGAGACAAGTTCAATCTCTACAAGAAGGGCAAAACCGTGAAGAACCCTCAGACTGGAATGAACATCGAACTTCCCGGCACTAAGATCGGCGAAGTCACAATCGTTACATCATTCGGAGATACTCCTGAATCGGAACTGTCTTATTGCACATACGAAGGCGAAGCAGTAGATACAGAGAATCTGAGCAATTACTATATAATGGACAAATAGTATGAAGAAACTTATTTTCATGGCAGTCTTCTCGGTATTTCTTACCGGTTGCGGCGTGGGTACGTATTCAGTTCAATCCGGTGTGGAGGATGCTGCATACCTCACATTTACAGATGACGCCAAGGAGCAGATCGTTGTGAAGGTTGACGACAACACATACACTCTCAACACCGTGAAGCAGAAGGCGTACAAGAGCGGCAGAAACATCAGGCAGACAGCTAAGAACACCATCAAGACGGCTCCTGGTCAGCATACAGTTTCGGTTACACTCAACGGCAATGAAGTGTACAGCCATAAGGTATTCGTATCGACAGGGGAGACAAAGATCATTGAATTATGAAAAGAATCCTGATTCTTACAATCGCGGCGCTTGGTCTGGCCTCATGCGGAGCCCCATCTTCTCTATACTATTGGGGTGGAGCTCAGAACGGCACGACAGCCTATGAAAACCTTGCATATAAGAACTATGACAAGCAGACTCCCGAAAGTATCTGTAAGCTCATATGCATGTATGAGGAGATCGTGACCAACCCTGGCGGTTCGCGCAAGATGCCGCCACCTGGTATCTGCGCAGAATACGGCTATATGCTGCTTAATCCGGAGAATGCTGAAATATTTGCAAAGCATGCTACATCAGCACAGAAAAGGACTTTCTCCGCAACGGAGTACGCTGATTTCTTCCCTGCAAAAGGTAAGGAGATGATGCTCAAGGAGATCGAACTCTATCCTGAAGCTGCAAAGTTCATAGCTCCACTTATTGAAAGACTCTGTAATTGATTGACTTATGAAAAGATTTATATTTTTCCTGCTTGCATGTACGATCGTGTCGTCATGCGGTATGTTGAATACGGTTACAAGAGAGTCTCAGTATGCAAAGATGTATGAGGAAAAGCCGGTAACACTGCTTGTCATGCCTCCTATCAACAATTCTACGAATGTCGAGGCAAAAGACCTTCTTTACACATCAATAAGCAGACCTCTGGTGGAAGCCGGATATTATGTGATTTCGCCGCTTCTTGCAATGGATGTTCTTAAGGCTGAGAGTGCTTACGATTCCGAGAACTTCTTCGAAGCTCCTCTGGAAACATTCAACAGGTTCTTCGGTGCAGATGCAGTGGTATTCTCAATCATTGACACATGGACCAAGAAAGGTACAGGAATCGAGACGAAGATCAGATACGTGATCCGATCTGCAATTTCAAACGAAATCCTCTTTGACAGAAGTTGCGACCTCTACCTTGACCTGTCGGTAGATTCCGGGGCAAATGCAGGATTGCTTGGCGCATTGATCGACCTTGCCGCATCTGCAATCCTCACAGCTTCAACAGACCATATCGTAGCTGCCCGCGATGCAAATTATTACATTTTCCGTGATATTCCACGTGGAAAATACAGTCCCGACTACATGCTGGACAAGGACTTCATCGCAGAGGAAAAAGACATAGTTGCGAGAGTCAAATAGCACCTGTGGATCATACAACTATAAGACGACGCTGACTAAAAAGTCTAATTGACTTTTTAGTCAGCATCATCTTATTATAATGGTCACCCCTGCACCGACGTATTCGATTACCCTCCTGAATCTCCATTTAATGCCTTTCGTCACATTACAATCAATAAAATTGTCCATTTTCTGATCGTA
>JBGVEY010000005.1:0-6886 GCA_045120635.1 Candidatus Cryptobacteroides sp.
TATAAACGTGAATGGAAAAACGAACTGGTTGATTTAATGAATCCAAACTGGGAAGATTTAACCGGTAACATAATTATCGACCCAGATATTGTATAAAAGATGCCCGGTCAAGCCGGGCATGACTAAATAGACATAACTAAATTACAATTTGTCTAACCACCTAGACACAATTCAGCGGACGTCCCAATTGACACAGGGAGCATCAAGGAACTAGGATCAAGAAAACTGCCATTTTATTGATCGTAACCTGGAATTTCAGCCATTTTAGGGCAAAATCAGGCATTTTTATGAGTTACGATCAAGAAATCAGGCATTTATTTGATCGAAAGAAATTACTGCTTTGCGGCTTTGCGTCTGGCGGTGAGGGCGCGCTGGAATTCGCGGGCATTCTTGAGATGTTCGTTGTAGCCCACTGCAAAACGATGGGTACCGTTGAATTCCGGACTTGCGCAGAAATAGATGTAACCGTGCTTGTCGGGATTGAGAACAGCATCGATGCAGGCTTTCGGAGGCACATTGATAGGTGCCGGAGGGAGGCCCGCATATTTGTATGTATTATATGGAGAATCGATGGTAAGATGCTTCTTGAGCACTCTGTCCAGCTTGTAGTCCCAGCAAAAGCACACTGTAGGATCCGCCTGCAGTTTCATGCCCTTCCTGTACCTGTTGAGATATACTCCGGCGATTATAGGATATTCGAACGCCTTCAGGGTTTCGCCGCTGACAATGGAAGCCACCACCGAAACCTCCATCTGAGAGAGCTTCTGAGTCTTTGCCTTTGCAAGTCGGTCCGGAGTCCAGAAAGCATCGTATTCCTTCTTGAAACGGTCGAAGATATCCTTTACAGACGCGGTCCAGTACATCTGATAGGTATCCGGAAGGATCAATGCGAATACGTTCTCCGGAGTAAAGCCGTAACCTGCGAGAAAGTCCTCCGAATCCAAGACCTGAGCCACAGAAGCAGAATCAACCATCATCTGCATCGCAATCTTGCGTGCAATCACACCCTTTGAACGCATCGTTCCGGAAAGGGTCAGGTTCTGTGGAGTCTGCCAGCCGAAATTCAGCATACGGGCCACGTAGATACTTGGCGCTGTCGGTTCGATGACATATCTTCCCGGCTTGATCTTCGACGCTGTCTCCATCTTGCCGAATGCTCGCGCGAGACTCTTCGGACGTACGGTAACGGAATCCAAGGATTCCAGCACCTGGTCGGCAGTCATGTCCGGGTAGACATAAAGCACATGATCCTTTGTGAAATTCGGGCACTTGTTATCAGTGTACCACAGGCCGGCAAAAACAGATGCTACAGCGATCAGCACAACCGGCACAGCTATAAAAACTATCTTCTTCATTATCTCAATCTGATGATGTCTCCCTCACGGATCACATCCCTGTTTTCTATTCCGTTAATCTTGCAAAGCTTATCCAATCTCACAGCAAACCTCTGCGCGATTTTTCTCAATGTATCTCCCTTCTCGATCACATACATCTCAAGTCCCGGAGCGGCTTCCTTCTTCTTTTTCTGAAGATAAACCACTGTGCCCGGAGCGAGAGGGGCATCCTCCTCCAAGTCATTGAATTTCAAAAGTTCACGCAAAAACAGATTATTTGATTCTGCAATGCTTGCATAGGTTTCACCCGCTGAAGCATACACGAACATAACTCCGTTCTGCGAATACATCTCGCGTGAAAGGGAGAATCGGAATGTCTCACGCTTGTCTGCCTTGACAATCTTCACCTGCTCCAACTGTGACGGAGGAGTCGGAAGAGTCTTATGCTCCGGTTCATGCTTCTTCTTCGGCTTGTGCTCCACCTTATGATCCTGCTTAGGATCCTGCTTCTGATGCGATTTCTGTTCAGCAGGCTTCTGAGCGAATTCAGCAGACTTGGTATCATACTGATGAAGGTTGTACTCCTCAATGAGAGTGATCAGTTTACGCGGATAGTTCGGGTCTGTTGCGTAGCCTGCCTTCTTGAGTCCGAATGCCCATGACTTATAGTCTGTGATCTTGTAGTCGAACAGGAACTTGTAGCGGTCCCTGTATCTGAGGAAATCCGAATGGTCACGATACGACTCCTCAGGAGTGTCATATTTGCGGAAGCACTCCCCTTTCGCATCATCATCATGATAAACCTTACCGCCCTGCCATCCGTTATGGCATTTGATTCCGAAATGGTTGTTGCTCTTCTGTGCGAGTTCCGATCGTCCATAGCCGGACTCCAGGAGACCCTGAGCCAGCGTAATACTTGCAGGCACACCGCTGCGATACATTTCAGAGACAGCGATTGCAGCAAACCTTTCTATATAAACATCCTGATGCGACTTCACAGGAGCAGCGTACAGCGACACTGTCAGCAGAAGCAGAATGAAAGTCTTGAATATCTTCATTACAGTTTTCAATTATAAATCATCAAATCTCCCAGATTCCTCCCTTGCCGAACATTCTTTCAAGGAACTCATCCATCCATCCGAGACGATAAATGACATCGATATTGGTAAAACGGCTTCTCATATATGGAATATAGGAGACTGTCTTGCGGAAACGCTCCCTGCTCACACCGATCATCTCCGGTTCATAAGGAGCACCGACCAATCTGAGGTTTTCCCGTACCTCCTCGAAAGGAATGATCTGTTCACGGATTCTGCCGCTCAGCACCGGCCAAGCCTCTTTCAGAGCCTGAATCTGGGCACGCAGACCGTCCTTGTCCACATATTTTCCCTTGGTCTCTGCCAGCCCTCGTGCAATATGTCCCGGCTTTCCGTCCATGACCTCGCGGATTTCATCCGCCATTTTCTCCCAGCTCTTCCAAGCCTGCACGCAAGCCTCCACATCCACATTCTCAAGACCCTTTTCGAGAAGGAATTCCAGTTCAGCAGTCGAGATCAACGTACCGATTCCGACCTTGAATCCATGTGAGACATGCTTGCCGTCATAGCAGAGATCCTCCATATCCCAGCAATGAGAGAACTGGTGTTCAGTACCCGATGCCGGACGGCTTGACTGGATCGCCTGCATTGCAAATCCGCTCATAAGAAGACCATCAGCCAAAGCCTGCGTCTTTTCGATATCACCTGCAAATACGGCAGCCGGATCTGAAAGCGATTCCTTCAGACCGTTCTGGACAAGATTCCATGCGAACTCATCGATCTTCTCGCTTCCTACCACCTCTGCCAGCATCCAGTCCGCACCTGCCGGTATCTTGGCTATAAGGTCCGCATATCCCGATGCGGCAAGTTCCTTCGGAGCAGCAGCGGCAATCGCAGAATCCATCACGAAACCAAGCGGCGCAGGACAATCGAATGTCTGCTTGTTGCCGTCCTTTGTAATCGAAGCGCCATAAGCAGTGAATCCGTCCATTGACGCAGCAGTTCCAACGCACATATATCTTCTGCCCAGAAGGCTTGACACATATTTCACGGTATCATTGATGACACCGGAACCTACTGCAATAGCAACGACATCCAGATTCTCAAGAAAGGCTTTCAACGACTCTATATGCTTCCATTCAGCATAGAAATCCTTGCTGCTGAAGACATATGCCTTCTCTGATGGGATTCCCGCAGCATCAAGGGACTTCTGCGCCTCCTTTCCCGCCACTTCCCATGTATTGTCATCGGCTACGATAACAGCCTTCCTGCCTGGGAACAGCTGAGCAAACATCTCAGCAGTACGGCATACCACTCCGCTGCCTGTTATCAGAGCCTTTGTATCTCTTGCCCTTTCAAGGGCCATCTCGATCTTGTTCATCAGATTATTTATTTGTATCAGCTATAACCTTTTCAAGTTTTGCATATCCGTCTGCAGGAGCGTTCCACATAAGACCGATTGCAGCGGCACCGACAAGACCGAAAAGTATTGCAACTGGGAACACTGAATCCCATCCGCCCGCATCCGCCATCGAACCGAAGATAACACCTGAAACCACTGAACTCAGATAACCGAAGATTCCGACGATGCCGTTACTTGTACCTGCAGCATATTTGGTCGCCTGCTGTGAAGCGCACACGCCGTAGAGGGCCTGAGGACCGTAGATGAAGAACGCTGAGAGCACAAGGCAGACAAATGAAAGAGCCACCGACTGACACTTCCAGAACAGGAAGAACGAAAGAGTAGCGAATACCACGCAGAAGAAACATGTTCTGTGCGCCTTGCTCTTGAAAAGCTTGTCAGAGAGCCAACCTGCCAGAAGCATACCCATTGTTCCTCCGACCATCTCTGTGGTAGCGAGGATTCCTCCGGCTGCAGCGATATCCATACCCTTTGATTCTGTCAGGAAAGAAGCTCCCCAGTCAAGGATTGTAAGTCGGATCACATACACGCAGAAATTGGAGACCGCGATAATCCAGACATACGGATTCGCAAAGACCATCTTGTTGATGATCCTCTTGTATTTTGCGCCGTCGATATTATCGAGCGGGCTCGGCTTCTGTTCTTCCTTCTTGAGCTCATCCATCTTCTCCACAGGCGGAAGACCGACCTCCGACGGACTGTCCTTGAGACCGAACCAAAGAATAGGCACACCAAGCAATGCCAGAAGTGAAGGCACTATGAAGCAAAGGTACCATGCGCTATAACCGAAACGGTTGAGCATGAATCCGCAAAGAGCCACCACAACGCCTGCACCGATCGAATGCGACACATTCCATATAGACTGCTTCGTAGCGAGTTCAGACGGTCTGATCCAATGTGCAAGAAGGCTGAGACATGGAGGAACACCCATACCCTGGATATAACCGTTCAGCACCCATAAAGAACCTATCAGATATACAAGTCCCAAAGTCGCCTTACCCTCTGAATCGAGAAGGTTCAGCATACCGTTGAGTTTCGGGCTGAAACATATAAGCAGGTTGACTGCACATGTGAGAATCAGGCCCAGCACCATGATCTTACGCTTGCTGAAACGGTCCACAAGAAGTCCGTTGGCAAACCTCGAAAATCCGTAGATAATGCTGTGGATGGTCAGGAATATACCAAGCTGGGTCTTTGATATGCCCAACTCCGCCTCCATGGCAGGGATCGCCATTCCGAGATTCTTACGCACAAAATAGAAAAGTGCATATCCGACGAAGAGCACGATGATAGTTCGCCACTCCCAATAACGGTACTTCTTGAATGTGTTATCCATATGTTCTTTATTTAAAGGTCAATCTTGACAAAAGTAAAAAAAAATGTCCGAAAGCGAAAGCTTCCGGACAGTGTTATGATATTGTTGAAAACAATTACTTGTTCTCGAGCTGGCTCTTAAGAGCTGCAAGAGCGTCGATGTCACCAAGTGTAGTCTTCTCTACGCTTGAGTTGATCTTCTTAACAGCCTTCTTAGTGCTATCAGCCTCAGCTGCTGCCTTCTGAGCTCTTTCCTCTACAGCTGCAGCGTAAGTCTTAGCGTGTGAGAGAGTTGCCTTCTTAGCGTTTCTCTTGAGCTCAACTACCTTGAACTCGAGCTTCTCGCCTGAAACCGGCATTGAACCATCCTCCTTAACGAGCTCACGGTTGAAGCAGAATGCGTCGATGTCGCCCTCGAGCTCAACTACAGCACCCTTCTCATTTACTTCCTTGATCTTAGCCTCAACTACAGTACCTACAGCGTACTTAGCCTCGATCTCATCCCATGGGTTAGGGAGGAGCTGCTTGTGGCCGAGTGAAAGCTTGTGGTTCTCCTCGTCGAAGTCAAGAACTACAACCTCGATAGCGTCACCTGCTGCGATCATTTCTGATGGATGCTTGATCTTGTTCCAAGAGAGGTCGCTGATGTGTACGAGACCCTCGATTCCCTCCTCAAGCTCAGCGAATACGCCGAAGTTAGTGATATTGCGAACAGTTGCGTTGTGCTTAGTACCTACTGCATACTTCTCACGGATGTTCTCCCATGGGTTAGCAACGAGCTGCTTGAGACCGAGAGACATCTTCTTCTCCTCGCGGTCGAGAGTGAGGATCTGTGCCTCTACCTCGTCACCAGCCTTAAGGAAGTCAGAAGCGATGCGGAGTCTTGGTGACCATGACATCTCAGAAACGTGGATAAGACCCTCAACACCTGGAACAACCTCAACGAATGCACCGTAGTCAGCGATGAGAACAACCTTACCCTTAACCTTGTCACCAACCTTGAGGTCAGCGTCAAGAAGATCCCAAGGATGTGCAGTAAGCTGCTTGAGACCGAGAGCGATTCTCTTCTTAGCCTCATCGAAGTCGAGGATAACAACGTTAACCTTCTGATCGAGAGCAACAACCTCCTCTGGGTGGTTGATACGGCCCCATGAAAGGTCTGTGATGTGGATAAGTCCGTCAACACCGCCGAGGTCAACGAATACACCGTAACCTGTGATGTTCTTAACTGTACCCTCAAGAACCTGACCCTTCTCGAGCTTGCCGATGATCTCGCTCTTCTGCTGCTCGAGCTCAGCCTCGATAAGTGCCTTGTGTGAAACTACAACGTTACGGAACTCGTGGTTGATCTTAACGATCTTGAAGTCCATAGTTGTGTCAACATACTGATCGTAGTCGCGGATAGGCTTGATATCGATCTGTGAACCTGGCAAGAAAGCCTCGATTCCGAATACATCGACGATCATACCACCCTTTGTGCGAGTCTTCACGTAACCCTTTACGATCTCGTCTGCGTTGAATGCAGCGTTTACCATATCCCAAGAACGGAGCTGGCGTGCCTTCTTGTGTGAAAGGATAAGCTGACCCTTCTTGTCCTCAGTGCTCTCTACAAGCACCTCAACCTTGTCACCTACTGCGAGGTCCTGGTTGTAACGGAACTCAGGAGCCATGATGACACCCTCGCTCTTGTAACCGATGTTAACGATAACCTCTCTCTTGCTGATAGCTGTAACTACGCCCTCAACAACTTCACCCTCAACTACCTTTGAAAGTGTCTG
>JBGVEY010000006.1:0-22266 GCA_045120635.1 Candidatus Cryptobacteroides sp.
ATCCGTCATTGTTGGGATACTACGAAAAGTATCATTGCAGATAAGGAACCGCCGTATGCGGACCCGCATGTACGGTGGTGTGAGAGGTCGGAAAACAAAAGTAGGAGGAAAACCTACTTTTGTTTTCCTCCTACTCGATTTGATAGTCAGTATTTTAGTCCTGAACGTTTGCGAGAACCTCGCGAATCTTGTTTTCGATTTCATCGCAAAGCTCTACGTTGTCGTTAAGAAGAGACTTGACTGCTTCGCGTCCCTGTGCCAGCTTGCTGTCGCCGTAGCTGAACCATGAACCGCTCTTCTTGATGATGTCATACTCTACCGCAAGATCGAGGACTTCGCCTACACGTGAGATACCCTCACCATATACGATGTCAAACTCTGCTTTCTTAAATGGAGGAGCCATCTTGTTCTTCACGATCTTAACCTTTGTGCGGTTACCGAGAGCCTCGTCACCGTCCTTGATCTGAGTGGTTCTGCGTACATCAACGCGTACTGAAGCGTAGAACTTGAGTGCGTTACCACCGGTAGTTGTCTCTGGGTTTCCGAACATCACACCGATCTTGTCGCGGAGCTGGTTGATGAAGATGCAGCAGGTGTTTGTCTTGCTGATGTTTGCAGTCAGTTTTCTGAGAGCCTGGCTCATGAGTCTTGCCTGGAGACCCATCTTCGAATCGCCCATCTCGCCCTCTATTTCAGCCTTTGGAGTAAGGGCTGCAACTGAGTCGATCACGATGATGTCGATTGCACCTGAACGGATAAGGTTGTCTGCAATTTCAAGTGCCTGCTCACCGTTGTCAGGCTGTGATATGAGCAGAGTGTCGAGGTCTACTCCGAGATTCTTTGCATAAGTGCGGTCAAATGCGTGTTCTGCGTCAATGATAGCAGCGATGCCGCCCTGCTTCTGAGCCTGTGCGATTGCATGGATTGCAAGGGTTGTCTTACCGCTGGATTCCGGTCCATAGATTTCAATGACTCTTCCGCGTGGATAGCCACCGATTCCAAGAGCGGCATCAAGTGCAATAGAGCCGCTCGGAATAACCGAAACCTCCCATTTTGGCTGATCCCCCAGCTTCATGATCGTACCTTTACCGTAGTCTTTCTCAATCTTGTCAATCGTCGCCTGCAATGCCTTGAGTTTCGCAGCATTGATACCGGTACCTTCCTGTACTTCTTCTTTAGCCATAAATGTTGAATTTTTAAATTGTTACGTGCCGGCGGATCTCTTCCGACGGCGAAAGCAAATGTAGTGAAAAACTTTCTGAGGACAAAATTATTGTATTATTGTGCTAAATTGCGGCACAAGTATAAAGTAATATCATTAATTTGTCTAATATATCATCTGAATTGCTTAACTTTAACAAATTAAACATTATTAATAACTAGTATGAACCCACAGAAATTATTGCTCAGACTTTCTGCTTTGCTTTGCCTTCTGGGATGTTTCACAATTGTGAATGCCCAAACTGTTGGCAATCAAGGAGGTGCGAATGGACCTGCCCCAATAAGCGGAATCGTTGTCGACGCGGCTAATCAGCCGATTGTCGGCGCATTTGTGCTTGAAAAAGGCACTTCTAACGGTACTATGACAGATCTCGATGGTAAGTTCACCATCGAACTTCCTGCTGATGCAACTTTTGAGGTCTCGTCAATGGGATATGTGACTCAGGAGATTGCTGTCGCAGGCAGATCTGCATTTGCCATTACTCTTGCTGAGGATACTCAGCTCCTTGAAGAGGTTGTTGTGGTCGGATATGGTACCACAAAGAAGGTAAACCTCACTGGTGCTGTGTCTGTTATCAAGGCAGATGATCTTCAGGACCGTAGTGCTCTTTCAGCATCAAAGATGCTTCAGGGATCTGTCCCTGGACTTAACATTACAAACCGTTCGGGACGTCCTGGTCAGGCTTCGACCATCAACATCCGCGGTTTGAACTCTATCAATGGTGGTCAACCTCTCGTACTTATCGACGGTGTAGAGGGAGACCTTGAAAGAATCAACCCTGCTGATATCGAGTCAATCTCAGTGCTCAAGGATGCGTCTTCTGCAGCTATTTATGGTGCGAGAGCTTCTTTCGGTGTAATTCTCGTTACTACAAAAGTGGGAGCTAATGAGGATGGCAAGCCGGTTGTACGATATAGCGGACGTGCCGGTTTCACTTCTCCGACTACTTCCACTCAGTTTGAGAGCAGAGGATATTACTCTGTATATCTGACTGACTACTTCATGAAGACTTACTCCGGAACTCCTTATACAAACGGTCTGTATACAGATGCGGATATGATGGAGCTTTGGATCCGTCGTAACGATAAGACCGAGAATCCTGCTCGTCCATGGGTAGTAGTTGACAATAGAAACGGTGTAGACGTATATAATTACTATGCGAATACAGACTGGTATCATGAGTTGTTCAACGATATTAAGCCTACAACTTCTCACAGTGTGTCTTTCACAGGAGGTACAGACAGAGTGAAGTACATGCTCTCCGGATCTTACAATATGGAAAAGGGTGTGTTCCGTGTGAATACTGATACATTCAAGAAGTTCAATTTCCGTTCAAAGGTTTCGTTTGATGTTACCAAGTGGCTCAATATTGCCAATAATACCAGCTTCTACAGCAGTGATTATACATATCCGGGTAGAAGTGGAGTCAACAACTCATTCCGTATGACTGAGGTGCATGCGTTGGCATCTTATCCGGCAATCAACCCTGACGGAACTTCGCTCTACAATACACAGTATCGAAGCGAGCCTCTTATGGATGGTCTGGTGACTATCCTTACAAATGACCGCCACAAGAACGTTGACAAGGTGAACTACCTTTCTACCATGACAGAGCTTACTCTTACTCCGTTCAAGGGTATGGAGATCAAGGGTAACTTCACTTACAATCAGACAACAAGCAACAGCTGGAACCGTACAGCAAATGCTGAATACTCAGTTACTCCAGGTGTAGTACAGACTATCAATACAGGAAACTTCATTGACAAGCTTTCTGAAAGTGTGTCGTTCCAGAAATATCTTCAGACAAATGTTTATGCAACATATAATGCATCTATCGCCGAGAAACACAATGTAAAGGTGATGGCTGGTTATACATATGAGACCAAGCACATCAAGGACCTTTCACTTTCTGGTGAGAATCTTTTGTCAAATACACTCAATGACCTTGATCTCGTAGGTACAAATGCTGATGGCGAGAAGGTTACTGATGTAGGCGGAGGCCAGAACGAGTATGCGATCATGAGTGCATTCATGCGTCTGAACTATGACTACAAGGAGAAGTATCTTTTGGAGTTCAACGGACGTTTCGATGGAACATCGCGTTTTGCAAAGGATTCAAGATGGGGCTTCTTCCCATCTGTGTCTGCAGGTTGGAGAATCTCTGAGGAGCCGTTCTTCGCTTCTGCCAAGAAGCATGTGGACAATCTTAAGCTTCGTGCTTCATTCGGACGCCTTGGTAACCAGCAGGTAGGCTATTATGATTATATCCGCGGAATTAATCTCGGTACAATGTCATATCTCTTTGGTTCTGCAAAACCAGTGTATGCGACTATCGATGCACCAGTAGCATCTGACCTTACATGGGAGGTAGTAGAACAGTACAATGTCGGTCTTGATGCAGCATTCCTGTCTAACAGACTTACATTCTCTGCTGAGGCATATATCCGTGATACTCAGGGTATGCTTACAAAGGGCGTAACACTTCCTGGAGTATATGGTGCTTCTTCACCAAAGATGAATGCGGCAGACTTGCGTACAAAGGGTTATGAGCTTACAATTTCATGGAAGGATCAGTTCATGCTTGCAGGTAAGCCTTTCCGTTACAATGCATCAGTTGTATTCAGTGATTACATTACTAAGATTACCAAGTTTGACAATCCTCAGAAACTTCTCAGCGATTACTATGAGGGAATGACTTATGGTGAAATCTGGGGATATACAACAGGCGGATTCTTCAAGACTGATGAAGAGGCTGCAAATTACATTGTAGATCAGAGTTCTGTCAATGGTATCATTATTTCTTCAGCAGGTGATGAATGCGGACTTAGAGCCGGTGACTTGAAGTATGTAGACCTTGATGGCGATAATAAGATTTCTAAGGGTCTGAATACTGTGGATGATCCAGGTGACCGTAAGATCATAGGTAACAGCGAACCTCGCTATCAGTATGGTATCAATCTCGGTGCAAACTGGCTTGGATTTGATTTTGCAGTATTCCTCCAGGGTGTAGGACGAGTAGATTGGTATCCGGCACCAGATGCACGAGCTTTCTGGGGTCTTTATGCAAGACCATTCTCTTCATTCATTCCAGCTGATTTCTTGAGTAAGATCTGGTCGGAAGATAATCCAAATTCATACTTCCCACGTCCACGTGGTTATATCGCAATGAAGGATGGACGTGCCCTCGGTACAGTAAATGACAGATATCTCCAGAATGTCGGCTACTGCCGTCTGAAGAACCTTACTGTAGGATATACTATTCCTGAAAAACTTCTCCGCAAGGCAAAGATCTCTCAGCTTAGAGTCTACTTCTCTGGTGAGAATCTCGGTTATGCATCAGAACTGAAGAAAGGTTCAAGATATGTTGACCCAGAACAGGCAATGACCGATGGTAATCTTAGTGTTTACCCTTGGCAGAAGACATTCATGTTCGGTATTGACCTCACTTTCTAAAAACTCTGGATATGAATAAGATTATAAGAATACTATCTATAGCAGCGTTTGTTGCCGCTCTCGTCGGCTGTGAAAAGGATCCCCTTGACAAGCAGCCTCAGTCGTCTCTCGCTCCGGAGGAATTCTTCTCTCAGGTAAGCGGTCTTGAGGCATTCAGCAACAATTTCTACACAACATTCCCGACTGTATTTGCGGAAAACGCAGATGTTTATGCTATGGCTACAATGCCGGAGGAACTCAGCGGACGCGTACAGGTGCCTTCTACAGGAGGTGGATGGAGCTGGGGTACTCTCAGAAACATCAACACCCTTCTTGGATATCTTCATTATTGCGACAACAAGGATGCGGTCAAATATTATGATGCTCTCTGCAGATTTTTCAGAGTGTATTTCTACTTTGATAAGGTAAAGCAGTTTGGTGATGTGCCTTGGTATGACAAGGAACTTGACTCAAATGATCCTGATCTCTACAAGGCTCGTGATTCACGTGAACTTGTGATGCAGAAGATGGTTGAGGATATTGATATTGCTATTGCAAATCTTCCTTCAGAAAAGAATGTTTATAAGATTACAAGGTGGACTGCTCTTGCACTAAAATCAAGATTCTGTCTCTTTGAAGGAACATTCCGCAAGTATCATAACATTACCAATTATGATAACGATGCTGCATACTATCTTCAATTGGCAGCTGATGCATCATACAAGTTCATCACTACAAGCGGATACTCTATTTCTAAGGATGCGGGTGATCCTGCAAAGAATTACCGCCATCTTTTCTCTTCAATGAATGCGACTTCAACAGAGGTTATTCTTGCTAAGGACTTCAACGCAGCGATGAATCTTGTGCATAATGCCGGTGGAGCATTCAATACCGCTACCAACGGTCGTTATGGTATGACAAGGAAAGTGGTGGCAGCTTATCTTATGAAGGATGGAAGCCGCTTCACAGCGAAGTCAGGTTGGGAAACAATGCCATTTACAGAAGAGGTCAAGGATCGAGACCCTCGATTGGCACAGTCAATCATTACTCCTGACTATATTCGCGACGGTGAGGAAGTTACTACTCCTCAGAATATGGCCAACACTACTACTGGTTATGCTCCAATTAAGTATCTGACAGTTGCAGATCAAAATGGATATAACAAGTCCGAGATTGACCTCATTCTCTTCCGTGCAGCAGAGGTCTATCTTAACTATGCGGAGGCTAAGGCCGAGCTCGGTACCCTCGAGCAGTCTGATCTTGACATGTCAGTTAATAAACTCCGTGAAAGAGTTGGTATGCCACCGATGGATATGCAGAAGGCAAACGCTGATCCGGATCCATTCCTTAAGGCTCCTGCAAGCGGTGAGAACACTTGGGGAGGCTTCAGTAAGGTAACTACAGGTGGAAATGAGGGAGTTATCCTTGAGATTCGCCGTGAAAGAATGATCGAGCTTATCCAGGAGGGCCATCGTTATTATGATATCATCAGATGGGCAGAGGGTAAGGTGTTTGAATCTCCTATGTTTGGAATCTATGTAAAACAGCCGGAAAATGGCAAGGTGATCTTCGATTTCAATGGAGACGGAACAAATGACTACTGCGTTTATCAGGCGGATAAGCCTGCAGACAAGGCGACAGTATATCAGAAAGTACAGACTGACGTTGTTCTCAGCAAGGATACCTATGGATATATCCAGCTTCACAAAGATATGGGTAAGTGGGATGAAGGACGTGACTATCTCAAGCCAATTCCTTCAGAGGAGCGTAGCCTCAATAGAAATCTTGCGCAGAATCCAGGCTGGAAAGATGGATTGGACTTCTAATAATTGTAAATAATTGATACCATGAAAAAAATCTTTTATGCACTTTCGGCACTCCTGATTGCCGCAGTGTCATGTACAGATAAGGAGCCTACAGGACAAGATGGGGCTATTGTAGCTACATATTATCTTGTGTCCAATCAGACAGAGATTGCAACATTGGCTGAAAACAGAAGCAGGGATGTGAGTATCAATGTCAAGGCTCGTGAGGAGATTGGTGGAGCGACCAATCTTACATTCAACCTGAAAGTGGATCCTTCGCTTGTTGAGGCATATAACTCGACAAATGGAACGGATTATCTTCCAGTACCTGCAGAGGCTTATTCATTCGAGAAACCGTCTGTAATAGTTATGCGTTACGGACTCAACTCTACAACTACAAAGGTTACTTTGGTAGCTAAGGGTATAGAGGCTGGTAAGACATATGTTCTCCCTATCTCAATCGAAGATGCGACAGGTGGAGAGTACAAGCTGGACGAGACAGCTCAGACTGTTTACCTCCTCTTGTCTTTGTACTCAGAGAATACAGGCGGTGAAGACGAGCCGGAGGTAGATATTACTGAGGGACTTTATGATGATCCATGTCTCCCGGCTTATGCAACAAAGACTCCTGACCTCGTGATCAAGACTGTTGAGGATATGCTTAAATTGCCTACAATCCTTGTTGAAGGCGAAATCAAGTACGCAGTTCTCGAGGCTGATATTGATATGTCATCAGTTAAGGATTGGCAGCCTCTTAATACAGCTTCACCTTATACTAAGGGACTTGAACTTAATGGTAATGGCCATACAATCAAGAACTTCTCTTGCAACCAGGGCGCTTACAGAAGCTTCTTCGGTATCATGTATGGAAAGTGCTATGATGTGAAGTTCGAGAATGCTGTTATTGACGGAACTGCAGATGGCGGTTCACAGCCATGTGGTGTTGTTGCAGGATATGCAGGAAACAAGTCCGGTAAGTCTTGGGCTGTTATCCACGATGTTGAGGCTACAGGTACAATCACTGCTAAGGCTGGTGGTGTCGGTGGTCTCGTCGGTGTTGCGGTTAACCTTATTATGAAGAGATGTTCTTTCGATGGAACAATCGAGAATACCGGCCGTCGTATGGGTGGTCTTGTAGGTTATCACAATTGCCAGGAGATTGATAACTATATCCGTATCGAGGATAGCTGGTCTGCAGGTAGCATCACAGGTCAGCAGAACATCGGTGGTATTATTGGCCAGACTCAGTACAACAACGGTAATAACGGTTACAATACAACGGCTTCTGTGATCAGACATTGCTACTCTACCATGTCAGTGACTGCAAATCAGAATGCAGGTGGTATTGCCGGAGGATGCTCATATGGAGGTACATATGCAACTACAGAGCTTTCAATCAACAAGGATATGGTGATCGGCAATATCGCATGGAATGATAAGGTGGAGTCTAAGGTAACTACAACAGGAAACTATTCTTCTGGTGCTGTTGTCGGATTCTGTAATATCTATCAGTACTTTGTGGATTGCTATAGAAAGCCAAACTTCTCGTTGACCTGTCCTGTTACTGATTCGAATCCGATTACAGTTCTTGATCAGGATAATTCATCTCCGATGTTTACTCTCTATGTAGGAACACTCGCTGATCCTAACTGTCCATATGCATACCAGCATGCTTATCCATATCACGGTATGGAAGCTCCGGCAGGTGCTACAGTATCATCTTTGGCTAAGCAGCTTAAGTGGGATGAGACTATTTGGGATCTTACAGGTGACCTTCCAGTACTTAAATAAAGAATTTTATGAAAAAGAATATTCTATTATCACTTATCCTTGTCTGCGCAGTATCCTGCGTAGGCAAGGTTGACCTTCCAGAGTATGACACTCCTCCTCACCTTCAGGGTACTGAGCAGGAGCCTCCTAAGGAAGATGGCAAAGAAGAGGATAAACAGGATCCTACACTTCCACCAGCAGGTGCTCCTATGACTGTACGCTTCATCAGCTACAATGTAGGTAAGTTCGCTAAGTATGAATCCGCCCTTGGACATAAGTCATATCCTGAGGTTGCTAAGGTAATTCAGGAGATCGGTGGTACTGTTGTCGGTCTTAACGAGACAAATAAAGGACAGGCAACCGAGCTTGCCAAGGCTCTTGGAACAGGTTGGACGGGATACTTTGCTTATGCTGCCAATACTAACTATGGAAATAGTATTGTAGCTGCTCCTGAATATAAAGTCGTAAAGGAGTATCCTAGAGTGGATATCCCAAAGGTGGATGCGAATACAAGTGAAGTTCGTTCGCTTGGCGTCGTTGAGTATGAGGATTTCGTGTTCTGTGTAACTCATCTTGATCATATGTCCATTGAAGCAAGAAAGCACGGTGTGAAAGTCATTACTGACTGGTGCCTTGAGAATTACGGCCCAGGTAAGACAACCAAACCTGTCATTCTTTTGGGCGATATGAACTGTATCCCGGCAGAGGTTACAATTGCTAACTTCAAGGAGAATTGGGACTGGGTTTCTGCAAATGAGAATACATTCCCATGTCCTAATCCGACCAAGTGCATTGACTTTGTGTTTGTGTTGAAGAATGGTGTTTCTTATACAAAGGGTGAGTCTCATTCTGTATTCAAGACATTGACTACAGATATTGAGAAGGCATCTGACCACTATCCTATCTATGCTGACATTACCTTCAACGCACAGAAATAAATAAACAATGTGTACTTTACTGCCCACTTCCAAAAGAGGTGGGCAGTTTGTTTTGTTACGCCTTAAAAATATTTAACTTTGTAAGATAAAATTTAGGATAATGAAGATAAAACTCCTTGGAAAGAACCTTGAAGAATTGAAGAAGGTTGTAGCGGATGAAGGACTTCCCGGCTTTACGGCTAAGCAGATAGCTCAGTGGCTGTATGTCAAGAAGGTCCGTTCAATCGATGAGATGACAAATCTCTCCAAAGCTGCCCGTGCTGCTCTGAATGAGAAGTATGAGGTCGGTCTGGTGGAGTATGCAGGACTGCAGATTTCATCGGATGGAACGAAGAAGTATCTGTTCCCGGTAAAATGTTCTCATCGCAGGGAACTGAATGTGAGCTGCAGCGGCGGATGTTCTGAAGAGGAACTTGAGTCAAGTGCAGTTGAGGCGGTTATGATTCCGGATGACGACCGTGCCACCCTCTGCGTGTCATCGCAGGCCGGCTGCAAGATGGGATGTAAATTCTGTATGACCGGACGACAGGGATTCCACGGACACATGTCGGCTGCGGACATCATCTCCCAGTTCATTGCTGTCGACGAGTCTGACAGATTGACCAATGCCGTATTCATGGGCATGGGCGAGCCGCTTGACAACTATGAGAATGTGATGAGGACAATTGAAATCCTGACTGCGGACTGGGGATTTGCATGGAGTCCGAAACGTATCACTCTTTCCACAATCGGTGTGATTCCTAATCTCAAACGATATCTTGATGAGTGCAAGTGTCATCTTGCCGTCAGTCTTCATGATCCGTTCGGTCCGGAGCGTCAGACAATGATGCCGATGCAGGGAGCATGGCCTATCCAGGATGTGATAAATCTCATAAAGCAGTATGACTTCACAGGTCAGAGGCGCGTAAGTTTTGAGTATACGATGTTTGCCGGCTTCAACGACAGCAAGAATCACGCGGATGCTCTGGTGAGGATGCTCAAGGGGCTGGAATGCAGAATGAACCTTATCAGATTCCATAAGATTCCGGATTTTCCATATGAGACATCGCCTGATGTGATTATCGAAAACTTCAAGACCCGCCTGAATAACCAGGGTCTGATGACAACTGTGAGAGCCTCGCGCGGAGAGGATATACTTGCGGCATGCGGTATGCTTGCAGGAGAACATCAGAAATAATGATATGAACAGAATGAAACATATACTTTCGGTTTTTCTTTGCGTATTCGCGCTGCTGCCTCTGTCGGCAAGGAGCGTGGATCCTGTCGGTGACTCTCTTGCCATTGCCCGTGTGAGGGCAAAGATGGATGTCATCCGCCAATACCGTCCTACTGTGGCTCTGGTGCTCAGCGGAGGAGGTGCGAAGGGCGCCGCTCATGTCGGCGCAATAAAGTATATGGAGGAACTTGGCATTCCTGTAGACATGGTACTCGGTACAAGTATCGGAGGTCTGGTCGGAGGTCTGTACAGTCTTGGTTATCCGGTGGAGACCATTGATTCGCTCATGACCAACATGGACTGGCAGTGGGTGCTCAGTGACGAACTTTCAAGAGACTATATCTCCTATACTGACATGAAGTACAAGGAGAAATATATGATATCCGTTCCGTTCTACTATGAGAGGGATTACTATAATATGAAGCTTGCTGAAGATTATCGTTTCGAGGATCTGAACAAATATTCCCGCGTGGATATCGGTGCGGAAAACGATATGAAGGGCGGAGAATTCCTCAAGAGAAATCTTCTTGGAAGCCTTCCTTCCGGATTCGTGTACGGACAGAATGTGAATAATCTCATCAGTTCATTGACAATAGGTTACCAGGATTCGTTGGCATTCAGTGAACTTCCTATTCCGTTTACCTGTGTGGCTGTGGATATGGTTTCAGGCAGATCCAAGATATGGCACAGCGGCAAGATCAAGGACGCCATGAGATCCACCATGTCCATTCCGGGTATGTTCGCTCCTGTCCGTAAGGATGGAATGGTGCTCGTCGACGGAGGTCTGAGGAACAATTATCCTACGGATCTTGCAAGACAGATGGGAGCCGATATCATCATCGGTGTCGATCTGTCGCAGAAACCTCGTTCCTATATGGAAGTCAACAATCTGGCGGATATATTCTCGCAGGGAGTCGATATGATGATGCGAGATTCATATGAGGTCAATGTGAAGGTTCCGGATGTCAAGATCAAGCCGTATATTCCTGAGTTCAATATGATGAGCTTCAACACGGTCGCCATAGATACAATCATGGCACGTGGCTACAGGGCGGCTCAGGAGCAGGATTCGCTTCTCCGCGAGGTTGCGGCAAAGACGGCCTGCAAGTTCAAGGTTGTGCAGAAGCCGAGGGCGTTCGATTTCCATTCTGATTCGCTTGTTATCGCCAATGTGGATATCAAGGGCGTGCTTCCGAAGGAAAAGGAATTGCTCAAGTCAAGGCTGCATCTCAAATTCGGGCAGAAGATCAGCAGGGAGGATCTTGATGAACTTATTGCTCAGATCTATGGTACACAAGCATATGACTACGTGACATATGAACTTCTGGGAAAAGCACAGCCGTTCGATCTTGTGATCACTTGTCGAAAGGGACCTATTCATCAGTTCGGAATGGGAGTGAGGGCTGATACGGAGGAGATTGTGTCGGTTCTGCTGAACTTCGGTTTCAACGCTCATAAGTTATATGGCAATTCTGTCGATTTTACCGGAAAGATCAGTGCCAATCCTTACTTCCAGCTCAGATGGTCGTATGATACACCTAAGATTCCTACAATCAATGCTTCGGCTTCTGTAAGATGGACTGACTTGAATACGTTGAACTTGTGGGAACATAAGCTTGGATTCAGATTTTTTCATGCAAAGCAGGAATTGTATTTTTCAAATATGACATGGAAGAAGATCGATTTCAATGCGGGTTTGAGAAATGAAATCTTTGCCATAAGGAACATCAAGTCGCAGGATATCCTCGGAGATTATGACTTCAGTCAGCTGGACAATGACTTCGTCTCGTTGTTTGCATCCTGCCGTACGGATACTTTCAATGACGGATATTTCCCGACAAAGGGCGTGAAGGCTTACGGATCATATGCATGGACATTTGCCGGTTTTCCTAAGGATTTCAGCAATTTCCATATGGTTGCTGCCGGCGTCAAGGGTGTAGTACCTGTAGGGAATATCTTCGCCTATATCCCTTACATTGATGCAAGATGCCTTCTTGGTATAGGAGATGTGCCTGTGGCATATTTCAACGCCATCGGAGGAAGCCTGGCAGGCAGATACGTAGATCAGCAGCTGCCTTTCATCGGTGTGACAAATCTCTGGGCAATGAAGAACATCCTGACTCTTGTCGGTATGGATTTCAGGTTCAGGGTCTGCAAGAACAACTATATTACTGCGATTGTGAACTATGTCAGGGACTGTGACCAGTTCGTCCATTATGCGGACGGTCTCGGATATGTCGGCGCCGGTCTGGAATATGCGTATGATACTATCTTCGGACCTATCAAGGCAAATGTACATTGGTCGAATCTTACCCACAAGGTAGGTTTCTATATCAGCGCCGGATTTGATTTCTGATGAGTGAAATAAGCAAGATACTTGACAATCTGCGTCGTCAGTGTTCCAGAAGGGAATACTGTACTTCCGATGTGCTTAAAAAGGCGGAAAAGGCTTTGGAAGGTGATAAGGAAAAGGCGATGCAGGTTGTGGCCACATTGGTTGAGGAAAAGTTTGTCGACGACCTTCGTTATGCATCCGCGTATGCTAGGGAGAAGTCGGCGATTTCCGGTTGGGGAGAGGTGAAGATAAGGTATATGCTCTCAGCAAAGGGAATTGCGAGAGATGTGATTGCTCAGGCGTTGGCGGAGGTTGATCCGAATCGTGCAGATAGCCGTCTGATAAAACTTCTGGAAAACAAATACCGCACTCTCAGGGAAGACCCTCAGTGCAAACTCAAGCTTCTGCGTTTTGCCTTAGGGCGCGGATATTCCTATGATGAGGTAGGCGGACATATAGATGCTCTTATGAAAAAGGATAAATAGAAAAACGACCTTGTTCCATGCGGGACAAGGTCGTCTGTTTTTCGGAATATCTCTGTTAGAGAGTCTTGAGGAACTCTGTTACGTTGCTCTCGATGCGTGCTGCAACGTCGCTGCCCTCAGCCTTCTCGAACTTCTCACCGATGATGTTCTCGTAAAGCTCGATGTAGCGCTCTGTGATGCCGTTCACGATCTCCTCAGTCATCTCAGGAACCTGCTGTCCGTCCTGGCCCTGGAATCCGTTTGCCATAAGCCACTCGCGTACAAACTCCTTTGAAAGCTGCTTCTGCTTCTCACCGGCCGCAAGACGCTCCTCGTAGCCCTCTGCGTAGAAGTAACGTGATGAGTCTGGAGTGTGGATCTCGTCCATGAGATAGATCTGGCCGTCCTTCTTACCGAACTCATACTTGGTGTCTACAAGGATAAGACCCATCTTTGCTGCGATCTCTGTACCTCTCTGGAAGATAGCCTGAGTGTATGCCTCGAGCTTCTCATAGTCTTCCTTGCTTACGATACCCTGAGCGATGATTTCCTCCTTTGAGATATCCTCGTCGTGACCCTCGGCCGCCTTTGTTGTAGGAGTGATGATAGGAGTAGGGAACTTCTGGTTCTCAACCATTCCCTCCGGCATCTCAACGCCGCAGATTGTGCGCTTTCCAGCCTTGTACTCTCTCCATGCATGGCCTGAAAGGTATCCGCGGATAACCATCTCAACCTTGAATGGCTCGCATTTGTGACCTACTGTTACCATTGGGTCAGGCACACCGATCTTCCAGTTAGGAAGGATGTCTGTTGTAGCGTCAAGGAATTTTGCTGCGATCTGGTTGAGTACCTGTCCCTTGAAAGGAATACCCTTGGGAAGTACTACGTCAAATGCAGAGATACGGTCAGAAACCACCATTACGAGATACTCGTCGTTGATGCTGTACACGTCGCGAACCTTACCCACATAGTGTGAGGTCTGGCCCGGAAAGTTGAAGTTGGTCTTTACAATTGCTTCCATATTATGTTTAAAGTATTGATTCAATGAATTCGTCCGCGAAGATAGTAATTTCTACTGATAATCTGTCAGTTTCATCCGGTATTTGTTGCTTCCCAGATTCCGGAAAAACCTGATACCATCTTGGATCTGTTCTTCATCACAGCGCATACTTTGGGCTGTGCGTTTCCATGTTTCGGTGTCAACGGAAAACATGACAGGGCTTTTCGTGCCTTCCAGTACAAATCCAAGCTGTTCATACACCTTGCCTTCCGACCACTCGAGATCAGCGTATGTCATGATATCATCCGGATTTACTTCTTCGATGAACGCCTGCAGCAGTTTTCCCATGCCCCCGCTTAACCTCACTCCCGGCAATGACGCATATCTTGTCCATTCGTATGACCTGATGGTCTTGTCGCCCTTGATCCATTTGCGTCCATTGGAAAATGTGGCGACGGCAACGAGGTCTCCGGCCTGTGGGCGGCTTGTGGTCAATGAACTGGTATGACCGGTGTATCTCTTGAGGAAAAGTCCGTAGCGGTAACGGCATGCTGCGTCGCCATAGCTGTGATTGGCAGAAAGGAAATCCGCTGCCGTCTTCTTGTCTATCTTGCGGACTTCGCAGTTGCGGGCATATATCTGTGTGAATATCTGCAGATGGGCGAGAAGTCTGGCATGCATCATCTTCTGCTGTGAGTTCCATCTGTCTTCTGTGATGACCAGAGGATAACTTCCGGTTTCTGAGGAGATCCTGTCAATGGCTGCATGGAGACTGTCGGCGGCTTTTTCTGCTTCCTGGGTGCTCGTTGCGCTGACCTTCGCCGGAAGAATTCCGGCACGGTTTTCCACATGGATAACCTTTTGCCCGTCAAGGTTTCCAACCTCATATTTCAGTCCGTTTCCGGTCAGAAATCTGCATATGTCATCACATAAAACCATGTCTGCAAAGATACTGCTTTTTGTGATTTGTAGAGTTGATTTTCGTAAGTCTTTGTCTATTAGGATTTTATTTGTGCGAGGGTGGGCAAAAAATGACCACCCTCGCACAGTTAAAGTGCTGATCTGTAGGAGGTTGTGAAAAACGCTGCCTGAAATCTCAACACCTTCGTGAATGCTTACATTTAATGCCGATTTTTATAAATTTGCATTTATATGGAAGAAAATACAAAAATGCCGGAAATGGCGCAGGACGGAATCCATGCCGGGTTCCCGTCTCCTGCTACGGATTACATGACTCAGGCTATTGACCTGAACAAGGAACTTGTGAGGCATCCTGCTGCTACCTTTTACGGAAGGGTAGTGGGTGACTCTATGATTGATGCCGGTGTGGACGAGGGTGATATCCTTGTGATCGACAAGGCGTTGGAAGCGAGGGACGGAGATATGGCTGTGTGCTTTGTGGATGGAGAGTTTACATTGAAATATATCCACATCCATGAGGCCGGCATTATCTTGAAACCGGCAAATCCCAGATATCCCGAGATTGAAATTACAGAAGGTGTGGACTTCAAGATGTGGGGAGTGGTGACATACATAATCAAGAAGACAAGATGATAGCCCTGGTGGACTGCAACAATTTCTTCGTCTCGTGCGAAAGGGTCTTCCGTCCGGATCTGGACGGGAAGCCTGTTGTTGTGCTGTCCAACAATGACGGCTGTGTAGTGTCCCGCAGTAATGAAAGCAAGGCGATGGGTATACCGATGGGAGTGCCGTTCTTCAAGGTAAAGCATCTTGTGGAAAACGGACAGCTTACAGTGTTCTCGTCGAACTATGCGCTGTATGGAGATCTTTCAAACAGAGTTATGTCAGTCCTTGCGGATGCGGTTCCGAAGATCGAGATATATTCAATAGATGAGGCATATCTGCACCTTGACGGCATATGCCCGGATAAGATTCCGGAACTCTGCAGGAATCTCAGGGCGAAGGTCGGAAAGTGGGTCGGCATTCCTGTGAGTATCGGCGTCGCTCCTACGAAGACTCTCGCGAAGATCGCAAGCCATTTTGCCAAGAAGTATAAGGGTTATGCAGGTGTCTGCATGATGGATTCAGATGAGAAGCGCATCAAGGCTCTCCAACTTACTCCGATCGATGATGTGTGGGGAGTAGGACGAAGGCTTGCCCCGAAGATGCAGTCATGGGGTATACGCACTGCCTTTGACTTTACAGAAAGACCGAAGGAATGGGTGAGCGACAAACTTGGCGTCAACGGTCTCCGTACATGGGAGGAACTGAGGGGACGCCCTTGCTTTGATGAGGAAAAGGACGAGAGAAGGAAGTCCATATGCACCTCCCGTTCGTTTGCAGAAATGATTACAGACAGAGCGGAACTGGAGTCGAGGGTGGCTGATTTTGCCGCCGTTTGTGCCCGTAAACTCCGTGAGGAAGGTTCTGCTGCACAGGATGTTACGGTGTTCATGTATACGAACCGTTTCCGTGAGGATCTTCAGCAATATTTTCCGTCGATAACCATCCGGCTTGACGTGGCGGGCAACAGTGCCCAGGATATCGTAGGCACAGCTCTCAAGGCGATGAGGCTTATATATAAACCCGAATATCAGTATAAGAAAGCGGGAGTCGTGGTAAGCAACCTTGTGCCCTCTGATTCGGTACAGGGGGCAATATTCGATTTTGATGAGGAGGAACGGAGCAAGAATGACCGTATATCGGAGGTCATCGACAGATTGGGCGGCAAGTCGCAGTTGCTGAGAATCGCTGCGCAGAGGCCAGGACATTACGCCGATGGCATACGCAGCGAACATTGCTCTTATCTATATACGACTTCTCTTGATCAGATAATCAAGGTCCGTTAAAGTTCCTGGATTCCCATTTCCTTCATGACTTCCCTTGCTTCGAGAGGGTTGTCTGTTGTCAGCATGTCGATCTTCATCTTGAGGATGCCTCTCATGTCGTCCTTCTTGTTGATTGTCCATGCATTGGTGCTAAGGCCTCTCTTTCGTGCGTTAGATACCCACTTCCTGTTGAAATACAGCACCTCGTAATGGTAGTCGATGCCCGGTATTCCGGCTTTCTTGACTTTCAACGGCTTCATATCGCCATTGAGGTACTGTACGTCGAAGTCAGGAAGAAGCTGCGACAGTCTTTCGCAGATGTATTTGCTGAATGATATGAACATCACTCTGGACGGGTCCAGAAGTCCGCTCTCCTTGAGCTTCTCAATGGTCAGGAGAACAGCTGTCTCTTCGACTTCGGGACAAGAGTGACACTTGAGTTCATACACAAGCATAGTTTCAGGGCTTTGTTTTGCCTGCTCAAGATATTCCTCAAGCGTCGGAATCGGTTCGCCGTTCTTCAGTCTGAAGTACTTGAAGTCGGCATGGTTATGCTTTTCGATCTTCTTGCCTTCCACCGTGCTGTCGTGGAATACGAGAAGGACGCTGTCTGCAGTCATGTTGACGTCGAATTCGCTTCCCCATACGCCGGCCTCCTGAGCACATCTGAGCGCAGCTATGGAGTTCTTTGCGTATCCTGCCTCTTCGCAGTTCCAGAAACCTCTATGGGCGACAATGCCGGTTCCAGTGTATTTGATTCGTCTTGCAGCTGCGTCGTTGAATGGGATTATGAGCAGGGCAAGGGCAAGAATAAGTGTAGATCTCAGTTTCATGTCTTATATTTTTAGTGGAACAAACTTACACAAAAAGTGCTATATCTCAATAATTATTGTGTCAATTTCTAAAAAATGCCTAAATTCGCGAGGTTGCTCAAATCTTTTTGAGCCAGGTGTTTTGCACCGTAAATGAATGAAACTATAAAAACATTATAAACTATGATTAAAGTAAATCTTGGAGGTTGCAACTCCTTTGTAACTGAAGCTGACTACAAGGCAAATGTAGAAAAGGCTTTCGAGGCTCTTGAAGTACTCGAGAATGAGACAGGTAAGGGAAATGATTTCCTCGGATGGAAGCATCTTCCGTCTGAAACACTGAACAGCAATCTCGTGGCTGAATGCGAGGCTGTCAAGGAGGCTTGGAAGGCTAAGAACGTTGACCTCGTTGTAGTTATCGGTATCGGCGGTTCGTACCTCGGCGCAAAGTGTGCTCTCGAGGCCCTTTCACACCAGTTTGCAAAGCAGCTCAAGAACAAGGGCGAGGCTCCTGAGATCGTTTTCGCAGGACAGAACCTTTCAGAGGAGTACATGTGCGAGCTTATGGACCTCGTACAGGAGAGAAACGCAGCTTGCGTGGTTATTTCAAAGTCAGGTACTACAACAGAGCCTGCTGTCGCATTCCGACTCATCAAGAAGTATCTTGAGGATACATATGGAAAGGCAGAGGCGGCAGAGCGTATCGTAGCGGTTACAGACAAGGCACGCGGTGCACTCAAGGGTCTTGCAACTCAGGAAGGCTACAAGACTTTCGTTATCGAGGATAACGTAGGTGGCCGTTTCTCAGTTCTTACACCGGTAGGTATCCTTCCTATCGTTCTCGCAGGTTTCGACATGAACGCTATGCTTCAGGGTGCCCTCGAGATGGAGGAGGCTTGCGCCAAGAAGTGCGAGTGCAATCCTGCAATCCAGTACGCTGCAATGCGTAACGCTCTTTACTCACAGGGCAAGAAGATCGAGATTCTCGTGGCTTACAACCCTAAGCTTACATTCCTCGGCGAGTGGTGGAAACAGCTCTACGGAGAGTCAGAGGGTAAGGACGGTCTCGGAATCTTCCCTGCATCAGTGAACTTTACAACAGACCTCCATTCAATGGGTCAGTATATCCAGGACGGTGAGCGTACACTCATGGAAACAGTGGTTTCTGTTGAGAAGAGCAACCGCTCTATGCTCATCGAGAACGATCCACAGAACCTTGACGGTCTCAACTTCCTCTCAGGAAAGCATGTTGAGGAGTGCAACGCTATGGCGGAGCTCGGTACAAAGCTTGCTCACATCGACGGTGGCGTGCCTCAGATTTCACTCAGCATCGAGTGCATCAACGAGTACAATCTCGGTGCTCTCTTCTATTTCTTCGAGAAGGCTTGCGGCATCAGCGGTTACATGCTTGGTGTGAATCCGTTCGACCAGCCGGGTGTTGAGGCTTACAAGAAGAACATGTTCGCTCTTCTCGGCAAGCCAGGTTACGAGGCACAGGCAGAGGAACTCAGAGCAAGACTCTAATCTTTGATGACAGAAGAAGGAAACATCATTGTCCGCAAGGCCAAGGTGAACAATCTCAAGGATGTCACCGTGGAAATTCCTCGTGGAAAATTTACAGTCATAACGGGTATCTCAGGCTCGGGAAAATCTTCCCTGGCCTTTGATACCCTTTTTGCGGAAGGACAGCGCCGTTTTGCGGAAAGTCTGTCGTCATACGCCCGTCAGTTCCTCGGACGTATGTCCAAACCAGATGTGGAACTTATCGAGGGCATACCGCCTGCCATTGCAATCGAGCAGAAGGTAAATACCCGAAATCCTCGTTCGACCATCGCTACAAGTACGGAGATCTATGACTATCTGCGTATGATATATGCACGTATCGGACGAACCTATTCCCCTATATCCGGACAGGAGGTGAAATGCCATACCGTCAGCGATGTGATGACGTACATTTATGAGAACGGAGAAGATACAATGTACATACTCGCTGAGCTTGACTGGTCTGCACGCGAGGATAAGGTGGAACTTATGCTCCGTCTCAAGGAGGAGGGATATACAAGGTTTTATGCAGACGGTCCGGTGAGGATCGAAGAGGTTATGCAGAAGGCTGATACGGGAGAATACCCTGAGCATCTGTATCTTCTGGTCGACCGTGTACGTAATCCTAAGGCAGACAACGAGGATCAGAAGACAAGACTTCTTGCTTCTGTGGATGCGGCATTCAGCAAGGGCGAGGGTGTGATGTATGTGAAAGGGGAGAACTCCGGCATGGCGTCGTTCTGCAACCGTTTCGAGGCGGACGGGATGACTTTCCAGCAGCCCGATGAGTATCTCTTCAGCTTCAACAGCCCTCTCGGAGCGTGCCCTGTCTGCGGCGGACTCGGAAAGATAATTGGAATCAGTGAGGATCTTGTCGTTCCTGATAAGAGCAAGACCATCTATGAAGGTGCAATCGCCTGCTGGAGGGGAGACAAGATGGGCTGGTTCAAGGACCAGATTGTACGCAACTCCACAAGATACGGCATTCCTATCTTTGAACCGTACTGCAACCTTTCTCAGGAGGTCAGGGATATGATCTGGAAAGGTGTAAAGGCTGATACGGAAGAGGATACCATAGTGGGCCTCAATGAATTCTTCAAATGGGTTGAGGCAAACCGCTACAAGGTCCAGTACAAATATATGCTGAACCGTTATTCCGGAAAGACAGTGTGTCAGGAATGCGGTGGCAGCAGACTCCGTAAAGAGGCTCTGTATGTGAAGGTCGGAGGAAAGAATATCCACGAACTTCTCTCGATGAATGTCACAGAACTTCTGGATTTCCTTAGAAATATACAGCTTGAGGCAAATGATTCCAAGATTGCAGCAAAGGCCATCGAGGAGATCATTTCCCGACTTGAATATATCCAGGATGTCGGTCTCGGCTATCTTACGCTGAACCGAACATCCAATACCTTGTCCGGCGGTGAAAGCCAGCGTATCAATCTCGTTACGGCCTTGGGTAGTTCGCTCGTGGGTTCGTTGTACATTCTCGATGAACCGAGCATCGGTCTTCATCCTCGTGATACAGAGAGACTTATATCAGTGCTGAAGCGCCTTCGCGATATCGGAAACACCGTTGTCGTTGTTGAACACGACGAAGAGATAATGCGTGCTGCCGACCTGCTGATCGATATCGGACCTAAGGCGGGTATCAACGGTGGTGAAATCGTCTATAAGGGAGTTCTCGGAGACTATGCGGACGATAATGAGATGGAACGCTCATTGACTTTACAGTACCTTGAAGGCGGCCGCGCCAGATATGAAAGAAAGAAACGTACATGGGACTATTCGATCAAGGTCGAGGGTGCCATGGAACATAACCTTAAGGATATCGATGTGTCATTCCCGTTGGGCGCGCTTACAGTCGTGACGGGAGTCAGCGGCAGCGGAAAGTCTTCGCTTGTCGGTGATATCCTGTATCCGGCGATGTATAGACACCTGAACCAGTCCGGAACCGCTCCGGGCACATTCAGAGGCCTTTCCGGAAATCTTGACAGAATCACCCAGGTGGAATATGTCGACCAGAATCCGATAGGTAAGAGCTCGCGTTCAAACGCTGTTACGTACCTTAAGGTCTATGACGATATCCGCAAACTGCTTTCGGACCAACAGTATGCCAAACTGAACGGATATACACCTTCACATTTCTCGTTCAATATTGACGGAGGACGTTGTCCTGAATGTCAGGGTGAGGGTTTTGTGAAGATAGGCATGCAGTTCATGGCAGACGTGAGCATGGTCTGTGAATCATGCGGGGGAAGACGATTCAAACCGGATATCCTGGAAGTGAGATACAAGGGAAAGAATATCGACGATATCCTGAATATGAGTGTCGAGGAGGCTATCACGTTCTTCGGTTCACAGGAGGATTCGATAGCACAGCGAATTGCAGAAAGACTTCAGCCGCTTGTGGATGTCGGCTTGTCATATATCAAGCTTGGCCAGAGCAGCAGTACGCTATCCGGAGGCGAGAGCCAGAGAGTCAAGCTCGCATACTTCCTTTCGATGAATGACCAGTCTGCAAGACCGTCGAAGCAGCAAAGGATAATGTTCATCTTCGACGAGCCTACAACAGGTCTTCATTTCTACGATGTGGAGAAACTTCTCAAATCGTTCGATGCCCTTCTGGCAAAGGGACATACCATCATCGTTGTGGAACATAATCCTGATGTCATCCGTTCTGCCGACTGGGTGATCGATCTCGGACCTGAAGCGGGAGATCAGGGCGGCAACCTCGTCTTTGCCGGCACTCCGGAAAAACTCCGTTCCTGCCCCGAGTCCCACACTGCAAAATACTTATAAAAAGAAGCCGACTAAAAAGTGATTTTTAGTCGGTTTTCTCTATTTATAGGTTGCGGTGCCGCGGTAGTAGGGATAAGTTTGGCTTGGTTCCGTCGGAACAAGTTCCGACTCCATCCCTCCCAACGCTACGCGTCGGGCC
>JBGVEY010000007.1:0-4539 GCA_045120635.1 Candidatus Cryptobacteroides sp.
AAGGCGATTTTGTCTCAGGGAGGATATGCAATATATGACCTGACTGCTGTTCCCGATGAGAAACTGCTTGAATGCAGGATGGATCTGTCGGAAAGGATGATAAAGGTCGCTCCAGCGGCGCATTCGTCCTTGGGAGGTATAGTCATAGACTCTCAATGTCATGTGCTTGACAAGGATGGAATAGCTGTTCCGGGAGTCTTTGCCTGCGGCGAGGTCACAGCCGGAGTTCACGGACTGAACCGTCTTGGTGGCAACGGAGGTACAGCAGCTATGGTGTTCGGCACGATAGCCGGCCGTGAAGCTGCATTGGAAGTAACCAAATTACATTTATAGACATGAAACCGGAAGAATTACGTTGGAAGGGCGATCCCTTTTGGATAGATGTCAGAAAGGCCGGAGAATTTCTCGGGCTTGCAGACAAGACAGTGCTTCATGCCGGTCCTCCTATCGAATATGACAGGATGTGCCTTGGTCATCAGAGAAGCATGGTGAATGCCTGCTTTTTCGAGGGCTGGGCTGCGACTGAGGAAGAAGCAGTGCGTATGCTCCGCTCCGGCGAGGTCAAGGTGGAAGCAGCATATGATTATGCTACGAACGGCTCAGGGTACGGAATCATCACCAAGTCTGTTCCTCTTCTGATTGTTGAAGACCGCGAGACAGGCGGAATTGCCGGCCTTTTCCCTGCCGAGGGCAAGTTCGGCGGCGGATTCTGCGGCTGGGGCGTATATTCGGAGGAGATTGCAGCAAACCTGAAATGGCTCGGCGACGAGCTCTTTCCTCCGCTGGTGGCAGTCTTGAAGGAAGTAGGAGGTTTTCCGATGAAGGAGCTTTTCCACGAGGCTCTGCGGATGGGAGATGAACTGCATTCGTCCCAGAAGGCGATCGATGCACTGTTTACAAGAGCTATCATCCCTTACGTGCTTAAGTGTGAGAATAGGGATGACCTTCTGGAATATTTTGCAACGACAAACCGTTTTACTCACAATTTCGGCCAGGCAGCCAGCCGCGCTCTTCTTCTTGGTCTTGAAAAACAGGGTGTTAAAGGTCTGATGACTGCAGCCGGAGGCAACGGCGTGGACTATGGAATCAAGGTCGATGGAGTGTGGCACGTGGCCCCTTCACCTATGATCATTGGTCCATATCTGACCCCTGGTGCAAAGAAGGAGAATCAGCTGCCTTGGATCGGCGACAGCTCTGTCGTGGAGTGTCGTGGCTGGGGTGGAACCATTCGTCCTATCAATCCGGATTTCGGAGTCGAAGGAGAGGGACTGGTTATAAACGGCGGTATGATGGATGTGAACGGTGGCTGGATGGGAGCGGGCTCGACCCGTATGCCTATATCCGTAAATGATATTTTATGAAAGGATTAGATATATTGGAACATTGCGGCACCGAGTATCGCCGCCTTGTGAATAATGCCAAGTGGACTCTGGCATCGCTAAACTGGGCTCCGAGGTTTGATGAAAGCAATCTCTGCGAACTGGAGAGGCACAATCTCACCGACGAGACCTTTGTGCTGCTTCAGGGCAGTGCGACTCTCGTTGTGGGAGAGAATGCTGAACGTGTTGAGATGCAGCCGCTTAAATATTATAATGTCAGAGCTGGCATCTGGCATCATATTCTTGTGTCAGAGGATGCCAGAGTATTGGTAGCTGAGAATGCGAATACATCGAAGGACAATACGGAATACCTTTCTCTGGCGACAGGTGAGATCTTCAGGAAGTATCCGGAATTTGAAGAAGTCCTGCCTGACACTTACCTTCTGAAAGTGCCTTTCGGGCCGGTCTGGACAGGAATCATCCTCATCAAGGGTGAGAAGAATATCCTCATCGACTCATCACATCTTGAGCCTGAAAACTACCTGATTCCGGCATTGGATAAGATCGGAATGAAGGTTGGCGACATAGACTGGCTTCTTAATACCCATGTGCACGGCGACCACATCGGAGGTCATCATTCCCTCGTTACGAAATATGGTCTGAAGACAGCCACCCTGAAGAGTTCTGCAGACGCCCTGCGCGATCCTGTGAAGGTCGCAATCCGTGTAAGGACCCGTTTCCCGAAGAACTCACCGGCCCCTCAGAGCTATCTCAAGGGCGTGGAACCTGACAAACTACTTGAAGAAGGAGAACTCCTTGAAGGGCGTTTCCATGCAGTGGCCACTCCTGGTCATGATGACGACTGCCTCACATGGATAGATACGAAGACCGGAACAGCCTTTACCGGAGACTCTGTGCAGGCTAACGGCACACCGACCCAGGGCGTGGGATTCTACCGTGACCTTCAGGCATATATGAAGAGCCTTGACAAAATCTCGGACCTTCATCTTGAAAACATAGTCTGCGGACACGACTATGACGGAATCGGCACAGTGATCAAAGGTGCAGAGGAAGTGTCTGCAGCTCTCCAGTACTGCAAGGATCGCGTAGAACTATACGACAGCACGATAAAGGAATACGTAGCATCAGGAATGTCTGTAGAGGATGAACCGGTAGCAATGGCCTTGAAACTCATCGGCGAGGTAGGCTGCGGAATGCCCGACCAGCTTTTCCTGGCATTACATACAGTATCCGAACATTTGAAGTCAGACATGCAGAATTTTTGACACCAAGAAATAACACTGAATTAACATGAACTATATCGATTACATCGTAATGGCCGCATTCTTTGCGGTGCTCTTCCTCATCCCGGCGATTTCCGCCATGAGGTCAAAATCAAAGGGAGCCAACGAATACTTCAAGTCAGCGGGCTCGATGCCATGGTGGCTCATCGGAGTTTCAATGGTAGCAGCGACGACGAGTACCAACAGCGCCAACCTCTTCACAGAAATCATCCGCGAAGACGGACTCAGCGGCAACTGGGCGTGGTGGGCATTCCTTCTGACCGGACTGCTTACAGTTTTCGTCTACTCGAAGCTCTGGGTGCGTTCCGGTGCCACGACCGACATCTCGTTCTATGAACTCCGTTATTCAGGAAAGCCTGCTGCCTTTCTGAGAGGTTTCAGGGCTATTTATCTGGGAGTCATATATAACCTTGTGGTGACCGCGACCGTGCTTCTGGGAGCCGTAAAGATCGGCGTTGTCCTCTTCGGTATATCTCCAGCAGTCATACTTACCGTGACGGCAGTAGTTTCGATTATCTATACGACACTATCCGGCATCCGCGGAACCATCTATACTGACTTCTTCATGTTTGCAGTCGTGATGGGTGGAGCCTGTGCAGTGATGTATTACGGAGTCAATCATCCTGATGTGGGCGGCTGGTCCAGCCTCATGAGCAACCCGGAGGTGACCTCCCGTCTTAACTTCTTCCCATCTCTTTCAAATAAGGAAGCATTCATAGCCATCTTCATCATCCCTGTGGCAGTACAGTGGTGGAACGTGTGGTATTCGGGATCTGAGCCGGGAGGTGGCGGATACATCGTCCAGCGTATGCTCACAGCCAAGAGCCCGAAACATGCGGTGGGAGGCACATTGTTCTTCAACATCCTTAACTATGCTCTCCGTCCATGGCCTTGGTACATAGCGGCATTCGCATCGCTTCTGATCTTCCCTGACCTTGCATCGATAAGGGAGACCTTCCCGGGTGTCGATCCTAAATTGGTAGGTAATGATATGGCATATCCTGCCCTTATCAGCATCGTTCCTAACGGCTGGTACGGTCTTGTGGCGGCGTCGCTGATGGGAGCCCTGTTCTCTACCATTGCAGCACAGCTTTCGATGGGTGCGAACTATGTGACCAACGATGTATGGAAGCGTTTCGTAAGAAAAGATGCAAGCGACAAGGAACTGATTCTCGTTGCACGCGTGACTTCAATTGTGCTGATTATCCTCGGCTCGCTTATGGTGTCATTGATCGAGAGCGCCAAGTCGGGCTTTGACCTGATGGTACAGATCGGCGCAGGTACAGGTATAATCTTCCTTCTCCGCTGGTTCTGGATGAGAATCAACGCCTGGACAGAGATCGTAGCGATGATAGTGTCGTTCCTTTGTGCCGTCTTCTTTGAAATGATCTGGCCTAACATCAGCGATGTTACGCTTCTTTTCTACGAAAAACTTCTCTGGACCATCGGCGTGACTACCGTAGCATGGCTCGCAGCCACATTCCTTACCAAACCCGAAAAGCCTGAGGTCATTGCAAACTTCAAGGCTCAGGTACGTGCAGACGGACGTGACGTCGGCAAGGGACTCCTCAAGATGTTCATCGCTTCAATCGCAATCTTTGCATTCATGTGGGCGGTCGGAGCGATTATCGGTGGCGTAAAATAAATCTGTCAGATGAAAATAGGTCTTTTCATACCATGTTATGTCGATGCTCTGTATCCGGAGTCTCGCACTCCGAAGCAGCGTGGGCAGAATACGATTAATGATGTCTTCACAAAGTTGCGTACTCTATTTTAATGGGCGGAAGATCAGGAACTGTCCAGAACTAATCCGTTCAAGCATTTCAAGGTTAAGGAATGTGTGTATGGGCCGCCTATCTATATAACTGTAGATGAGAGAAAGAAGGTGTATAGTACGGATTTCAGTTTTGATCCTG
>JBGVEY010000008.1:0-69937 GCA_045120635.1 Candidatus Cryptobacteroides sp.
CGTTTTCTATACTTCTGTTTTGCCTTGTAGAAGTTCCAGAACGGTATTCCAAGTCTTCCAGACGCTTCTTGCGAGAGATCTCATGCTCACCACAAGACTCCTCAATCGAGAGGACTTCTTCACATGAACAAAGAAAACCGACATTTTAGTCGGCCTCTTTTTATATGTATATGTGATTCTTTACTGCCAGCCCTGAGCCTTCATCGGGAGTTCCACGCCGTCCGGAGTTACAAGCGCTGCTCCTACCTCAGGTTTTGCAAGATGTCCGATGATGTCGAATGTCTGGAAATCGTGGCGGAACTTGTCGTGTTTTCCGATAGGAATGGTGAAGAGAAGTCTGTAGTCCTCTCCGCCGTTCAACGCGGCTGAAATAGGGTCTATATTGAGTTCCTTGCCAAGTTCGAAGGTCTTTCCTGCGAACGGAAGCTTGTCTACATAGATCTTGGCGCCAAGCCCGCTGTCGCGTACAAGTCTCTTGATGGCATCTGCAAGTCCTCGTGTCACGAGATAGCCGTGTGAAGGGATGATTTCAGCCTCTTCCATCTGTCCTACATATGTCGGATTTATCTGCGGCTTGAGATATGCGCCGATGAGATTCTTGTATTCATCAAGATCAGGCTGTGCCTTAGCATCGCCGCTCTTCTCAAACGCTATCTTCTCTCTTTCGAGAACCTGGAATCCGAGGTATGCCGCTCCGATGTTGTCAGATATGCAGATAAGGTCCATGCTCTTAGCTGGAAGACGCCTCTTTGCTGTCAGAAGCGATGTCTCTCCCATTGCAGAAACACTGATAGCCAATCCGTTAGGTGATGGTACAAGGTCAAGGCTTACCTTCTTGTATCCATGTTCGCGAGCTGCTGTGACAATGCCTTCCCAGACCTCCTTTATGTGCTTGTAATCAAGTTTTGAAGAAATGCCGAGTCTGACATCCATTGTGCGTGGATGCGAGAATTCTGCGTAAAGTTCGCCTGTTACGGCAGTAGCGCACTTATATCCGAGATGCTTGAGAGGAAAATATGTAAGGTCGAAGTCAATACCTTCAAGGAAGGTGCGTGACTGTGTACTGATCACTGATTTTGCTCCAGTCTCGAACTTGCTGCATTCAAACGGTCTGTACGGGGTTCCTTCAAAAAGTTTAGCTATAGCCTCGACTCTTCCGAGGTCTGAAAAAGTTTCTTCTTTCATTATTTCAATTGGCTTGGTCACTATCCTACAAATGTACAAACACTTTCCAAGAATAGGACATATGTAACCCGAATTTCAAGAAATATTAGTATAATTGCATCAGTTAAACATAGAATTGATTCATCATGAAGAAACTTTTTATCATCATTCTGGCATTGATCGCACCTTTTTCACTGGCTTTTGCAGCGGAAAAAGGACCGAAGGAACTTAAGGTAATGTCGTATAACATCAGACTCGGAGTAGGCAAGGACGGTACAAACTCATGGCAGTACAGGGCGCCGGCTACAATCGCTATGCTTGAGGAGCAGAAGCCCGATGTATTCGGAGTGCAGGAGGCATACGGTTTCCAGATTGCATTCATTGAAGAATACTGCAAGAACTACAAGAATGTAGGTGTAGGTCGCGAGGACGGAAAGAAGAAGGGAGAGCATATGTCGATCTTCTGGAACAAGAAGACTGTGAGCCTGCTTAAATGGGGTACTTTCTGGCTTTCAGAGACTCCTGAGAAACCTTCGAAGGGTTGGGATGCGGATTGCATCAGAACTGCAACCTGGGCGCTGATGAAGGACAAGAAGACAGGAAAGAAATTCTATTTCGTCAACACACATCTTGACCATAAGGGAGCAGAGGCGCAGAAGAACGGTCTCAAACTCATCGTCGACCGTATTGCAAGCATCAATCCGCAGGGTTATCCGATGGTGCTTACGGGAGACTTCAACATCAAGCCGAACAATCCTGCCCTTACAGATCTTGACAAGATCATGCACTCTACAAGAAAGATTGCATCGAAGACCGATTCCAGGAATACATTCAACGGCTGGTCAGTCAAGGAGACAGATAAGATTATCGATTATATCTATGTGTCGGGATTCTCAGAGTGCCCTGAATACAGGACAGTGACCGAGAAATACGTTGAAAGACCGTTTGTTTCCGACCACTATCCGGTTGTATCAAGACTTATTTTTTAATCACGTTATATCTGATTCCATTTTTCAATGAATCCTCTTTTCTATGGGTGTGTTTTATAATACGAGGTTATGTGCCTTTGGGCTCATATTTATGCTTTTTATACCATCGTGTAATATCGTTGATGTAAACGTTCCTTATACTGAGCAGATTAATAAGTCATCTACAGGTTATGGAATTCAAACGAAATCAGCGATTGATTCTTACAGAATCACTGAGGATGATGCTTTCGTATATTTTAAAGCAATGTATCCCAAAGATACCAACGTTATGATTACACCATACACATATAAGGGAGATACACTATTGTATGCTTATAATCGACGTGAGGGTTGGGAACTTATTGCAGCAGACAAGCGAATGCCATTACCTTTGGCAAGAGACAGTATTGGTTTTTTTAAAATAGAAGCAGGGTCTGAATATATTTGGCTTGAAAACCAATATCAATTGTTACAGGCGATTCGCAACAATCCTAATAATAGATTAAGCGAGTATACATTATTTTGGGAAAAATTGTTGCGAAAGAAGTCTATCAAACGTCAAAATAGTACTAGTGAGACAAAAAGTCTAAATTATTATTGGGTAAAGACTTTTGATAGAATGGAGAAGGTTGCTTCTACGATTACATATAATATACCACATTTAATTGCAACGTCATGGGGACAATCTTATCCATGGAATACTAAGTGTCCTTATGTGTATTGTAATGAAGATCCGAATGGCAAGCGAGGGTATACAGGCTGTGTAGCTGTATCAACCGCTCAAGTTTTATATTACCTTCATTACAAGATTGGCAAACCGAATGGATTATATCATACTGTATCTTCTTCTGGAATATCTAATGATGATGCGGAAGTATATACTGTAGATATATCTCAGGCAGATTATCACCCAAACTCAACTAGATGGGATCAAATGCCGTTGGATAAGTATGGAAATAACACGTCATTTGTTGCGGATTTTATGTTAAGTATCGGAAAAGAAATAGACGTGCATTATGGTTATAATGGAAGTTCTGCTTATACTAATATAGAAAATTTTGCGAAGTTTGATATAGAATCCGATGTGTCACCATATTCATTAAGCATAGTTTTACAAGAACTTGAAAATGAAAACCCTGTGGTTGTAAGATCTACTGCGAATTATGGTAATGGAGGTGCCCATAGTTGGATTATTGATGGCTATGCTGAATGTCGAGAGGAATGGCGTGATTGTTTTTGTTGGGAATATCGTACGGAGTACGATCCTGAAGAGGAAGAAGCCATTCCGGCTTCTGAAATGTTTGATATAGATCCTTTTATGTACGAAGGAAAAGTAGAGTATGAGTACTATACAATTGATGCCATGTATTTGCGCATGAATTTTGGTTGGGACGGAAGTTATAGTTCAACTTTATTTACAACATATCCGTCTTGGTCAGTCGGTAATTCTATTTATAATACAGACACTCGAATTGTTTATGGATTCAATTAATAACATTGCCGGTCGTGTGATTTTAACTGTGGTGTTGATTTCCATGAGTGCGTGCTCCGTCAAAAACGGAAATCCTAATGAGAATACAGATCCACAGAAAAATCAAGAAACTTATGTGATAAACCACGATTTTCATGCATGTTTGTGTGATGATATGTTTCTTGATCTTTACAAAGAAACTGTTTATGAAACAGGAGGACAGAAATATTATATGAACGAGCCGTTGAATAACGGTACAATCGGAGCTGAGGCTTTGGTGGTCGCTATGTGGTTTTCTGGAAAAGATGCAGACAAAAACACCACACTTGAAAGAGCAGTTACGTATAATGTCTATACTAGGCAAGGAACTCCTCCAAGTGGTGTAACCGGTGTTTTTGAAATATTTACATATCATCCAGATCCTATAGCGGACATTAAGATAACTGCTTCTTCCACTCTTTTTGGAAGAGCGTCAGGAGAAAGATTGGATGATTTGTGGGAAATGAGCTATAGAAAATATGTCATTGCCGATTATCATTACAAATCAATCAATGACACTCTCAGCTTGACAGATTATGTCAGTATGTTTCCGATGCCGGATAATGTAACATATCTCAAGTTAAGATCAAGACCTCAGGAACTTCCATCAGCTATAGACCTTACGTTTGAAATCACTTTCACATCCGGTAAGGTATTGACTAGGAATATATCAGTCTCTTTGACGTA
Organism: Candidatus Cryptobacteroides sp.; assembly: GCA_045120635.1. Taxonomy (GTDB): domain Bacteria; phylum Bacteroidota; class Bacteroidia; order Bacteroidales; family UBA932; genus Cryptobacteroides. Next base: position 4,330 of record JBGVEY010000008.1, read on the forward strand.
ATTAAAAAAACGCTCTTTTTTTTATTTTCTAACTACAAGACTTATTTTTTAATCACGTTATATCTGATTCCAAGTTTCTGCAGCTCTTCTATGAACGGGGCTGTCACGCTTACCTGGAACTTACGTGAGAGGAATTCGATATTCCATCCCTTTTCAGGAACATAGAGGAACATTGTCAACGGAACGTTGCCTTTGTTCCTCTTTATCATTTTGACAAGATTCTCCCTGAACTCAGGCGACAGCATCGTTGTGGAAATATTGATGGAGAAGCCCTTGATATAGGTCTCAGTTACATTTCCGAGAAGCATTATCTTCTTGATTCTGAATGCGTAAGGGGATGTCTTTCCCTGTGCTCTGTCTTCAGGTTTGATGTAGTATTTCTCCTCGATGTCACCCTCGATGAATATGGCGTTGTTCACCTGCATATAACTCATATATGCCTCATGGTCCTTACCGAAGAATGCGAGTTCATAACTTCCGCTGTAGTCCTCTATGACGGTTTTCGAGTAAGGCTTGCCGTTCTTTCCGGTCAATGTCTGGGTTGAGGTTATGAATCCGGCCACTGTAGCCTTCATCTTGGTCTTCTTCTCCTCACAATCTGCCACGAGGGCGTCGATTTCCGTTACCTGGTGTGAAGCGAAATTCTCCATCTCGAACTGATACTGGTCGAGCGGATGAGAAGATAGATACATGCCCACGAGTTCCTTCTCCAGATGGAGCTTTTCAAGAATATCCTCCTCTCCTGTGGCAACAGGGACTTCAGGTCTTTCCGGTTTCATTTCCTCTGCGTCTCCGAAAAGTGAAATGGCGCTCTCCATTGAATCCTTTTTGTAAAGTTCGCCGTATCTGATGAGGCTGTCAATGAAAAGTTCACCGCTCTTAGTCGGTGTAGTGAACTGTTTTCGGCTCAGACCGAAACTGTCGAACGCTCCCGAATGCAGAAGCGACTCAAACGCCTTCCTGTTCACGGATCCGGACATACGCTCCACAAAGTCGAAGATGTCGGCAAAAAGGCCGTTTTCTTCGCGTTCTGCGAGGATAGCGCGGACGATGTTGTCTCCGAATCCCTTGATGCCGCCGAGACCGAAGCGGATCTCGCCGTTCTTGTTCACGGTGAACTTGGCATCGGACTCGTTTACATCAGGATTAAGCACTTTGAGACCGTTCTTCTTGCAGTCATCCATGATCTTCTTGATCTCTTCCATATTGGAGAGATTCTTGGTAAGGTTGGCTGCCTGGAACTCGGCAGGGTAGTGCGCCTTGAGCCATCCGGTCTGGTAGCTTACCCATGCGTAGCATGTAGCGTGCGACTTGTTGAAGGCGTAGGATGCGAACTTCACCCAGTCCTTCCAGATCTTCTCGAGTACATCCTGAGGGTGACCGTTCTTTATACCGCCGTTTATGAATTTATCCTTCAATGAGTTAAGGAGGTCGATAATCTTCTTTCCCATCGCTTTACGCAAGGTATCGGCCTCTCCTCGTGTGAAGTCAGCGAGCTTACGGGAAAGAAGCATCACCTGCTCCTGGTACACTGTGATACCGTATGTGTCCTGAAGAATCTCCTCCATTGCAGGGAGGTCGTATTCGATAGGTTTGCGTCCCTGTTTACGGTCGACGAAGTCCGGAATATAGTCCATAGGGCCCGGACGATAGAGCGCGTTCATTGCGATAAGGTCTTCGAAACGCGTAGGCTGGAGCTTGATGAGCCACTCCTTCATACCAGGGGATTCGAACTGGAACACGCTGGTGGTGTCTCCACGTCCGTAAAGTGCATATGTTTCAGCGTCATCGATCGGAATCTTCTCTATGTCGAACTCGATGCCGAAGCGTTTCTTGATGTTAGCCTGACACTCCTTGATGATGGACAGGGTACGGAGGCCTAGGAAGTCCATCTTGAGCATTCCTACCTCCTCAATATAGTGACCGTCGTACTGCGACACCCATACTTCCTCTCCTGTAAGCTTGTCATTTGCCACACAGATAGGAATATATTCGGTAAGATTGCTTCGTCCGATGATCATTGCGCAGGCATGCACGCCGGTCTGACGTACGCAGCCTTCAAGTCTGCCGGCATAGTTGAGAACATCCTTGATTTCCTCTGTGCCGTTTGCAAGTTCCTCCTTGAGTTCTGGAATGAGCCTGTAGCAGTTCTTGAGATTCGGTTTGTATGAAACTTCCTTCTTGTACTTCTTGAACTGCTTCCTAACCTTTATTTTCTGACCCGGATTTTCCGGATTGTCGATCTCCACTTCCTTTTCAATGAGTTTCTGGCCCTCCTCGAGTGTATCACCTTCGTTGTAAGGGTCTTCTGCATCTTCCATCTGTACGATAGGCTTGTCCGGGATCATCTTGGTAAGCCTGTTCGATTCCGGAATAGGCACATTGCTGACGCGCGCAACGTCCTTGATGGCAGATTTAGCCGCCATCGTACCGTATGTGATTACGTGCGAGATCTGCTCCTTGCCGTATTTTTCCTCGATGTACTGGAACACGCGATAGCGGCCGTCATCGTCGAAATCGATATCGACATCGGGCATGTTGATACGGTCGGGGTTGAGGAATCGCTCAAAGAGCAAGTCGTATTTGATAGGGTCTATATTGGTGATCTTCAGACAGTAAGCTACTGCAGAACCTGCAGCGGAACCACGGCCCGGACCCACCGAAATGCCTTCGCTTCGTGCAGCGGCGATAAAGTCCTGAACGATGAGGAAGTAGTCAGGGAATCCCATCTTGCAGATGGTCTTGAGCTCGAATTCGATACGCTCAGCCTGCTCGTCGTTGAGTGTGTCGCCGTATCTCTCGTGAGCGCCCTTGTATGTGAGATAACAGAGGAAAGCCACGGAGTTGCAGAATTCCTCTCCGCGCTCATTGCCGCTCTTGTCGCATCGGCCTTCGTCGATGATATGCTTGTATTCTTCAAGATACGTGTCGATGTCCGTCATGAACTCCTCCGGAAGGTCGAACTTCGGAAGGATAGGGTCCTTGTCGATCTTGAAGCTTGTGATTTTTTCCGCCACCTCGAGAGTGTTGGTGATTACCTCAGGGTGCTTGTAGAACATATCCAGCATCTCCTCCTCGCTCTTGAGGTACTCCTGCTGGGTGTATCGGAGTCGGTTAGGGTCGCTGAGGTTGGCATTTGTGGTGAGACAGATGAGTCGGTCGTGAGCTGGGCCGTCTTCCTTGCGGGTGAAGTGCACGTCGTTGGTAGCAACCACCTTGGTGCCTGTCTTCTCTGCGAGCTCGAATATACCTTCGTTGGAGATGAGCTGTCTTTCGTATACTTCCTGCGACTGTCCTGGAATTTCTGTCTTATGCTGCTGCACTTCCAGATAGAAGTCGTCTCCAAACACTCTTTTATGCCATGCGATAGCCTTTTCGGCTGCCTCCATGTCTCCGGCTATGATTGCTCTTGGGATCTCTCCTGCAATACATGCCGAGCAGCACACTAGTCCTTCAGCATGCTTCTCTACAATCTCGTGACTGACTCTCGGCTTGTCATAGTACTTACCCTCGATGTGTCCTGTAGAGACTATCTTCATCAGGTTCTTATAGCCGGTATAGTCCTTGGCAAGCAGAATGAGATGGTAGTAACCCCTATGGTCCTTGTCCTTGATCTTATGGTCGTAATGCCTTGTCACATATATCTCGCATCCGATGATAGGTTTGACCTCCGGGAACTTCTTCGCCACCTTGAGAAACTCCTTGACGCCATACATGTTTCCATGGTCGGTGATGGCAAGTGCAGGCATTTCAAGCTCTTTCGCGCGCTCGAAAAGACTGGCGATCGAAGCCTGACCGTCAAGGATGGAATATTGTGTGTGGACGTGAAGATGGACGAATGACATAGTTCTCTGTTTTAGGGGAACAAAGATAAGCAATATCCGGCACCCTTTCAAAAATAATTTAACCGAAAATTTAAGATGTTGAGGCTGTGGAGGTTGTGTGTAATATATTGATATTTAGCCGTTTAACTGTGCAAAGGTGGGGCAGAAACACCCACCCTCGTACGGTAAAGTTGCTCTGAGTCAGAGCATTAGAAAAAGCGCACTTTTTGCATTTCATTTTTCTTCTCACTAACTTCACCCCAACAGAGTTTACAAGGTCATGAAAAAGGTTGTTTTTCCGGTTTTGATATTTGTTGCGGCGGCAGTATGTGCTGTTGCGCAGGACTATCGTCAGAAGATCAGCGCCAACCCTGCATGGGCAGCATGCGAAATGTGTTATTATGAACCGTCGGAGGCAGAATCGATACCTGCGCCGAAGGGTTATGAACCGTTCTACATCTGCCATTACGGACGACATGGTTCGAGGTATATGTCATCCTCGACAGAGACAGATGCGGTGCGTCCGGTGTTTGAAATGGCGGAAAGATGCGGACTTCTCACCGACGCCGGAAAGCAGTATTGGAAAGACCTTAAGGCCATTCTTGAGGAACAGGACGGAATGGTCGGCATGCTGACCGCCCGCGGAGCCATGGAACACCGTGGCATGGGTGAGAGGATGGCGAAGAATTTCGCACAGGTGTTCAAGGGAAAGCGTAATAAGGTCAATTGTGTCTCGAGCACATCGCCAAGGTGCCTTATCAGCATGACTAACTTCACCGATGCCCTGCAGGAAAACACCCGTGGCATAGACTTTTCGTATACTACCGGTCCGAAGCACTATGCCTATCTTGCGTACCATCCGGAAGTTCAGGAGGGCGTGATTCTTTCCGGTAATATCGAGATGGATTTCAGAAGGGCGGAATCGCATCCTGACGAGCTTCTGGGGCATTTTTTCAACGATCTGGAAAAGGTTAAGGAGACGATAGGTGATCCATACGTGTTCGAGCGCCGGCTGTTTCAGCTTTCTTGCATGGGCCAGCTCACCGACTACGGAAAATGTCTGCTTGAACATTTCCCTTACGAGGCTCTGATAAGGAACTGGGAAGCAAGAAATGCCCGTTTTTATGTAGCATATTCCAATTCGCAGGAACTGCCGCATTATGCGACAGATGTAGCGACACCGCTCCTTCGGGTAATGCTTGGCAGAATGGACGAAGCCCTGAAGGAAGGAAGCACTACAGCAGCGGACCTCAGTTTCGGTCATGATGTCACCCTTATGCCTCTTATCGCCCACATCGGAATAGAGGGAATGCATGAGAAGCTATCCTTTGGCGAGGCGAATGCCAAATGGGGAGCCGCAGACTTCATCTGCATGGGTTCGAACATCCAGTTCATATTCTACCGCAACAGGAAGGGGGATGTGCTCGTGAAAATTCTCTATAACGAAAAGGAGACCTCCATACCTGCGTTGGAGGCCTCCTGCGGTCCTTTTTATCGTTGGGAAGACTTGAGAAACTATCTCGCTTCAAGTCTTATTTAGTGCATACGATCTCGTAGTTGCCGGCCTTGAGACTGATCTCCGCCTTCGATGGTTTTCCGTTGAGGGTGATTGATGTGTATGGCTGCTCGGGAACCTTCACGACCGCCTTTGTTCCCTTAGGGACGCTGACGTTCATAGTGAAGCTTTCCTCTGTGTCCTTGAATGCAGAACGGATCTTTCCGCTTACGCTCGGAATGGTGATATCACATTCGCTGATCAGAGGTTTAGGACAGATTTCGAATTCCTTCCATCCTGCCACTGTAGGACGTACGCCGCAGATGTTCTCGGCTATTACTGTCAACATGCCGCCGCTCCATGCGTGGTTGGTCGAACCTCCGCCATAGCCGCCTTCTTCCCAGCCCTCATACAAGGTTGTATGGAGCTCGTCTGCGATCATATTGCCGAAACGCTTCTTGAATCTTTCGAGGGCGTAGTCACCGTGTCCGATCTTCACGAGGGTCTCAAGTACATATTTCTCCATGTACGGGCTCGCGTGCTCGTGGGTCTTCATGAACTCGAAGATAGTCTCATACTTGTCGCTGCCCGCGATTCCGGAGAGAATAGCCATTGCGTTCACGCGGTCGTCGGTGTCTTTTGTATAGTTCGGATGTCTGTATGCTTCACCGTTCCAGCATTTGTTGAATGCGGTCTTGATTCTTTCCTGAATGCTCTTATACTCAGGGATATCTGCTTCATTACCAGTGATTTCAGCCATGTTGATTGCGGATTGGAGTGCGAGGTAATGCCATGAAGCGAGGATGAGGCGGATGTCGATGTTGTAGCCCCAGTCTCCCCATGACCATTCGCCCTTTCTGTAGTTTGTCAGACCCTCTTCGTCCAATGTCCATACGGCAAGATATCTCTTTACGGCAGGGTAGACATATTCCATAGTCTCCTTGTCGCCTGTGTGCATGTAGTAGTACCAGAATCCGTATGTACTTACGGAACTGAGCATCTGGGCCGGAAGTTCCTTGTTCCATGTGCCCGATGGTACAGGTGAGTAGAGTGTGCTGTCTGCTCTCTGCCAGTCCACAAGTTCGTGTATCGCCTTCTTCATCAATGCATTCGCGTCAGGAGAAAGCTGGTAGAAACTCTGACCTATGAGAACTGTAACGTCTCCCCACCACTGTGCTCTTTCTCTGTCAGGACAGTCGAAGTAAGTGTCTCGCATATTGACGTAAAGCGTTCTCATGGCCTTGCTCCAGAAACGGTTGATTTCCTCATCGGAGCAAGTGAAGCTGCCTTCGAATTCACAGTTGTATCCGGTCTCGCGATAACCGATCGAATTGATGACTACAGTTGAATCCGCCGGATAGATAACGCGGAGTTCATCACCGTTCATCCAGCCAAGAGACTCGTATTTCTGCGGACCTGCCTTGGTGATGTATTCAGCCCTGATGCATGGCTCACTTCCGCCCATGATGTGGTCTGTCTCAAAACGGATCAATGTGCCCTCAGAAGCATCTGCAAGGTCGATTACAGGTGTCATCTGTGTGTTGTACGGCAAGCGTGCGGTAAGTACGATATTGCCGTTTTCGTCGATTGTCTCCACATATTCAGCTTCGATCACGCCGTAGTCCTTCCATTGCGGGATAGGTCTCTCGATGAGGCCGCCCCAAGGCTCGTCGCCCCACTTTCCCATCTCGACAGAAGCCTTGAAATCGTTCTGGTCGGCGATTCGTGCGTCGTATCTGATGTTGGCCTCCGAAAGTCGGTAGTTAGGCTTCGGTTTGTCTGTGCTCTGATATGCGGAGAGTCTCTGGCTCATCCATGAGCTGTCGCTGACAAGTCCTATCTGCGGTGCGTCGAAGATAAGTCCTGATTTTCCGCTGCTGTTGTGCGAGAAACCGGATTTTCCGAAATGCCAGAGGAGGAGTCTGATCTCGTTCTTTCCCTTCTTGAGGTACGGTGCGAGATCCACGACGTCATAGTATGTGTCGTTCTTGTTCGGACCTCTTTTGAGTCCGCCTTCGAATACGGCGTTCTCTCCGTTGATCCAAAGCCAGTACTTCGAATCTGCGGCAATCTTTGCTTCCGCCTTTCTGACATTTGTCTTCAGGTCGAAGTCCTTCCGGAACTCTATCCATACATTTCTCTCGTTGCAGGTTTCGTCATCGGCTGTGATCCAATGAGCTTCCTGAACAGGTGCTGAACAGCTTACAATCAGGGCCGCCAGCAATGGTGCGAACAAGCGTTTCATATTATTCTGCGATTATCAGTTTTACTCCTAAGGCCTCTATCTGGCGGCGAATGTCCAGCGACATGCCGCTGTCGGTTATAAGTATGTCTACATCACCGACATCGCATATGCGTGCGAATCCTCTTTTACCGATTTTGCTGGAGTCTGTAAGCACGATTTTCGTCTGTGATGAATGCATCATTTTCTGGGTGATGCTCGCCTCTTCTCCGGTGCCGCATGTGAGTCCGTATTCGAGGTCGAGTCCTTCCACTCCGAAGAATACTTTCGAGCAGTAGAGATTCTCGATTGTCTTGCTTGCTTCCGCTCCGAGGACTGACAGTGTGTTGCCGTAAAGGACGCCGCCGACCTGCATCACGGTGATGCCCGGAATGTCTCCAAGGTGAGCGGAGATGTTTACGGAAATGCTGACCACATTCAGCTTGCCCTTAGGTTTCAGCGACTCGGCAAAGACAGTGATTGTGGATCCGGAAGCGATGAAGATGGACTCGTCGTTCTGGATAAGCGATGCCGCCACTTCCGCTATCTTCTTTTTCTGCTCGTGATTGATGAGTTTCTGGGCATTCAGACCCATGTCGGCGCTCTGCGGTCCGGGTTGTATAGCGCTTCCGTGCGCTCTCTGCAATGCGCCGTATGTTTCGAGGTAATTGAGGTCCTTTCGGATGGTGACCGGAGTCACGCCGAGAGCCTTTGCCAATTCGGCTACTTTTACGAAGCCGTCCTTGGCAATCTGGTCGAGAATATACCGTCTGCGTTCGTTGATTGTTGACATTCAAGCGTTTTTTTTATTCCGCATCAAAGTTATCTAAAAATATTGAAAAGCATACCAAAAAGTTTCGTTTTTCCTCTAAACGAAAGGTTATAAGCCGTAAAACAAAAGAAAACGAATTGCGAATCCGAAAAACTTTGATTAAAAGTTGCGAAAACGAAAAGAAAAATATACATTTGGGAACTAACATTTTATAATAACCCTTAAACACTAAAATCTATGAGTCCGATTAAGCAATTTACATTGGCCCTGGCTTGCGTGTTATCGCTTACAGCGGCTGTTGCCCAGAACAGGACAGTTTCGGGCGTTGTATCGGCTACTTCAGGCGAAAGCGTGATTGGAGCCGGAGTGCTGGTAGACGGAACAACCAAGGGTGTAACTACTGATCTTGACGGCAGATACTCCATTGAAGTTCCGGGTGATGCCGTTCTCGTTGTTTCAAGCATTGGCTACAAGACCGTTAAGGTAAAAGTTAACGATCGTACCGTAGTTAATGTAACCCTTGAAAACGACAGTCAGCTTCTTGAAGAGGCGGTAGCTGTCGGTTACGGTAACCAAAGTAAGCTTACCCTTACAGGTTCGGTGGCTCAGACTACAGGTCGCGAGCTCGTGAAGAACTCTTCAGTGAACCTCTCTCAGGGTCTTGCAGGTCGTATGCCGGGTGTGATCGTGAACAACCGTTCAGGTGAGCCTGGTAAAGACGACGCAACAATGTTCATCCGTGGACGTTCAACCCTCGGTAACAACTCACCTCTCATCATCATCGACGGTGTTCCTGGTCGTGGAGATGAATTCTCTCGTCTCACAGGTGAGGAAATCGAGAGCATCAACGTTCTTAAGGATGCTTCAGGTGCCATCTATGGTGCACGTTCTGCCAACGGTGTAATCCTCGTTACAACAAAGCGCGGTAGATATGGCGAAGCTCCAAGAGTAACATTCACTTATGACCTCGGTCTTCAGCAGCCTACAAAGACTGTACAGATGGCTGACGCTGTTCTTTATGCAGAGGCTTACAACGCATCGCTCGCAATCGACGGTGCTGCTCCTCTTTACAATGAGACACAGCTCAATCACTACAGAACAGGTGACGATCCTATCCTCTATCCTAACGTAGACTGGTATGACCTTATCGTTAAGCCTGTTTCTGCTCAGCACAAGTATGGTGTGAGCATCAATGGTGGTTCTGACAAGGTTGCATACTTCGTACAGTTCAACGGTCAGTATCAGGATGGTATCTATCATAAGTCTGCTACTAACTATAGCCAGTACAATGTACGTTCGAACATTGACATTCAGGTAACAAAGGGTATCAAGCTCGGAGTTGACCTCAATGCAAGACAGCAGCATAAGAACTATTCTGCATTCGGTGCAAGTGGTGACGGTGGTATCTTCTACATGCTTCAGCGTAGATTCCCTACATCTCAGCCATTCTATCCTGACTATCCTTATGAAAGATATACAGGCGGTGACAACCCTATCGTAATGGTTCAGGATATCACTGGTTACAATAAGACTACTCTCAATACAGTCAACGCTACATTCACAGCAAACTGGGATCTCAGCTGGATCACCAAAGGTCTTTCTGTGAACGGTAAACTTGCATACGACGTAGTTCAGTCTTTCAACAAGTCTTGGAAGAAGAACTGGAAGTATTGGAAATATGACGAAATCACTGAAACTTATGAGGAGAAGACTTCAGCAAACTTCACAAGCCCTAACCTCTCAGAGTCTCAGAACAACTGTCATACAACTACTATCAACGCGAACATCAACTATGACCGTGATTTCAGCGGTCATCATGTGACAGCTCTCGCAGGTTTTGAGCAGAGCCAATTCAGAAGAGATAAGTTCAACGCGTCGATCACTAAGTACGACTCAGATATCCTTGACGAGTTCTTCGCCGGTACAGCTGACAAGAATTACTATGATATCGGAGGTTCTGCATCAGAGACAGCACGTCGAAGCTTCTTCGGCCGTCTTGGTTATGACTATAAGAGCAAGTACATGATCCAGGGTATCATCCGTTTCGACGGTTCAGAGAACTTCCCTAAGGAGAACCGTTGGGGTGTATTCCCAGGCGTTTCTGCAGGTTGGAGAATTTCTGAGGAGTCTTTCATCAAGGACAATGCTCCTGCACTTACAAACCTCAAGATCCGTGCTTCTTACGGTGAGCAGGGTAACGACCAGGTTTCTGCATTCCAGTATATGACAACTTATGCATATAGCGACGCTATCCGCTATAGCATGGAGGTTGACGGAAAGAAGGTGAACGCTATCGTTCCGGGTATCATTCCTAACCCTAACATCACTTGGGAGGTTGCAAAGACTTGGAACGTAGGTATCGACGGTAACATCCACAACGGTCTCTTCGGTTGGGAAGTTGAGGCGTTCCACACACGTCGTTCTAACATCCTTTGCTCTCGTAGCGGTTCTGTACCTTATTATACAGGTCTTACAGGCTCTCTTCCAGCTGAGAACATCGGTATCGTATCCAACAAGGGTATCGAGCTCCAGCTCTCACACGAGAACCGCGTTGCCAACGGTGATTTCATTTATCAGATTACCGGTAACTTCATGTACGTAAGAAACAGAATCGAGTACATGGATGAGGCTCCATACGGAGAAAAGTATAAATATATGGAGAAGACAGGTCGCCCTATGGGTTCTACCCTCCTTTATCAGGCAATCGGTATCAACAAGACTCAGGAAGACCTTGAGAAGTATCCACAGTATAAGGGTGCTAAGCTTGGTGACCTTCGTTTCGAAGACCTTGACGGTGATGGTCAGATCACGACTTTCGACCAGAAGCGTATGGATCTTACAACAGTTCCTGAGATTGTATTCGGTGTAAACTTCACAGCTCAGTACAAGGGCTTTGATTTCACAATGCTCCTTCAGGGACAGGGCCGTGCAAGATATCTCTACATGCCTACAACTGACCCGGTATCGGATAACCTCGAGTACCATATCGCAAAGAATGCTTGGACATTGGACAACAGAGATTCTGACTACCCTCGTATCGGTTCGCAGATCACAAGATTGGAGTCGACATACTGGTACAGAAACGCATCATTCTTGCGTCTCAAGAATGTAGAGCTCGGTTATACTATTCCTCAGAAGGCCTTCGGTAAGGTTCCGATCAGAGGTCTCAGAGTATACGTTGCAGGTTACAACCTTCTTACTCTCACTGGACTTAAGGAAGTTGACCCTGAGTCAAACAGCCGTAGTTCATACCCACAGATGCGTATCTACAACGCTGGTGTAAAACTTTCATTCTAATTATAAGGAGACTATTTTATGAAAAAGATATTAACTATTCTTGCTGCAGTCGCATTGTTTGCTTCCTGCAACGATGGCTTCCTTGATAAAGTTCCGCTTGATAAACTTTCAGAGGACGCTGTATTCAATAGTCCTCAGCTTGCAGAGTCATATGTAAATGCTCTTTATCCTGTGTTGCCGGATCCATTCCAGGAAGGAAACATCAGCTGTATCACTGATGAGGCATTCTTCAGATATGGTGGTTCATCTACTCGTTACATGTATGACGGACGTCTTAGCCCTTCAACTATTCTCTATGAAGATGAGGGTGGTCAGGCTCACAACTCACGTACTACAACTCTTAACATCTGGAACCGTGCTTATGAATTCATCTACAAGATGAACTATTTCATCAAGAGCGTTACAAAGGAAGACTCTCGTCTTGATAAGGAGACTTCTGACAGACTTCTTGGTGAGGTTTACTTCCTCCGCGCATGGGCATACTACAATATGATCCAGCGTTATGCAGGTGTTCCAATCATCAAGACTCCACACAGCATCGGTGGTGATGAGGATTTCACTGTTTACAGAGCTAACTTCGACGATTGCGTTGACTTTATCCTTTCTGACCTTGATGAGGCTGATAAGCTTCTCCCTGCAAAGGCCGCTACTAAGCGTGGTCGAGTAAATCAGGACGTTGCTCTTGCACTCCGTGCACGTGTTACCCTTCTCGCTGCTTCTAAATTCTTCAACAACTCTACAGGTCCGGATGGAGAAGCAAGAAAACCAGAGGGAGACATTACTTACGGTGCATATGACGCAGGCATAGGTGAAGGAAGTAAGTGGGACAGAGCTTTTAAAGCATGTAAGGCTATCGTAGACAGAGCGGACGTAGACGGTGCATATTCTTTGGAAGGACAGTATTCAAACTTCTGGAAGAATCTTGATTCTCCTGAGGTTATCTGGGCGAAGTACTTTGTTACTACAGAGGATATCGACAAGGCTCAGCTTTACTATACTCTCGAATACTACAACGGTTGGACTTCAATGCAGCCTACACAGGCTATGATGATCGACTATGAAATGAGCAACGGTAAGAAGTTCTTCGAGGAAGGATCTGGATATGACCCACAGAAGCCTTTCGCTAACCGTGACCCTCGTTTCTATGAGTCTGTTGCTACTCCATTCAGCAAGTATGGTGTAGTTGAGGATGGAACATACAATGAGTACGACCTTCAGATGTATCTCCTCTTCAAGGATAAGACAGCTGCTGACTTTGAGATGCCGAACACTATGCCGGATTATACTGATAAGGCGAAAGACCTTGCTCATGCAGTGACACATACCGGTCTTGAACTTAGAAAGTGGTATGACCCATCTAAGCCGATCACAGACAAGCAGACCATCACTCCGTTCTATCCTTGGTTCCGTCTTGCAGAGTTCTATCTCAACTATGCAGAGGCTGCTTACATGTGCGGTAAGGAGGATATTTGCCGCGAGTATATCAACAAGGTACGTGCACGTGTGGGTATGCCTGCAGTAGCTGAAAGCGGTGAGTCTCTTTGGGATCGTCTCGTCAACGAGCGTCGTATCGAGATGGCTTTCGAGTTTACACGTTACTTCGACGTACGTCGTTGGATGATTGCTGACAAGTACGAGAACGTTCCTATCGCTGGTATGAAGACTATGATCCTCGAGAACGGTGCTAAGAAGGATACAGTTTATCGTATGGCCCGTCTTTCTAAGGATGTCAACACCAACACTTGCTACTATTGGGATAATTCTTCAGAGAGAGAGACATATATTACTGCCAACAGCGGTAGAGAAATCCAGACCAAGTGGACTTACAGATGGCTTGGCAAGGATTACGAAATCGACTATGGTGAGTGTCCTCTTACATTCTCTCCTACTCAGAAGTATTTCGTATCGGCTAACTATCTGATGCCTATTCCTGAAACTGAAATCAAGAAGGCTCAGGATATCATTATCCAGAACCCTGGTTACTAATAGATTATATGAGAAGAATCTTCTTGTTTATAATTGCAATCTTGGCGATGTGCTCGTGTTCGAGCACATCGCTTAGATGCAATTTCGTCTCGGCAGACATTTCTACGCTTGAGACCGAACATGTAGTGCTTGCAGGTTTCGCTGCAAGAAACGGACTATCAGATGGAATCCATATTCCATTGAGAACACATGCGTTGGCTGTTACAGACGGACAGCAGAAGATATGTATCATATCTAATGATGTGATGGAGATTTCGCCTTCTTTGGCAGGTGAAATCCGTACAGAGATCAGCAGACGCTCGGGTCTCCCTTACGACAACATCCTTCTTCACTGTATCCATACCCACAGCGCGCCTCGTTTCGGTGGTGTAAGCGCGCAACCGGGTGGAACCAATGCAGCATATAAGGAGCGTATAGTGGAAACGATAATAGCTACCGCTGTAAAGGCAATCACTGATGAGGCTTCATACAAGGAGTGTTCTCTTGAGATTGCAAAGGGAATGACTGAAATCAACAGAAACCGTTGCGAGAAGACAGGTCCGGTGGATCATGCTCTCTATGCGGCTAAGGTGGTGGACAAGAAAGGCAATCCTATCTGTGCCTTCTTCAATGTTGCCTGCCATCCTGTAAGCATGGGTCATATCAGCCTCATGCTTTCGTCAGACTACTCAGGCGTAGCACGCCGTGAGATTTCAAAGGATTGGGGCTGCGAAGTGTTCCAGCTCACAGGTGCTTCCGGAAACATGAATCCGGTAGGTCCTGAAAAGACATTCGAGCAGGCCGAGATAATCGGAGGTATGCTCTATGAGTCGCTCAAGACTCTTGAATTTGAGGCTGTTCCTAGCACAGGACTCCTCAGATTCGCAAGAGGTAAGGCCGAGTTGCCTTACAGCATTGAAGAGGTCACTCCAGAGGCTGTCAAGGCCCATGCGGACGACCTCGTCGAGAATATGAAGACCGTATTCCCTCGTTTCGCAAGAGACGTCAGAGGATGGGAGGCTGAAATTCTCGAAAGATTCGAGAACGGACCGGTGAAGAGTAAGCTTGATTTTGATATGGCTGCTCTCAATCTTGACGGTGTTCTCTTCTTCTTTACACAGGGCGAACCGTTCTGTGAATATCAGATGGAGGCACGTGAGGCATTTCCTGGCAAGACAGTATTCTTTGCCGGCTACACCGGAGGACAGAATTCTTATCTGCCATCTGCACACGCCTTCGCAACCCGCAAGGGCTATGAATATGAAATCGAGCAGATGCATGTCTACATCAAGGCTCCTTATCCGCTCTCGGAGAAGATGCCGGAATCCTATAAGGAGGCTGTGTTCCAGACAATTGCAGCTGTAAATGATAAAGACAGATATAGTATCATTCCCGCACCTGTTTCCCTTGAGCCACGCCATGGCGAGAACTGCTTCAAGGGTGAGCCTAAGGTCAAGTATATAGAGGATGCTACAATCGCTCCTGAAGGCTATATTCTCGATATTACTGAGAAGAGCATTACAGTGACTGCTTCTACTGATGCCGGAAAATACTATGCGATGCAGACCATCAAGCAGCTTCTTCCTGCAGAGGTCTATGGACCGGAAGGTTTCGCCGGCAAGAAGTGGGCTTTGCCTTGCTGCCGTATCGAGGATGAACCTAAGTTCGCCTGGAGAGGTATGCACCTTGACTGCGGACGTTACTTCTATCCAAAGGAAGAGGTGATGAGGTTCATCGATATGATGGCGATGCACAAGCAGAACATGTTTCATTGGCATCTTACCGAGGACCAGGGCTGGAGAATCGAGATCAAGAAATATCCTAAGCTCACTGAGGTAGGAGCATGGAGAAAGGAGACAGCCGGTTATGCTGACAGAGGTGGAAAGTCTGACAATACCCCTCACGGTGGATTCTATACACAGGACGATGTACGTGAAATCGTAGCCTATGCAGCTGAAAGACACATTACAGTAGTTCCGGAAATCGAACTTCCTGGCCATTCAAGTGCAGCGATTGCAGCTTATCCTTGGCTTTCATGTACTCCTGATGAGCCGAAGGAAGTTGTTACAACCTGGGGCATTAAGGAAGATGTATATTGTCCAAGCCCAAGAACATTTGAGTTCCTTGAGGATGTATTCGACGAGGTACTTGAGCTTTTCCCTTCACCATATTATCATATCGGTGGTGACGAGTGTCCAAAGGCGGCATGGCAGGCAAGCGAGTATTGCCACCATCTTGCAGACAGCCTCGGGCTTTCATCGGTTGATGATCTCCAGTACTACTTTGTAAAACATTTCGACACATACCTTCGCGAAAGAGGCAAGACTGTCATCGGTTGGGATGAGATTCTTGACGGCAGCGCAGTGCCAAGCACAGTGGTCATGTCATACAGAGGACATGCGCCGGCTTCAAGAGCATTCGCAAAGGATATGAAAGTTATCCTTGCACCTAACAGATGGTGCTATTATGACTATGACCAGGAGGAGATTGAGGACCTTCCAAAGAACCATCATCTCTTCATCACTCTCCGCAAGGCATATCTCTATGACTATATGCAGTATCTCAATCCTGATGTCGCTCATAAGGCGGAAGACCTTCTTCTTGGTATCCAGGCTTGTGTATGGGGAGAATTTATTCCGGACGCGGCCAAGTTGCATGTACAGACCTATCCTCGTTCTGCCACTATCGCAGAGGTTACATGGACGGCAGATGCATCGCGCAACTGGAACGACTTCCGCATCCGTCTTGAGAAGGAATTCGAGCGCCTCGATGCAAAAGGCGTAGGTTCGAGCAAGGCATATACTCAGGTTATCGTGAATATGAACCTTGAAGTTCCGTATCCTCGCGAAATAGAACTTGAACTTGACTATCCTTATGCTCAGATCCGCTATACAAAGGATGGTTCGGAGCCTACAGCTGACTCTCCGCTCGCACCACGTTATATGACAGTGAACAAGGGAGAGACTATCAGCGCAAGGGGCTTCAAGGCTGATGGAACTCCTGTTGGTACAACAATGACAAGAACTTTCTAATTTATGAGAAGGATAGCTATAATTTCAATGCTGATTCTGATGGTTGTCTCTTGTGCACAGAAGGCGCAGGATGAAACTGTCAGCGTCATTCCTGAACCGATGTTCATGCGCGTCGATGAAGGCGTGTTCAATATCAACAAGGACACTAAGCTTCTTGTAGACTATACTTCAGAAGAAATGTTGAGGATTGCGGGATTCCTCAACGAAAAGCTTTCAAAGGCGGCTGGTTTTGAACTGGAACTGATTACAGACGGCCAGATGCCGAAGGAAAATGTCATTGCGTTTATGAATGCCGGCATGCCTACAGAGCAGTATGTCATCAATGTCAATCCGAACATGATTCTTGTTGATTATGGTGACGGTGCCGGAGCATTCTATGCGCTTCAGACTCTTTTCCAGCTTCTTCCTACAGAGATTTACTCTCAGGAGCGTCAGAAGGGAATCAAATGGAATGTGCCTTGCTGCAACATTGAGGATAAGCCGCGTTTCAAATATCGCGGTATGCACCTTGACGTATGTCTGCATTACTTCGATTTCGAGTTCCTCAAGAAATACATCGATATCATGGCTGCCCATAAGGTGAACAGATTCCACTGGCATCTTACAGAAGATCAGGGCTGGCGTCTTGAGATCAAGAAGTATCCTCTTCTCACCGAGAAGGGTCAGTGGAGAAAGGAAACCGTGGTCGGCTCTTTGAAGTCTGGTGTTTATGATGGCACTCCGCACGGAGGTTATTATACCCAGGAACAGGTAAAGGAACTTGTGAAATATGCGGCGGAACGCTATGTGACCATCATTCCTGAGATCGAGCTTCCTGGCCACGCTCTCGCAGCCATCGCTTGCTACCCTGAGCTTTCATGCGGTCTTGAGGATCATTATGAGACAGCGACCAAGTGGGGAGTATTCAAGCAGGTTTACTGTACTAAGGAATCTACATTCAAGTTCCTTGAGGACGTATTCGATGAGGTATTTGAACTCTTCCCTTCAGAACTTATCCATATCGGTGGTGACGAGTGTCCAAAGGCAAGCTGGAAGGCATGTCCTCATTGTCAGTCAATGATAAAGAAGCTTGGTTTGAAGGATGAGTTTGAACTCCAGAGCTACTTTGTGACCAGAATGGAGAAGTATATCAACTCGAAAGGTCGTCAGATCATCGGTTGGGATGAGATCCTCCAGGGCGGTCTTGCTCCTAATGCAAAGGTTATGAGCTGGCTCGGAGAGGAAGGTGGAATCAAGGCGGCACAGCAGCACCACGAGGTTGTGATGTCTCCTCACCAGAAATATTATCTCGACTATTGGCAGGCGGATCCGTTCTCAGAGCCATTGGCAATGAGCGGCCCTACGACTCTCCGTACAATGTATGAGTATGAGCCTGTTCCGGAGGTGCTTACTCCGCAGGAGGCGAAATACATCATCGGAGTAGAGGGATGTGTATGGACAGAATATATGCCTACTCCTGAAAGGGTCGAATATATGGCATGGCCACGTATGTGTGCTATTGCGGAGACCGGTTGGACAAGAAAGGCAAAGGACTGGAACGGTTTCACAAGAAGACTTGAAAAGCACTTCAACCGTCTTGATGGAATGGAGGTCGGATACTGCGACGTATTCTTCAGCCCGATGATCGTCTTCCATAAGGATACACCGCATAATATGGTTGTCACGATGACCGTAGATGCTCCAGACGCGAAGATCCATTACACATTGGACGGATCGCAGCCGACAAAGGATTCTCCGGTTTACGACAAACCGTTCTCGATCAATAAATCACAAGTTGTAACAGCGCTGGCGATCAGAGATGGCCGTCAGATAGGAAATATAAAAACTAAACACTTTTAATCATGTCAACACTAAGAATAACCGAGCAGCCGTCATTGTATGACCACCTTGAGAAGAAGTCTGTTGCAGAAATCATCAAGGATATCAATGACGAAGACAAAAAGGTTCCTCAGGCAATCGAGAAGGCATTGCCGGAACTTGAGAAAATCATCACAGCAATCGAGAATCAGCTCCGTAACGGCGGACGTATGTTCTATGTAGGTTGCGGTACAGGTGGACGTCTCTCTGTATTGGATCAGGTAGAGCTTCCTAACACTTACGGTATCGATCCTGAACAGATCCAGTGTATCCTCGCAGGTGGTGTTGAGAACCTCGTTCTTGCACTTGAGGAGGCAGAGGACGACGTAGAGGAAGGATGGCGAACACTTCAGGCTAAGAACGTAAGTCCTAAGGATATCATCGTAGGTCTCAGCGCCAGCGGTACAACTCCATACGTTCTTGAGACTCTCAGACATTGCCAGGAGAACGGTATCCCTACATGTTCTGTAGTAGGTAACCCTGATGCTCCTATCTCAAAGGTTTCAGACTATCCTTGCGAAATCGTATGCGGTCCTGAGTATATTACAGGTAGTACACGTATGAAATGCGGTACAGTCCAGAAATGCGTTTGCGACATGATCAGTACAACTGTACTTATCCGTCTCGGTCGCGTTGAGGGCAATAGAATGGTAAACGTAAGACTTATCAACGATAAGGTTGTGGACCGTTCGGTACGTATGTTGATGGAGAGAAACCCATCTCTTACAGACTATGCATTCTGTGAAGCAAAAATCAAGGAGTGCGGTAATGTGAAGAAGACAGAGCAGCACCTCTTTGAAATTGGAGTACTTGACAAATTACCTGAACTTTAGAAATATGAGAAAGCGTTTTTATTTAGGAGGACTTCTGTGCGCTCTTCTTATGAGCGGATGTCAGACAGAAGATCCGATGTCCACAAAGTCATTTTCTGACTTGGTGATCAATGAGGTCGCTGCCAATGATGGAAATAAGTATGCCGATACATGGGTAGAGATTGCAAATAATTCCGATAAGGAGATGGATCTCTCGAAGTTGAGTCTCTATCTCTTCGATGATTACTTTGATGGCAGACAGATTGCGACTTTCGAAGGAAAGAAGCTTCAGCCAAAGGAAAGATTGGTAGTATCTACAGCTGACGAATCACTGAATACAGGTTTCTCTCCTTCAGGTAACTTCACTGTTGTGCTCGGTCTGACTCCGACCAGTGGTGTTGTCGATAAATTCGAACTTGGTGAATTGGGTAAGCTTTCGCTTCCTGGTTCATATCAGAGAATGCCTGATATGACAGGTGACTGGAAGAACTCTCCAGCAGCCAGCAAGGGACTTGAAAACCGAATTCTGACCCTTGAAACCACTAAGCCTAATGCAATCTGGCTTTGGAGCTCGCATGCTGGTGAGTGGATCGAGAATGACGGTGCTGTGATGAAGCGTATGAAGGCCCTTGGCTATGACCATATCCTCCTCAACTTCTCGGCTTTCGAGAACGAGAACAAGATGCAGACAACATCGAAGTTCCTTCACCTCGCCGCAGAGACAGGAATGATGGTTCATGTATGGATGCAGGCATTCTATAACAACGGAAGCTGGATTTCTCCGGTAATCGATGCCGAGAACAGATATGACCAGGAACTCTTTGACAGAATCGTTGCTGAGGCAAAGGGCTATATCACAGAATTCGGTGCACAGGGTATTCACCTTGACTATATCCGTTTTGGAGGTACAGCTGAAAAACACAATCCTTCAAAAGAAATCACAGCTGTAGGTGCAGTTAATGAGTGCTGCCGCCAGGTTCGAGAGGGTATTGATGCAGTAGGAGAGAATGTCGTTCTTTCAGCCGCAATGATGGCGGAGAGCGGCGCAGCTCAATACTACGGTCAGAATACGGCACAGATGGGCAAGTATATTGATGTGTTCATGCCTATGATTTATCGTTACCATGGCTATGGCGCAAAGGATTCGGATGATACATGCAGATCCAGAAGCCGTCTCTTTACTACTGTTACAAAGAAGCAGGTTTGGGCCGGTATAACGACTTATGAATATGCATCAGATTCTGCAGAAAAAGTTGTAAGTCTCTCAGCAGAGAGAATCAGAGAGGATGCAGACCTTTTTGCAACACGAACTGACTGCAGCGGACTTGTACTTTTCCGCTATGCTCTTGGAAATTTCCCAGATGTTAACGACCTTTGGGATTAAATACAAAATTACATTCACTAACTAATACCAAAATTATGAAAAGATTAAGTTTCTTTTTGATGACTATGGCCGCATTGGTAATGACGGCTGTAGGATGTAAGCCCGATGACATCGAGCCGGATGGACCAACCGGTGGAGCAAAGGTTGTCGGCACATTCAAGCAGGCAGAAGTTGTTGCTGCCGCCTCAGATCTTTACAACGCATGGCT
The DNA here is from genome assembly GCA_045120635.1 of Candidatus Cryptobacteroides sp. GTDB lineage: Bacteria > Bacteroidota > Bacteroidia > Bacteroidales > UBA932 > Cryptobacteroides. The sequence continues at coordinate 25,197 of JBGVEY010000008.1, forward strand.
TGAGGATTCGGATTTCGTTCCTACAGCTATGACAGTTGGAACTACTGAGCTTACTCAGCCTCAGTACATTTATGCAATCGCTAAGACTCTCGTTGACATTCAGGCTAAGTCGACTGCTGACGTTGAGGTATTGAGCTACAAGATGGCTGATCACCCAGAGAGACAGCTATGATGCACTCGAGATCGCTGTATTCAACGGTCCTAAGAACGGAGAAGAGACTGAGGACCTTGGAAATATCGCAGCTCGTATGATCGCAGCTATGGCGTCTAAGGGCCAGGTTCCTAACCAGACTCTTTTCACTCGTGGTGAGACTAACATCGCTTTCTCAACAAACCGTGCGACTATCTGTATGCTTCGCGCTCTTGCTGAGTACAAGCCACAGGGTAAGATGCCTGAGAAGGTTTCTGCAGACTACCTCTCGACATCTGCTACAATCAAGGGCTTTGCAACTCAGTTCGTTAAGTATCTTGAGGTTTGGGAGAATTCAGTAACTGAACTTCTTTCTGCTGACGGTTCTCACAGATCAGATATGGGTACAGCATTCGAGAATGCTCACTTCATTCCTATCCCTTATACTGGTAGCTTGGTAAATGCTGACGGTACAGAGCAGTTCGATCCTAAGTTCCGTCCATACTATGAGCCAGAGGTTGCAGGTGTTACTTATACAGCAGCTCAGTGCTGGGGTATCGCACTCAAGTCTCTCATCGACCTTTGCTCACTTGAGGGTTCAACAGTTTGGGCTACAGAGCGTACTCCTGACGTTCCTGCACATACTCTCGGTAACGGTAAGACTATGAACGCTCCTATCCCTATGCTTGAGGAGTTCTTCGTATGGAACCAGCACCCTTGGTATGAAAACGAGAACGACGGTGGTCCGGTTAAGTATAACGAGCAGCCTGTAACTGAGGTTGATATCGCATTCATGATGCGCGTTATGCCTTGGCATCTTACAAGATCAAGCCAGCTCGGCGCTATCGGTAACTACCAGCAGTTCGGTACAAGCAAGGAGTCTACACTCGTTTACGACGGATACCTCGGACTTATCTGCCCTATGCGTGAGTTCCTCATCGCAGCACGTATCTTCAAGTATATCCTTGACAATGACATTACTGAGAACGTTTACGATGCTATCAAGGATCAGAAGTTCTCATTCGACCTCTACGGTTCAGAGAAACCAGACATCGCTCTTGACGTAGACAAGATGTCATTCCCTTACGAAGGTGGTGCCGAGAAAGTTAACGTTACTACTAAGGATCAGGCTTGGACAGCTACAGTTGAAGGCGAAGGCATTACAGTATCTCCAATGGAGGGTGCTGCCGGTGCAACAACTGAGGTTACTGTCACAGCTGCCGCTAATGCAGGTGGTTCACGTACAGCAACAGTTACATTCACAACTGCAACAGGTAAGTCAAAGACTGTAACTGTAAATCAGGGTGCAGCTCCAACAAGCGCAACAATCAAGGAGTTCGCTACAGAGTACGTTAAGATCATTGACATTTGGAACAAGAACATTGGTACAGTCAACTACGTGACTGGTATCGGTGCAAACAATGACTCAAATGACATTCCTAACGCACACTACGTACCTAACGAAACTACTATCAAGCTTGGTGACGTTGAGTTCAGCCTTGCTGATGCAGTCGAGATCGCATCTCGTTCATACCTCCTCCTCCGTGGTTACGACGGACATAACACTTCTGATTACGGTGCAGGAAAGGTTCCTACTACAGACGTAGCTTACACAATGGATAGCAATATCCCTGAGACTCATAACTATCAGTGGGGTTCATATCCATACGCAGAGCGTTCAAACGGTGGTGCATTCAAGATGATCGTAGGTGAGCAGGAGCTTGAGCAGGTTAAGATCGACCTTCTTGACAACTATACTCATCGTCATACAAACTTCCCATTAAGAAGTGGTGGTGACGGTTGTCTTTCTAACTTCTGTGGCTATACTGGCGGTCAGGTTGCAGGTTATGGCGGAACATGCTGCGTTAAGCGTATCATGATGGCTTACGCATACTTCTTCAAGTACATGCTCGAGAACAACCTCCAGGACGCAAAGAGCATCCCTGCAGACCAGGTATTCGAGGCTCCTCTCTTCGGTGAGAACATGACGGCTCCTACAATCAAGGCTTTTGCTCAGGAGTACGTTAAGTTCATCGACATTTGGGAGAACACAACAGGTACAGTAAACTATATGCACCCTACAGCTCTTGTAACTGAGGGTTGGAGCTATGACGGCGTAGCTAACATCGAGAACGGTCACTATATTCCATTCGATACTAAGCTTACAGTAGCTGGTGCAGAGTACAGCACATCAGAGGTGTTGGATATCGCACTCCGCGCTTACCTCGGTCTCCGTGGATACGATGCAACAAACGAAACAGCTGTTGGTGCAAATTCATTCAGCAAAGCTGAGAAGGCAATGACAATGGATGACAACTTCCTTCCTGCACGTCCTATCGTTTGGGGTGCAGCTCCTTGCAATGAGACAGGTTCAGTTTCTGAGTCTGGTTCAGTTTCTGGAAACGGTGGTAACCTCAAGAAGGGTACACCTCCTAACGGCGAGGACAAGGTGGATATCGCTCTCCTTGACAACTTCGCTCAGAGAAACTGTAACTTCCCTACAGTGAAGAACAGCAACGCTATCGGTAACATGGCTGGTTACAACAACCGCTCAGATTGCCCAGGTTACTATGGTTGTGCTTCAGGTCACCGTATGCTCCTTACTTACGCATACTTCTTCAAGTACATGCTTGACAACAACCTCAGCGATGCTACAGCTATCGCAGCTGATGTGACATTCCCAACATATCACTTCACAAAATAATCTGTTGTCAGAAAGTATAAACATGCCGGGTGGGTTCTGCCCACCCGGTTTTTTCATTTACCTGTAAAATCTAATGTTCCTATGAAGATATTCAGATTTTTAGCAGCTATCGCAGTATTTTTGATGCTCGCTGTATCATGCAAGACAGAGAAGCCTAGGTTTGAAAATACCAATGCAATATGGCTCTGGGGCTCTCATATGAAGGAGGCTCCGATCCAGGAGTGGGCTGAAAAAGGGTTTGGACATATCCTTTTGAATGAGGCAGCATTCGACAAATGGGGAGAGGAAGCTGTATATGCGTTTATGGACGAGTGCGATAAGCTCGGATTGACCGTTCACGTATGGTTCCAGGCATTCTACTTTGACGGAAAGTGGGTAAGCCCTATCGATGACGAGAAGAAAGCCATCAAGCAGGATTTCTACGATATGGTGATCGATCGTGCAAAAGGTTATGTTGAGAAGGGTGTAAAGGGTATCCATCTTGATTATATCCGTTACGGCGGTACTGCTCATAAGCACGACTGGCCTGAGTGCGGTGCAACTTGGTCTATCACTGAGTTCTGCCGTCAGCTCAATGTTGCCTTGAAGGCTATCAATCCTGATGTGATTCTTTCTGCTGCCCTTATGCCTGAGATCGAGAGTGAATATTACTACGGCCAGAATCCTGAGCAGATGGGTCAGTACCTTGATATTCTTATGCCTATGGTTTACCGTTACGGTTACGCAGGTGAGGACAAGTCTCTTGAGTGGGTTATCGAAGTTTCGAACTGGTTCGAGGAGAAGTCAGGCCCTGCTGATGTATGGGTAGGTATCCAGACTTACAAGGTTAATATGACTCCTGAGGCTGAAGGACAGTTCTCTGACGGCGGACATATCATTCCGCTCAATGCAGAGGAACTCCGCGCTGACAGTGAGGATATCCTTAAGACTAACTGTACAGGTATCGTTTACTTCAGACATGGAATCGGTGAGTTCCCTGACTTGAACGATCTCTGGGAGAAATAATCAATGAATAAAAGATTCATAGCAGTAGCTCTAGGGCTGATGTCGATCGTTTCGGTGTCAGCCCAGGAGCGTATTAAACCGATTGACGACAGAATGATCGACGGATTCCGCCGTGAAGTGAAATCCGATCGTGACGCGCGTTATCTTGCAGGCGATATGCTTGAAGTGGGACTTGACCGCGAGCTTGTGGCAAGCTATGATACTACATGTACCTTTAGAGTGTCGTACAACAAGGTTACAGATCAGTCCAAGTCTGGCAGATGCTGGCTCTTTTCCACTCTGAATATCCTTCGCGACGAGATGATCAAGAAGTATGACATGGGTAATTTCGAGTTCTCGCAGACATATGGCATGTTCTGGGATGTACTTGAGAAATCCAACCGTTTTCTTGAGAATGTCATCGACAACAGGAAGAAGCCGATTGATTCGCGAATCAATGACTTCCTGTTCAAGAAGCCTATAGGTGACGGTGGACATTTCGCCAATGCAGCTCATGTCATCGACAAGTACGGTGTCGTACCACAGGAGATAATGCCGGAGAGGTATGCTTCCCTTGATAACAAGTGGCTGATGAATACGGTAAGAACCGCGCTTCGCAGATACGGTCTCATGCTTCGTAATGCAGGCAAGAAAGACCTTCAGTCCATCAAGGAGCAGGCCCTGTCTGATATCTACAACATTCTGGCATGCAACCTTGGGGAGCCTCCGACAGAGTTCGAGTGGACTCTCAAGGACAAGAACGGAAAGGTGATTTCAACCAAGACCTATACTCCGCTCAGTTTCAGAGACGAGTTCGTGAATCATGATCTCGAAAAGGAGTATGTGATCTTTATGGATGACCCTACCAAGCCGTATTACCGCATGTACAGCGTCAGCAATTCGCGCAACTGCTATGAATATCCGGACTGGACATTCCTTAATGTGCCTGCAGCCGAGCTCCTTGAAATGGGAGTGGAGTCGCTCAAGCACGATACTATGTTCTATTTTTCAGCGGATACAGATGCATCCGCAGTGATGATCGGGGGAATCTATGATGTTGCCCTTTATGACTTTGGAAGTGCTTTCGGTGCAGACCTGAGCATGACCAAGGAGGAAATGGTTCGTTCATGCGAAATCAAGTCGGCTCACGCTATCGCAATGGCGGGAGTTGAACTCGGGGAGGATGGTAAGCCGGTCAAATGGCTTGTCGAAAACAGTTTCGGCGAGATTCGTGGCTGGGACGGATACGTGGTGATGCAGAACGAGTGGCTTGAGACCTATCTGTTCAGATTGGTTGTCGAGCGTCGTTTTGTTCCGGAAAAGCTGATCCCTATGCTGGATCAGAAACCTAAGGTGATTCCTCAGTGGAATCCTACATATTGATTCGAAAATAATAACTGATAACATAAAATAACACTACCATGAAGAGATTAGCATTCTTGTTTTCATTGATTTGCATGCTTTCATTCTGCGCATGCACAAAGGCAAACAATCCTGAGACAGAGGAACCTGAACAGGAAGAACAGCAGGGATTTGTAGTGAAGGGATGGAACGGAGAGTTTGTTGCTAAGATGGCTGACGCCTACAAGTATTTCCAGGAGAATAACAAGCTCCCGACCGCTGTGAATGTCGAGGGCCTTGATTATGGAAGAGGCAAGATGGTAGCAGCCAGCTGCCAGATTCTCAAGAAGATGGTTGCCGAGCCTGAGACTTGGCAGGATGTGGAGGTAAGTTTCCTTTCAACTGCTTCCGCACCGGATAATGAGAAGAATAACACTCTCAATGTCGACGAGATGGACATGGAGACATTCCTCGTAGTCGTGGATAAGATCTATACATATGCAGAGCAGAACAACGGTTTGTTCCCTAACTACTGTACTATCAATGCTGATTATGTAGATGCAGACGGTTCAGCTTATTCTACAAAGATGGTCATCAATGCCATTTTTGTGACATTTGCCAGAATCTTCGACTACTATGTGACAAACAATGAGCTTCCACAGAAATTTAACGTATGGCATTCGGATTACCTCCGCTCGACAGTGAACTGTCCTATCGATGATCCTGTTGTCGTAGCTAAGATGCAGGAAATCATTGCCGGCAAGAAGACTGATTATGAGAAGGCTGAGGCTATTTTCTATTACTCTCTTGACGAGTGGGAGTGGGTTAATTATTCAAACACTTCAAGAGGTGCCGTGAAGACTATCCAGCAGAAGGGCGGAAACTGCTGTGACCTTAGCCATGCAGTCGTTGCAATGGCTCGTGCAGCAGGTCTCCCAGCGCGTTATCGTCACGCTCAGTGCAAGTACAAGTCTTCAGGCAGCATTATCGGTCACGTAATGGCTGAAATCTATGTCGATGGCAAATGGTATCTCTGCGACCCTTCATCATCCGGTACAACATTCGGAAACCATGAGGCATGGTCGACAATGGCCACTTTCAACGGACTTTATAATGCCCTTCCATTCTAATAAGAACCTATAACCATAACACTGAAACAACATGATTCTTATAGCAGACAGCGGAGCTTCCAAGACTGATTGGGGCTGCGTATCCAGAGAGTCGGATGTCCGTATCCGTTTTACAAGCCAGGGATACAATCCGAACTATATTACAGGTCCTCAGATCGTTGAGGACATCCTTAAGAACAAACCTGCGGAGCTTGATCCTGAGCAGGTGAAGGAGATTTATTTCTATGGTGCTGGTGTGACCCCGCTTCAGTATCCTTTCATGGAGGAGACATTGCGCAAGGTTTTCACAAAGGCAGAGACCGTATTCATTGCAATGGACACCCTCGCTTCATGCCGCGCCCTTCTTGGCCGTAAGACCGGTTTCTCTGCAATCCTGGGAACCGGAGCGAATACTTGTCTTTATGACGGCTGCAACGAGGGACTCAACGTGGATTCCTGCGGTTTCATCCTCGGAGACGAGGGTAGTGGCGCGTACCTCGGCAAGAGACTCATCACTGACTTCATCAGACATAATATGCCTGAGAACGTGTATGAACTCACAGCAAAGGAGCTCGGCTGCGGTAACGATGAACTTATCGATACTATCTATACAAAGCCGTTCCCTAACCGTTTCTGTGCACAGTATGCGAAGTTCATACGTCAGAACATAGACACGGATCCGTATTTCAAGGAACTTGTGACCGACGCATTTACAAAATTCTTCGACAGGATAGTTGTTCATTATCCTGATTACCAGACATATAGCTTCAATGCTGTCGGTTCTGTAGCATATCATTTCAAGGATCTGCTTGAACCGGTAGTGAAGAAATACGGTATGGAGATGGGCGTAATCGCCAAGGCTCCGATGGAAGGTCTTATAGAGTATCACTTAGAAGCTTAATTGATTATGGCACAGAAGAAAAACGACTATATCATACCATTGGCAATTATCGGTATGATGTTCTTTATCGTAGGATTTGCATTAGGTATCAACAGTTATATCGTACCTCTTCTCCAGGGCGCCCTCAATGTGTCGTCAGGACAGTCTTATCTGCTTCTGGCATCTACATTTGCCGCATTCCTACTTTTCAGCTATCCTGCGACAGCCTTGATCACAAAGGTGGGTTACAAGAAGACAATGGTGCTTTCATTCGCTATCTTTGCTTTTGGATTCCTTCTTTTTGTTCCTTCTGCGAAGATGCAGAGCCTTCCGCTCTTCATGATAGCTTCGTTCATCTGCGGTATAGGTAACACAGTCCTCCAGGCTGCCATCAACCCATATGCTACATATCTGGGTCCGATCGATACAGCTGCAAGGCGTATCAGCATCATGGGTATCTGCAATATCATAGCATGGCCTGCATCTCCGATGTTCCTTGCATGGCTCATAGGCAAGAACCTCGACGAGATGGTGCTTTCGGATATCGTATTCCCATTCTATGTGCTCACAGGCATCTTCGTGCTCCTGGGTCTTCTCGTATGGGTGTCTCCTCTCAAGGAAATGGCATTCGGTGAGCAGGAGGAAGATGGTGGTGATGCATCAGAGGCTGAAGGAAAGACTTCAATCTTCCAGTTCCCTCATCTCATTCTCGGTGCTATCGCATTGTTCATGTATGTAGGAGTAGAGACTATCGCAATGGCAAGTTCAGTGGACTATGCTGCCGGTCTCAATCTTCCTAATCCTGAACAGTATGCCTTCGTTCCAAGTATCGGTATGATCCTCGGATATATCTTCGGTATCATCATGATTCCTAAGTATCTTTCGCAGAGCGGTGCGCTCCGTCTCCACTCATGGATCGCAATCGTCGGTACATTGGCGGTTGTGCTTCTTCCAGAGGCATATTCTATCTATGCTGTGGCAATCGTTACATTCGGTTGTTCAGTTATGTATCCGGCAATCTTCCCACTCGCAGTGAAGGGTCTCGGCAAGTTCGCCGACAAAGGTTCATCAATCCTCGTGGCATGTATCGCAGGTGGATCGATTGTTCCTCTTGCTTACGGCTTCCTTAAGGATTTGGTAGGCGGCCAGGCTGCATACTGGATCGGAATTCCATGTTTCGCATTCATCCTCTTCTACGCGTATTACGGATACAAGATGAAGGGTAAAATCAGAAAATAAAAGATTATGAAAAGATTAGCTTTCTGCCTATTATTAATGCTTGCAGCTGTGGAACTCGTGCCTTCGTTTGCATGTACTACAGCTATCATAAGCGCTGAAGCGAGCGGCACTGGTCGTCCCTTGCTTTGGAAACATCGTGACACAGACGAATATTATAATCATATCGGATACCTCAAAGGTGAGAAGTATTCATTCACAGCTCTCCTGAACACCCGCGACACGGTGTATACAGAAGTGTGGGCAGGAGCTAATGAGAAAGGTTTCGTCATTGCCAACAATGTATCATACAATATCAATATCGTCAAGTATGATAATCCGTCTCTCAACGGTGTAGTCATGATGGATGCTCTTGGTGTATGTGCAACTGTTGATGAATTTGAGGAATTCCTCAAGGCTATGCCTGTTCCGAGAGGTGCAAGAGCAAACTTCGCCGTGATTGATGCGGTAGGTGGTGCTGCTTATTTCGAGGTTGGAGATGACAGATATTTCCGCTTTGATGTAAAGGATTCTCCAAGAGGTTACCTCTATCGTACAAACTATTCTCTCGCCGGTGTTGAGGATGGTGGTTCTGGATATATCAGATACGAGGCCGCCAAGAAGATTTTCGAGGGAAAGGGTGGCGATTTTACACCAGGTTGGATACTTGACAACCCTGCCCGTTCCTTCTATCATGGCCTTATCCAGCAGGATCTCAAGGATAAGAAGGATAAGGAACTCGGAAGCGGCTACATTATCAGCCAGGACTATATTCCACGTCCTACTACAACATCTTCAGTTGTATTCGAGGGTGTGAATCCGGGCGAGGATCCAAAGAACCTCATCATGTGGAGTGCTATCGGTTACTCACCTTGCTCATATGCGATTCCGGTATGGATCGGAGCTGAGGAAGAGATTCCGACCTGTCTTGCATCTCAGGATAAAGAACTTGCACCTGCAAATGATCTGGCAATGCAGCTTAAGGCTGTTGTCTTCCCAATAAAGAGAGGTAACGGCGCCAAATACCTCAATTACATCAAGCTTCGCAAGGAGATTCTTCCTGAAGTGATGAAGGCAGAGGACAAGGAAATCGCAGAGGCAGAGAAACTCAAAAAGCAGTTTGCTGCAGAAGGATTCAACCTTGAGGCTGTAAAGAAATTCAACAAAGAGGCGGACAAGCGTTTCGAGGCCTTCCGCCAGAAGATGAAACCAATAACGGATAAATAATAAACAAATGGATACATTCACACCTTGGACTATAGTAGTCGACTTGGGAATCATCTCGGCGCTTATGCTTCTCGGTAAGCTTATAAGGGTCAAGGTGAAGGGAATACAGAAGTTTTTGATACCACCTGCAGTTCTTGCGGGTATAATGGCTCTTGTGCTGGGTCCGGAAGTTCTGGGCTGGCTGCCTCTTTCCGGCAGTCTCGGCACATATGCCGGCATCCTTATCGCATTCGTTTTCGCAGCATTGCCTTTCACATCCACCTCAAAGGCTAAGGAAGTGGCAAAGGTAAAGCGCATGTGGGGCTATTCGCAGGGAGGATTGCTCCTTCAGTGGGCCTTCGGAGGTCTGCTCGGAATCCTGATTCTGGGTCAGATATGGCCGTTGAATGACTCCTTTGGCATAACCATGCCTGCAGGATTCTGCGGAGGTCATGGAAGTGCCGCCGCTCTCGGCGAGGCGTTCTCTAATTTCGGACAGGATGAGGTCCTTACCCTTGCGATGACATCTGCCACAGTGGGTATCATCTGTTCGATTCTCCTAGGTCTCGTATTCTTGCGAATCGGTACAAAAAGAGGTTATTCTGCATGTCTTACACAGGCGGAAACCCTTCCTGAAGAACTCAGGACAGGACTTCTTGCCGAGGAAAACCGTAAAAGTATCGGAGATGCGACTTTCTCGACAATCTCCATTTCGACCCTTACTTTCAACCTCTCCGTAATCGCGTTGGCGGTCCTTGGAGGATACATTGTAAGCAAGACAGTATCGCATTTCGCACCGTCGCTTGAACTTCCTGTCTTCAGCTGTTCGTATATCGTCGGCATTCTTGTGAAGTTCATATGCGACCGTACCCGCGTCACTGAAAGAATCTCTGCGGAGACATCATCTCACCTCAGCGGAATGTTCACAGACTATCTTGTGGCCTTCGGTATCGCTTCCATCAAGATTTCTGTGGTTACGCAGTATCTTGTGCCGATGCTCATACTTCTCGGCGTGGGTCTCGCGGTTACCGCACTGTATGTGTTCGTTGCTGCAAAGTATATCTTCAAGGAATACTGGTTTGAGAAGGCAATGTTCTCGTGGGGCTGGTTTACAGGTACAATGGCAATGGGTATGGCGCTTTTCAGAATCGCCGATCCGGACGGTAGAAGCCATTGCGTCGATCATTACGCCATTGCATACATATTCGTTGCACCGGTGGAAATCGCACTTATCACATTTGCGCCGATTGCTTTTTCAAGCGGTTACGGCTTGATCTTCTCAAGCGTTTGTGCAGTGATAGGTCTGTCTCTGCTTATTTATATGGTCCGTAATAAAAAGAGATCTAAGGAATGAGAAGAATATCAGTTTTAGTCGCTATAGCCCTTATGTTTTGCCTTCCGTCTTCTGCAAAGAAGGCGCAGAAGGCGAAGCTGTCTAATGCAGGTACTGCATATATCGAGGCGTCTTTCGGTACATACGACGCCATGCAGAAGGAGATTCATGCCCTTGCGGAGCTTGGATACCTGGAATTTAAGAGCAGTGAACTGCTTGCAACACATCTGGAAAGCCATGGATTTACCGTGGAAAGGGGAGTTGCCGGTATTCCTACAGCATTCGTGGCTTCATACGGCAGCGGTAGCCCTGTGATCGGCATTCTTGCAGAGTATGACGCCCTGCCTGGCATGTCGCAGGATACAGTCACATACAAACAGGCCGTCAAGGCGGGTGCGCCGGGTCACGGTTGCGGACATAATCTTCTTGGAACAGGTTCTGCCGCAGGAGCTGTTGCCATCTCGAAATGGCTCGCCGAGGGTCGTCAGGGCACAGTGAAACTGTTCGGCTGTCCAGCTGAAGAGGGTGGCGGCGGAAAGGCTTATATGGCCCGTGAAGGCTGCTTCGACGGCGTTGATGTTGTCCTTGACTGGCATCCGGACATCTGCAATCTCGTGAATGTCGAGAGCGGTCTTGCCAATGTTCAGGTTCGTTTCACCTTCCATGGAACATCATCACATGCTTCAAGCGCACCGGAGAAGGGTCGTTCTGCTCTTGATGCCGTTGAGGCGTTCAACTTCATGATGAACATGATGAGGGAGCATGTTCCGGACGGAACAAGAATCCACTATGCCATCACTGACGGAGGCAAGGCGCCGAATGTGGTTCCGGAGCGCGCACAGGTTCTGTATTATTTCAGGAACGGAAGCCGTGCTGTCGTAGCAGATCTTTTCGACAGAGCATTGAAGGCGGCGGAAGGTGCTGCGATGGGAACAGGCACAACAATGGAATATGAGGTCGTTTCAGGCAATTTTGAGCGACTTTACAACGAAAGGCTAGCAGCGGTGCTTCAGACGAACCTGGAGGCCGTGGGAGGCGTTAAATACGATGCGAGAGAGACTGAGTTTGCAAAGGCTATGCTGGCTTCGACCGGCATTACAGATATGTCGGTGCTTGAGAAGCCGACAATGGTTCTTCCGCTCGGGGCTGACTATCCTACGTTGAGAGGAGTTTCCAGCGATGTGGGCAATGTCACATGGGTGGCGCCGACTGCAAGCTTCAGGGCTGCGACCTTCGTGCCTGCAGGCCTCGGACACTGCTGGCAGTTCACATCAAGCGGCGGTACTACTATCGGCACCAGGGGCATAATGAACGTGGCAAGAGTGCTTTTCCTTACAGCTTACGATCTTTATACTTCGCCTGAAACCGTGAAGGAGGTTAAGGCGGAATTCGATGCCAGGAGAGGTGCGGACTTTGTCTTCAAGCCTTTGATCGGCGATCGCAAACCGCCTCTTGACTACAGAAAGTAATTTCTAATATTAATCACATAAATTAACCACAATGAGAAAGAGTATTCTTCTTCTGCTTGCAGCGGTAGCAATGGCCGTATCCTGCAGCAAGGGCCCGAAGGAGCCCGTTTATCCTATGTTCTGGACATGGTTGGAAGACCTTCCGGGAGTAGATATGGAAGCATCATTCAAGGCTATGCATGAGGCCGGAATCGACGGTGTGATGCTTCATGCAGTATCTCCAGAGGACTACAAGAAAGACATCGAGATCGCTCAGAAGTATGGTATCACAGTATATGCATGGCTCTGGACTCTCAATCCTCCACGTCAGGACAGACCTCGTATGCTTGCAGAGCAGCCACACTTGTTCGATGTGAACCGTGAAGGCAAGAGCCTTGCTGAGTATAAGGCTTATGTAAACTCATATAAGTTCATGTGTCCTAACCTTCCTGAGGTAAGACAGAATCTCGTTGACAGAGTTACAGAGCTTTGCCAGATCGACGGCATCGAGGGTATCTGCCTTGACTACTGCCGTCTTGTTGACGTTGTTCTTCCTGTATCACTCAGCTATATTTACAATATTACTCAGGACGGTGAGGTGTTCCCTCAGTGGGACTTCGGTTACCACCCTGCAATGCTTGAGGAGTTCATGGCTAAGCACGGTTATGACCCACGCGAGCAGGAGGATCCTTCAAAAGACCCTGTATGGTGCCAGTTCCGTTGCGATAAGGTTACAGAGTGTGCAAACCTCATGGCAGAGACAGCGCATAAATATGGCAGAGTCGTGACAGCCTCTCCTTTCGCTACTACAAAGGTGTCTAAATTCATGGTAGCCCAGGATTTCGGAAAATGGGATCTTGACATCGTATTTCCTATGATCTACTGTGATTTCTACACTCAGGAGACTTATTTCGCTTATGAGGGAACTGTACAGAACAACTTGGACAAGAACCCTAAGACTGTCCTTGGTGTAGGCCTTGATACAGAACTTGGTGGCTCTCCTTGGAAGATCTTCGAGAAGATGGACCAGGCATTCAAGGGCGGTGCACAGGCGGTTTCTCTCTATACAATCGCAGGTCTCGATACTCCGGAACTCCGCGCTGAATTCAAGGAGTATTCAGACAGCCTCCGCGCTCTCCGCGCTGCAAACGGCGGAAAGGTGCCTTATGAGAAGGTTGAAACCATCGACCTCGACCCACTTAACCACCCAACCCATATGGCGGTAGTGGAAAGACATATGCAGCGTCTTGCTGCCGGTGAGCCTATCCATGAGCGCAGCATCAACGGTATGGTTCCGGATGATCCTACAAAGGTTTATCCTGCCCTCGATCTTACGGAGTATGAGCTTTATGTTGACAATGGTCGCATCAAGAAGTACAGAGTGACAGACAAGGCAAGCGGTTGCGTATTTGACGTTGTTTTCACCGTTTACGGCGAACTCATTTCAGGATCTGACGTACGTCTCGTAAAATAATCCGGTCAGGCGAGGGATTCCATCCTTCCCTGGCATGTCTGGAAGAAACAGAGCTGCGCGAACTACTACAAAGTTCGCGCAGCTTCTTTTATAGCCTTAAGTCGATATGCTCCTCTGAAGACGAAGCTGGCCGACCAAGCCCTTTGGCTTAGCTTGCGCAGCCTGGCTCAAGCGGCTGGCCAGGCGTATTCGCCAGCCGCGTTGCTTTCCCAAAGGGTCAAACAAACTGCGTGGCACCTAAAACCCTATCTGTCAGCTGATTGACAAAAGGCGATGCCCCGTTCAAAGGGAATCTCCTTTCGGTAATATGCTGTTGCATAGATAGTTATCTGCCACAGTCGCAGTGTTTCGATCAAGAAAACGGCCATTTTATTGATCGTAATCTGCTGCATTTAAACATACCGGGAGAAAACTGTGCCTTAGAGGAGAGCTGTGCCCTGAATCGGGTAAAAGTAGACACAGCTGTCCCCAAAAAGCCGGATAGACAAGGATTCCAGGTACACCTGTATCCACTTTATGCCCAAACTCGCTACAGCTCTCCAGGACGGAGCTTTGTAAGCCGGCACCACAGCTGCCAATCGCCAGCCAGCTGTTCTCAACAAGCTGTGCGAGCTACGCCATGGGCTTGCTACGTCTGTTGAGTGCATCAAAGCAAAATATAGATAAGCTGAACCGTCCAAACAAAAAAGGCTCCCTCATAATGAGGAAGCCTCTTTTTGCGTATTTAGAGTTGATTACTCTGCCTTCTTGGCGTCAACCTTCTTAGTTACATCGAACATGATAGGAGTTGCGATGAAGATTGAAGCGTAAGTACCTACTACGATACCGACGATCAATGCAACTGCAAGACCTCTGATCACCTCGCCACCGAAGATTGCGATAGCAACCATAGTGATGAGAGTTGTGAGTGATGTATTCATAGTACGTGAAAGTGTGCTGTTGAGAGCGGCGTTTACGTTCTTCTTGAAGTCTGCTTTTGGATGGAGCTCCTTGTACTCACGGATACGGTCGAAGATAACCACTGTATCGTTGATAGCGTAACCGATGATAGTAAGGATCGCTGCGATGAATGTCTGGTCGATATCAAGGCTGAATGGAAGGATGCCTGAGAAGATCGAGAAGAATCCGATTACGATAAGCGCAGTGTGAGCAAGACCTGTTACACCACCAAGACCCCATGTCCAGCCCTTGAAACGAACTGCGATGTATCCGAAGATAACGATGAGGGCGATGATCACAGCGATGATTGCTGAACGTGTGATATCGTTAGCGATAGTAGGACCTACCTTGTCAGAGCTGATGATACCGTTAGGGTTGTCGAGAGTTGAAGTGAACTCAGCGAATGTGAGCTCCTCAGCGAAGAATCCCTTGAGTGCGTTGTAGAGCTTGCTTTCAACCTCTGCGTCAGCCTCAGTTGACTCGTTCTCCACGAGGTACTGTGTAGTAACCTTCATCTGGCTGTCACCACCGAACTGCTTAACCTCGACAGCGCCGTCGAACTCAGCGATTGCAGCAGCACGTACATCCTCAGCAGAAACGTTCTGGTCGAAACGTACAACATATGTACGACCACCTGTGAAGTCAACACCGTATGTGAAGCCCTTAGTGAAGATAGAAACGAGTGAAGCTACGATGAGAACGCCTGATACAACGTAAGCGATCTTCTTCTTGCCGATGAAGTCAACGTGTGTATTCTGGAGGAAGTTTCTTGTAAGCTTGTTATCGAATGTGATGTTCTTGCCCTTAGATACTCTGTCATCGAAGATGATTCTTGTGATGAAGATTGAAGTAAGAACTGAAGTGATGATACCGATGATGAGGGTAGTCGCGAAGCCCTGTACAGGACCTGAACCGAATACGAAGAGTACGATACCAGTAAGGAGGGTAGTGATCTGACCGTCGATGATAGCTGAGTAAGCGTTTGAGTAACCGTCAGCGATTGCCTTGCCAAGACCCTTGCCTGCGCGAAGCTCTTCCTTCACACGCTCGTAGATGATTACGTTAGCGTCCACTGCCATACCGAGAGTAAGCACGAGACCGGCGATACCTGGGAGTGTGAGAACTGCACCGAATGAAACGAGTGTACCGAAAAGAAGTACAACGTTGCAGATGAGAGCCACGTTGGCAACCATACCTGCACCCTGGTAGAAGAATACCATGTAAACGAGTACGAGGAGGAATGCGATCACGAATGAGATGAGACCTGCGTTGATTGACTCAGCACCGAGTGATGGTCCTACAACCTGCTCCTGAATGATAGTAGCCGGTGCAGGGAGCTTACCTGACTTGAGTACGTTTGCAAGGTCCTCAGCCTCTTCGAGAGTGAAGTTACCTGTGATCTGTGAGCTACCTCCAGCGATCTCGCTCTGTACTGTAGGATATGAGTAAACCATTCCGTCGAGAACGATAGCAACCTGCTTGCCGATGTTCTCCTTGGTCATTCTTGCCCAGATGTTTGCACCCTCAGCGTTCATTGACATAGAAACCTCAGGGTTTCCGCCTGTGTTGCCGTACTGTACGCGTGCGTCAGTTACAGAACCACCGTCAAGAACAGCCTTGCCGTCACGTGAAGTAGACTTGATGGCTACGAGCTCGAAGATGTTGTCGCCAGGGATCCACTGTGAAGCCTTTACAGTCCACATTGGCTTGAACTCACGTGGGAAGAGAGCCTTAACCTGTGGCATGCTGAGGTACTTGTTGATCTTAGCTGTATCAGCGTAGTGAGCGTAACCGATGCAAGCGTTGCCCTTTGCGCCAGATGGCTGGAGAACTGCGAAGAGAGGGTTCTGCTTCTTGTAAGCAGCCTCTGCAGCAGCGTCTTCCTTGTTCTGGAGCTCAGCAGCGAGAAGCTCGTCAGTCTCTGCCTTAGCCTCTTCTACAACCTCTGCGTCATCAGCGAGGATCTCAGCAAGCTTAGCGTTAGCCTCGTTGAGGAAGTACTCAACCTCTGCGTTGTCATAAGTTGCCCAGAACTCGAGGGAAGCTGTTCCCTGGAGGAGCTTTCTTACACGCTCTGGCTCCTTTACACCTGGAAGCTCAACAAGGATACGTCCGCTGTTTCCGAGCTTCTGGATGTTTGGCTGAGTTACACCGAAACGGTCGATACGGTTTCTGAGAACGTTGAATGAGTTAGAGATTGCGCTCTCTGCCTCTGCTCTGATAACCTCAACAACCTGGTCGTCAGTTGACTCAGGGCTGATCTTATCTCTCATCTCATATGTACCGAATACCTGTGCGAGAGGAGTACCGTTTGCTGTCTCAGTCCAAGCCTGTGCGAAGAGAGTGATGAAGTCGAGACGTGAGTTCACGCTTCTCTCCTGTGCAAGGTTGAGGGCGTTGATGAACTCAGGGCTGTTGTTGCCGCCTGCAAGAGCCTGTACGAGGTCCTTGAGCTGCACCTGAAGCATTACGTTCATACCACCCTTAAGGTCGAGACCGAGGTTGATTGCCTTAGCTCTTACATCCTTGAATGTGTAGCCGAAATAAACCTTCTCTGATGAGATTGAATCGATGTATCTTCTGCTCTCGTCCTTCTTGAGTGAATCAAGGTAGAAAGCCTTGTCTACATCTGCCACTTTTGCGTAAGCGGCTGTCTGCATTGCAGCCTCTGCCTTATTCTCGGCATACTTCTCAGCCTTCTTCTCCTGATACTGTGTTACAGCGGTGAATGAAAGCTGCCAGAGAGATGCGAGAAGGAGCAGGAATGCTACAAATTTAATTGCACCTTTACTTTGCATAATAGTTATTGTTTTTAATGATTTTGTATTCGACTTTCGGTATGGCAACGATGTTGCACGATATACCAAGCGCAAAATAGGGCACAAATTTACGATTTTTTTCTTATAAATGAAGTTTCTGCAAATATTTCTTATTTTTGTAGGCTGAAAAGGTCACGATATGATGCGTAGAAGACGGATATTCTTCCTTATTATATTGATTTTGTGTGCGAAGGCATTCGGTGCCGGCGCTCAGGTGGCGCGCGTGGACAGTCTTGTCAACGTGGGCGATTCCCTGAGGCATGCATACTGCTTTGAGCAGTCTCTGGAGGAATATTCGAAAGCGCTGGATCTTGCAACCGATACTACTGTTACATATGCGCGCGTAGACTCTTTGGTCGCAGACAGTCTTGGACGAACAGGCACCTTGCGTGCACAGGTAGACTCTTTGCTCGTCATGAAGATCAGCGACCGCATCCTGCTTTCCGAGAACGGTAGAAACATGACAGGCTTCGTCTATAAGCCTGTTGTTGTGGCAAAGCATATGTTCTCGAAGGAGGATTTCTTCCTATATTATCCGTTGAAGGACAGAAGTTGGAGGGCCGTTCCTGATCAGCTTGATACCATCGCAGGACCATATGCAAAGGCATTGTATGCACCTGCGGATGCTGAATCGATATATTTTTCCGCTGTCGACAAATCCGGCATCAGAAATATCTACCTCACCGAAAAGGGTGATTCGCTCTGGACAATACCGTCGCTTATAAACGAGCATATGACATCTGCTGCAGACGAGATCTATCCTATGCTTTCGCAGGATGGAAAGTCGCTGTATTTTGCGTCGAAGGGCCTTTATGGCGTCGGCGGTTATGACCTGTATGTGTCTCAGTGGGATGAGGAGACCGGCGATTGGGCAGTGCCTGTGAATATGGGCTTTCCTTATTCGTCTCCTGCCGACGATTTCCTTCTTGCCGGCAGCGAGGATGGCAGATATACTGTCTTTGCATCCGACAGGGACTGTTCTTCTGACAGCGTATGGGTGTATGTGCTTGAGGCAGACAATATGCCTGTGAGAAGCGAAATGAGGGATCCTAAGGATCTTGCCAAGCTTGCGGCAATGAATGTGTCTGTTGCCATGGGAGGAGCAGAAGAGGTTAAGTCTGATATTCCGGAAAATGCCGATACCCGCAAATACATGGATAAGATGGCACAGGTAAGGTCGCTCAGGGATTCTATCTCGGCGTATGAGAATGCGTTGGATGAATACCGTGAGAGATATTCCATTGTGGAGAGCGAGGAGGAAAAGAACAGACTTGCGGACCTGATTCTTAAGAAGGAGTCGTATATTCCTGAATTCCAGGCGAGTCTTGAGGAATCGATGAAGGAACTTCAGGAGATTGAGATGGACTTCCTGTTCAGCGGAGTTGTGATCGATGCGGACAAACTGCTTGTGGAGGCGGAAAGAGAGGTGGTAGGTGACAATGCGGAGTACGCGTTCCTGAAGATGAACCTCGGTGAACCGTTGACTCTGGATATTGAAAAGCCGAAGATGGAGTTTGACTATTCGTTCCGTGTTCTGGATACCGCACAGTTCGTGACAGATGTCACCATCCCTGAAGGAATCGTATATCAGATCCAGGTTTTCTCTACAACACAGGCTGCTTCCGTGAAGGCTTTGAAGGGCCTTTGCCCTGTTTTCGAGACAAGGTCTGCGAGCGGAAGATATGTGTATAGAGTGGGACTGTTCAATGAGTACAAGGATGTTCTCGCAAATCTGAACACAGTTAAGAGGGTTGGTTTCCGTAACGCTTATATCGTGGGTTATATTGACGGTAAGGAGATGTCTGTCAATAAGGTGCGTGCCGAGGAGAAGGCAAGGAAGGAGGCTGCGGTCGAGTTCTATCGTGTCGCTATCATTCCGTCGGGCGGAACTGCGGATTCCGTGATGATCGAGGGTATCAGGCAGCAGGCGGCCGGTAAGGATGTGGCAAGGTCAGACGGCGGTCTTGTTGTAGGACCTTTCAACAACAGGTCTCAGGCGGTGGCATTGATAGAGTTTGTCGAGGTCATGGGCTACGGCGATGCCAAGATCGAGGTTATAGAGAATTAAATTTCACATAAGATGGGATTGGTAATCACATTGATAATTGTCGGATTGATTCTGATTCTGGCGGAGATTCTGTTGATTCCGGGAGTCGGAGTTGCAGGTGTCCTTGGTCTCATTGCTCTTGGCGGATCCTGTTATTATTCTTTTTACGAGTTCGGTAATCTTGTCGGTGCCGTAGTCACAGGTGTCAATGCGGTATTGCTGCTCATTACGTTGACATATGTGCTCAGGGCAAAGACGTGGAAGCGTATGGCGCTCGAGACTAATATAGATTCAAAGGCTGTGGCGGATGACAGCTCGTATGTATGCCTAGGTGACAAGGGTGTCGCAGTGACCAGACTTGCTCCGATGGGAACTGTCCGTTTCGGGGACAGGGTGACTGAGGTCAAGGCCGTTGAGGGTATTATTGATCCCGGTACAGAGGTTGAGGTGGCGATGATCGAGGATAAGAAGATCTACGTTTCGGCCGTTTTTTCTGAACAAATCTAAATTATTTATATTATGGATGTTATGATCGTTGTATGGGCCGCGCTTGGATTGGTCGGCCTCGTGATTTTCCTATGGTTCTTCCCTGTTACCCTCTGGTTCCAGGCGTTGATTTCGGGAGTCCGTATTTCTCTTATTCAGCTTGTGCTCATGCGTTGGAGGGGCGTGTCGCCTAACACTATCGTAATGGCGATGGTGACAGGTACAAAGGCCGGTCTCAAACTTTATGCGAATGAGCTCGAGGCTCACTACCTCGCAAAGGGAAATGTTCCTAAGGTGGTGAATGCACTTATTTCCGCAGACAAGGCGAATATCTCGCTCGATTTCAAGATGGCTGCAGCTATCGACCTTGCAGGACGTGACGTGTTTGAGGCTGTGCAGATGTCGGTCAACCCTAAGGTGATCAACACTCCTCCTGTTACAGCGGTTGCAAAGGATGGTATCCAGCTCATTGCAAAGGCTCGTGTAACTGTCCGTGCCAATATCAAGCAGCTCGTCGGCGGTGCGGGAGAGGAGACAGTTCTTGCCCGTGTAGGCGAGGGTATCGTTTCTTCGATCGGTTCTGCTGAAAGCCACAAGTCGGTTCTCGAGAATCCTGACAGCATTTCCAAGGTGGTGCTCAACAAGGGTCTTGACGCTGGTACTGCATTTGAGATTCTCTCGATCGATATCGCAGACATCGATATCGGAAAGAATATCGGTGCTGTTCTCCAGATCGACCAGGCAGAGGCTGACAAGAATATCGCTCAGGCTCGCGCAGAGGAGCGTCGTGCTATGGCGGTCGCTCTCGAGCAGGAGATGAAGGCGAAGGCTCAGGAGGCCCGCGCACGCGTTATCGAGGCTGAGGCAGAGATTCCTCTCGCAATGGCGGAGGCTTTCCGCACAGGTAATCTCGGCATCATGGATTACTACAAGATGAAGAATATCCAGGCAGACACAGAGATGCGCGAAAACATCGCTAAGCAGTAAAATTTATTTGGAGATTCTCTAAATTTATTTATATCTTTGCAGTCCCATTGGAAAAATGGGTCAGCTTGGTGAGATGGGTGAGTGGCTGAAACCACCAGTTTGCTAAACTGACGTACGGGTAACCGTACCGGGGGTTCGAATCCCCCTCTCACCGCAGATAAAGCAGAAAAGCACCACGAGTTTACTCGATGGTGCTTTTCTGCTTTATCTGCCCAGCCCCGCCGCAGGCGGCTGGGGGATGTCGGAGCGAAGCGACGAAATCCCGGTGAGAGAACCGAAGCTTCCGGCCTTCCTAGCTTGCTAGGGCCCTCCCGGCAGGGACGGGGGATGTGCAAAGGAGCGTAGCGACTGCGCAAATCCCAGCGACCGTAGGGAGCAAATCCCGGTGAGAGAACTGATTTGTCCTTAAATCGGCCGCTTTCAAGGATAACTCGACACTTTTATGCACAGTTCTCCTTAAAATCCCAACTTTCAAGGAGAAGTCAGTATGTCCTGGAGGTGCATATAAAGAAAAAAGCCGGCCTTGTGCACAAGGACGACTGACATATGTTGAACCCCGTCGGGTGAATTTTCATGAGCCGAAGCTCTTTTTCAAAATTTAAGGTCATCCGTAGATGACCCTGATTTTGTATTTGGAGCGGAAGACGAGGCTCGAACTCGCGACCCCAACCTTGGCAAGGTTGTGCTCTACCAACTGAGCTACTTCCGCGTGTATTTCCCGAATGGGATTGCAAAGGTACGCATTATTTTTTAACTTCCAAATTTTTCTGCAAAAATTTTCAAAAAAAGTGCAAAAATTTACATTTTTCTGTGATTTTGCTTGAATTGGCTAGGTGAAACGCCCTCATAATTCTTGAAAGCGGTGCTGAAATAACTCTGACTTGCAAAGCCCGTCATCTCGGAAATTTCCGCTAATGTATGGGAAGTGTTCTCGATAAGTGCCTTTGCCTTCTCGATTCTTATCCTGGTGATGTATTCCTTGACACCGCTTCCGGTGATCGCCTTCATCTTATTATAGAGAAGTGCACGGCTCATACCGAGTTCCCTGCAGAGAAGCTGCTGGTCCAGATCCGGGTTGCCTATATTGTCGGCAATGACTTTATTGAGCTGAATGATGAACCTTTCTTCATCCGATCCGTATTCTGCCGCAACGTCTGCGTTGTCCGACAGATAACGCTTGCGGATTTCCGCCTTGCTTCTCATAAGACTGCGGATAAGTTCCATAAGGGTTTCGATCTCGAACGGCTTGGCAAGGAAACCGTCTGCTCCGAGTCTGTAACTTTCACTCTGGCTCTGGTCTTCGCCACGGGCGGTCAGAAGCACAAACGGAATATGACTGTATTTCTCGCTTTTCTTGAGTTCATTGCACAACCAGAATCCGTCGCCGTCCGGCATGTTGACATCGCTCACGATAATATCCGGGGATTTGCCGTCTATAAGAGCACGGACAGCGGCCTTGCCTCCGGAAACGGTTATGATCTCCGCAAAATCCTGACAAAGCGCCTCGTGGAGGAAGTCCAGGAGGTCCTTGTTATCGTCCACGAGCATTAGGCTGATGCCCTTTGTGCTGAACTCTTCGGCGTGTGTGTCGGAAATATCCGCCTCGGATGAGTGTCCGAGCAGTTCGTTCAGGTATGCGCGGCTCTCGACCTTTCCGCTGTCGGCAGAGCAGACAGGAAGATCCCACCAGAATGTGGCGCCCTTGTCCGGATTGTTGAACACTCCGATCTGACCTCCGTGCATCTCCACGAGGATCTTAGAATATGACAGACCTATACCGCTGCCGTACTTCTCGCTTGCGCTCTGGTAAAATCTGCGGAAGAGTTTCTCAGGATCCACATCCTTGCCCAAGCCTGGACCCTGGTCGGAAACTGATGTGCGTATCATGCCGCTGTCAAGCAACCTCGTCCTGATTGTAATCACATCGCCAGCCGAACTGTGCTTGATGGCGTTGATGAGGATGTTCATGAGTATGATATCGCATTTCTTGATATCGATCTCTGCAGAATCTATGTCGGCGTCGAAATCGTAGACGATGTCGATGCCCTCGGATTTCTCTTCGTTGACAATGTCGTCCGCTGTGGCCGCAATCCATCTGTTGAAATCAGTTCTTTCCGTTTTCAGATGGTCGCCCTCAACCTCCATTTTCCTGAGGTCGAGCACCATGTCCAGAAGGTTTCTCATTCGGCGTGACTGTCGGTGGATTCTGCTCAGGACAGGGAAGTTGCTGTCTTCATGGTCCATTGCCTTCAGCACACGCTTCAGAGGCGCCATGATCAGGGTGAGAGGGGTACGGAGCTCATGGCTTATGTTTATGAGCATGTTGACCTTTTCCTCATACATCTTCTGCTCCCTCTCCTTCATCGCCATCTTCAGCTGGCTGGTCTTGCGCTTCTGTATTGTGTAGAAGACAAGGAAATAGACCAATGCAAGGGTAAGGATGCATATTCCAAGGAACCACCATGATCGGAACCAAGGGGTTGGGACCTTCAGGGTGATCATGCTGAAAGGTTCTGTCCATTCTCCTGTGCGCTTGGTGCAGGATACGGTCATATGGTATGTACCCGGCTTCGGAAGCAGTCGCAGCGAGAAGAAAGGTGTGGATGTTTCATATACCTGCTTGTCGGAAAGTGCAAAGCGGTACATGCGATGGCGGAACATGTCCTTGTCGTGGACTGATACACGGAAGGCAAGTTTCTTGCTTTTTCCGGTTGCCCTGAACACGCCGTCTGAAGGTATTTCAACCTCTTCGCCATTGACAAGAAGTTCGTTCAGCTTCATCTTTGGCTTATCCGAAGTGTCGATGATATAATTGTCGCGGATCAGCAGCATACCGTCCACTCCTCCGAAATATACATCGCCGCGACTAGACAGCAGGTGTGGTGAGGGCAGGAACTTGTTCGGCTTCACGCCGTCGGATTCATCAAAAATTGTAAAGCAGCCGGATTCTACAATGTATGCAGAGAGACCCTTTTCAGTGCCGACCCATACTCTTGAGTAGTTGTCGCATACAACAGAGCTTGCGTCGGAGAAAAGCATGGTCCGGATGTGTTCGAATGTGCCGGTCTGTGTGTTGAAGTTGCATAGGCCTTCTTCTGTTGCGAGCCATATGATGCCGTCTGAGCCTATGTGACCGCATCTGATGTCGCCGTTTTCGTGCTGGCCTTTGAATATGAGTGAGGCGTCATTGTCCGGAAGAAGGTAGACGTTCAGTCTGTTATGTATCCATACGCCTTCCTCCGACCTTCCGATGATCGAATATGTAGAGTTGGGCACCTTCTTGGCGGGATCGCTTATCGCAACGCATTTTCGGCTGCGTTTGTCATATCTCTGTACTCCGCTTGCAAGGAAAAGCAGGTCTCCATCGTTTTCGTTGTATATATGGATGTCTCGTCCGGAATGGCGGATCTTGTAGAGAAAGTCCTTGTCGTCGATGCCGAGAGGACGTAATGTTCCGCTCAGTTTGTCGAATATCCATATGTTGTCGGCATATACGGAAAGTGCGAGTTCTGTGGCGGAGTAGTCTGCGATGGAAACCACGCGCGAACCCAGGGTGCTGCTGAAATGGGTGAAGCGGGATGTGTGAGGGTCGAATCTGTTGATTCCCTCTCCGTCGGTTCCTATCCATATATAGTCGGATGTCCTGCCCTGGTGGAGGCAGAGGACTGTAGGGTTGCTGAGTCCGTTTGTCAGTCCTATTCGGGTGTCCTGATATGAGTTGATGTCGCTCTGGCTGACGCTGATGAGACCTTTGTGGATGCTGCCGGCCCAGATGTTGCCGTAGTGGTCGGTGTGGATGCTCTTGATGGACTGTGCCGGGAATGAAAGACGGTCTCCGGGAATATGTGACAGGGTCTTTATTCTGTCAGTCTCGATGTCGATGATGTTGATTCCGCCTCCGTTTGTGCCCGCAAGGACGGATGATCCGTGTTCGGTCATGCAGAGTACAATGTTCTTGCTGAGCTGGGAGTTGGATGTGTTGTAGCTTTTTATTCTGGTGCCGTCCTTTTCAAAGACTTCGATGCCGTTGTTGTAGAAGGCGAGCCAGATTCTGCCTTTGCTGTCGATGAGCGCTGCGGATACTTCGTTCCTTTCACCGTAAGGTGCTGCGCTGACTTCTCCCGTTGTGGTGTCGATAAGGATCTTGCCGGAATGTGATGCGCAGAGGAGGGTGTTGGAGTCGATCGCTCCGATATATTGTATGTCGAAATCGTCCGATGTGGTGCAGAACAGTCGAAGAGTCCTGTCCGCGTAACCGTATCTGTACAGCTTTCCCGAACCGCCTACCCAGATTCCTTTGTCGTCTGGCAGCATGCAGTAGAACGGGTTCTGTACGAGGCTGTCGGTGGCGGCCTTTTCAAAGATGTCGCTTCCGTAGTCGCGTCTGATGAAGTGCCTGTCTGTCAGTACCCAGAGGTCGCCCGTGCTGTCTGTGCAGATCTGATATACATGACGGCTGCCGGAAAGCTGTCCCGCATAGCCCCTCAGGGTGTATCCGTCGAAGCTGTACAGTCCCGTAGGAGTGCCGATCCAAACGTCTCCGTCCTTCTCTTTGTAGATACAGTTGACGGTAGAGTTGAGTCCCTCTTCTCTTGAGATCTGAGTGTATACGTACTGCTCTTTTGCCCATGCCGATGCTGTTGCTGCGGCCAGAAAGCAGACTATGAGAACAATTCTTTTCATTTTTCGTCACTTAGTTGCAACAAACATAAGTAAAAACTTTTCAAAAATGTCTAATACGGTTTAAAAAATGTCTATAGGATTATCGAAAATGCAAAACCTCTAAAAATCAAGCGAAAAACGAAACAGGAAGGTATGGAATTGATAATACTTTAGCCGCTGAAAATTTCACATGGTATGAAGAACTTTCTGTGCTTTGCGCTTTGCAATCTTCTGTTGATTGCCCTTGTCATTCTTACTTCGTGTTCAAGACGCGAAGGCGGTTCGGCTGAAGTGAAGACCAGGCCGGATACCACCTTTTGTCTGCCTATGTCGGAGGACTCTGTACATAAGATAGTCTTCACGTCAAAGGACTCCGTTTCTCCAAAGTCGGAGCTTGCGCGCCGTTCACAGAAGGACCTTATCCGTTGGGCCACATTGGGAGGTATGTAATCTGAGATTGTCTTGTGTCAAACCGATAAATTTCGTAAATTTGTCCGTTTGACTACAGCTCACTTTACGTGTGCTGCAAAAAGATGATCTATGACAGAAAAGAAACCTACCGAGACCCCGATGATGAAGCAGTACTTCGCCATGAAGGCGGAGCATCCCGAGGCTGTGCTTCTATTCAGGTGCGGTGACTTCTATGAGACATACGGAGATGACGCGCTTACTGCGAGCAAGGTGCTTGGCATCGTGCTCACAAAGCGTTCCAGTGCCACGCCCGGGGCTATCCCGATGGCAGGTTTCCCTCACCATTCGCTTGAAACATATCTTCCGAGACTGGTGCGTTCCGGCTATAAGGTGGCGGTGTGCGACCAGCTTGAGGATCCGAAACTCACAAAGAAAATCGTAAAGAGAGGTATTACGGAGCTTGTGACTCCGGGTATCGCTTTTTCAGAGCAGCTCCTCGAACAGAAGGAGCATAACTATATTGCCGGTCTCGCTTTCCATAAGGACAAGTGCGGAGCGGCATTTCTTGACGTATCTACCGGTACTTTCCAGGTGGCGGAAGGTTCGCTTGATTACATTGGAACTCTTCTGGGTTCGTTTGCTCCGAAGGAACTTCTTGTTCCTCGAGGATTTGAAAAGGGAACGAAGGAGAAGTACGGAGACCATTACTATGTTTCGACACTTGAGGAATGGGCGTTCGTATATGAGAGTTCTGTGGAAAGGCTCAAGAGGCAGCTACGCGTTGACTCGCTCAAGGGTTTTGCGGTCGACGGCTCCCCGCTTGGCATTACAGCGGCAGGAGCATTGCTCATCTATCTTGAGCAGACTCAGCATAAGGAACTTTCGAACATATGTTCCATCTCGCGCATCGACGAAGGTGCGTTCGTGTGGATGGACCGTTTCACATTCCGCAACCTTGAAATCTTTGCGTCGACAGCCGGAAAGGAGGGTACATCCCTCGTGGACGTGATGGACAAATGTTCATCTCCGATGGGTGCCCGTATGCTCAGGACATGGCTTGCCATGCCTGTGATGGACCTTCAGGAGCTTGAGAGCAGATACTCTATTGTCCAGTATTTCGCGGACAACAATGATGAGCTGAGACGTCTCCAGACAATGATCGGCGACATAGGTGACCTTGAGAGAATCATTTCCCGTGCGGCGGCAGGCAAGGTCATGCCTCGTGAGGTGATGCAGCTCAAAAGGGGATTGTCCCAGTCGGCTCCTATCATGAATCTTTGCAGCGGAAAAGGTGTTGAGGCTCTTGATGCCCTGATCGGTAAGATGGGTGACTGCGAGGACCTTCTTGAATATCTCGGAAGGACAATGCATCCGGAGACTGCGTCGCAGCTTGGAAAGGGCGACGTGATTGCGGAAGGCGTGAACGCAGAACTTGATGAACTCCGCAGAATTGCACGACACGGCAAGGATTACCTGCTGGAGGTACAGCAGAGGGAGATCGAACGTACAGGCATCTCATCCCTGAAGATCGGCTTCAACAATGTGTTCGGATACTATCTCGAGGTGCGTAATGCCCATAAGGACAGCGTCCCTGAGGAGTGGATCAGAAAGCAGACTCTGGTGAATGCGGAAAGATACATCACAGAGGAACTCAAGGAATATGAACAGAAGATCCTGGGTGCAGAAGAGCGTATCTATGCACTCGAGGCACAGATATATGCGGAACTTGTTTCAAGAATCCAGTCTAAGATTTCGGTAATCCAGAGCAACTGCCGTATTCTTGCCCGTCTTGATGTGCTTGCCGGTTTTGCTGAGCTTGCTGTTTCAAACGGATATTGCCGTCCTCAGATGAACGACAGCAAGGTAATCGATATCAGGCAGGGACGTCATCCGGTCATCGAGACGATGATGCAGCCGGGCGAGGAGTTCGTTCCGAACGACATCTATCTTGACAATGATTCCCAGCAGGTGATCATCCTTACCGGTCCGAACATGGCGGGTAAGTCGGCCCTCCTGAGACAGACAGCTCTGATCGTGCTGATGGCGCAGGTGGGAAGTTTCGTGCCTGCTGCGGCTGCGACGATCGGCTATTGCGACAAGATATTCACCCGCGTGGGTGCGTCTGACAATATCTCCCGAGGAGAATCTACTTTCATGGTGGAGATGCTCGAGACGTCCATGATCCTTCACAATCTTTCTTCGCGCTCGCTGGTGCTTCTTGACGAGATCGGACGAGGCACATCGACATACGACGGTATGTCCATCGCAAGGGCGATCGTGGAGTATGTGCATGAGTATGGCGAAGGTGCAAAGACATTGTTCGCAACCCACTATCATGAACTCAACGATCTTGAGGAAATATATCCGCGTGTGAAGAACTTCCATATTGCTGTAAAGGAAGTAGGCAAGAGTGTCATCTTCCTGCGCAAGCTCAAGGAAGGTGGAGTCGCCCACAGTTTCGGTCTTCATGTGGCGCGAATGGCTGGTATGCCAAAGCAGGTGCTTGAGTCTGCGGAGAAGACTTTGGCTGCCCTTGAGGCCGGAAGCACAGCGTATGGTGCAGCTGAGACAACCGGAAAATCACAGTCGAGGAAGCGCAACACCGTACGTCCGCACAACATCAAGGAAGGCAGGGTCGAAAGCGACGGTTCCATCCAGCTTTCGTTCTTCCAGCTTGAAGACCCTCTTCTTTCGTCTCTCAAGGAGGAACTTGAAAATGCGGACCTTAACAATATGACCCCACTCCAGGCCTTTGACCTGCTTCGCAGTATGAAAGAGCAGCTTGGAATTTAATGACAATTAACTAATAATCAAGATAATGAAGAAATTAGCAACTTTTTTGGCTTTCGCGCTGCTTGGAATTTCAGCAAGCGCACAGTATTACTATCAGGATGCAAATAATTCCGAGATGATCCGTCACGCTTCACGCCACGAGTCATGCAGGAAAGAGGTCGTGCTTCCGATGGTCAACGGTTACAACGTCTATAAGGCGGACCTTCACACCCATACAATCTTCTCTGATGGTCAGGTTCATCCGAAGTATAGAGTATTGGAGGCATGGGTCGACGGTCTTGACGTGATGGCAGTGACTGAGCACGTGGAGTACAGACCTAATGAGACAATGATGGTGGACTACCTTAAGAAGTATGTTTCCGAGAAGTATCCGAAGGCTATCAACTATAGTGTCGGCGCTAAGGCTGCGACAGAGGAGGGAATCATGGTGGACCTTAACTATTGCGTTAAGGAGAGCCAGAAAGAAGCCAAGGCATATGGCATCACAATCATCCCTGGTTGCGAGATTACACGTGACGGAACTACAGTAGGTCATTTCAATGCCCTTTTCACAACAGACAACAATACAATCTATGATCCGAACCCTGTTCAGGCGGTACGTAATGCAAAGGCTCAGAATGCCCTTGTAATGCACAACCACCCAGGCTGGAGAAAGATAAGCCTTGATATGACAGAGACAGAGGCGACAGTCTATGGCGAAGGTCTTGTAGACGGCGTAGAGGTTATGAACGGTGCGGAATTCTACCCTGGAATCATCGACAGAGTTCAGGAGAGGGGCCTTTTCATCTCAGCGAACTCGGATATTCACAGAACTACAGCTTCTGATTACAAACTTACAGGTCATCTCCGTCCTATGACTCTTATCCTTGCAAAGGATAAATCTCTT
This sequence comes from Candidatus Cryptobacteroides sp., assembly GCA_045120635.1. Classification (GTDB taxonomy): domain Bacteria; phylum Bacteroidota; class Bacteroidia; order Bacteroidales; family UBA932; genus Cryptobacteroides. The sequence goes on from JBGVEY010000008.1 coordinate 55,051, forward strand.
GAGTCGCTTCGCGAGGCGTTGGAGGCAGACCGTACACTTGCTCTTGCGTTTGATACAGTCTGCGGCGAGGAGCAGCTCCTCAAGGACTTCTTCGTTGCAGGTATGAAGACTACAGTTGTGAGAACAGACTCAAAGGGTGTGTCGACAGTGATGCTTACCAACAATACTTCTGTACCTTATGTAATCAAGGTCGGAGACAGCAACCAGTTCCGCCTCGATCCGTTCTGCACAGTCAGCCTCAAGTCAGCTGCAGGCGAGAAAGTATTGAAGTTCACAGTCCTTAACATGTTCTGTTCAAAGGACAGGCACCCGGAGGTGGAAATAGCATTCTAGTATAAAACTCAATAACATAAAATCAATAATCATGAAATTACCTTTTGCAGAATCTTGGAAAATCAAGATGGTAGAGCCTCTCCGCATCAGCACACGTGAAGAGCGTGAGCAGTGGATCAAGGAGGCTCATTACAACCTTTTCAACCTTAAGTCAGACCAGGTTTACATCGACTGTCTCACAGACTCAGGTACAGGCGCGATGAGTGACCGTCAGTGGGCTGCGATGATGATGGGTGACGAGAGCTATGCAGGCTCAGCGTCATTCTTCCAGCTCAAGGAGACTATTACAAAGATCACAGGTTTCGAGTATGTGATCCCTACACATCAGGGCCGTGCTGCCGAGAACGTGCTTTTCAGCCACCTCGTTACAGCTGGCGCAATCGTACCTGGAAACTCACACTTCGACACTACAAAGGGTCACATCGAGAGCCGTAAGGCATTTGCTGTAGACTGTACAGTGGACGAGGCAAAGGATACTCAGCTTGAGGTTCCTTTCAAGGGTAATGTAGACCCTGCAAAGCTTGAGAAGGTGCTTGCAGAGAACGCAGACAAGGTTCCTTTCATCATCGTTACAATCACTAACAATACAGCCGGTGGTCAGCCTGTATCTATGCAGAACCTTCGCGAGGTACGTGCTATCGCTGACAAGTATGGCAAGCGCGTTGTCTTCGACTCGGCTCGTTTCGTTGAGAACGCATATTTCATCCGCACTCGTGAGGAGGGTTATGCTGACAAGACTATCAAGGAAATCTGCAAGGAGATGTTCTCATATGCAGACGGTATGACAATGTCATCTAAGAAGGACGGTCTCGTGAACATGGGTGGATTCATCGCTACAGCTCACGAGGATTGGTACGAGGGTGCAAAGAGATTCTGTATCCCATTCGAGGGCTTCCTTACATACGGTGGTATGAACGGCCGTGATATGGCTGCTCTTGCTGTAGGTCTTGATGAGAACACAGAGCTCGAGACTATCGAGACACGTATCCGTCAGGTACAGTATCTTGCTGCTAAGCTGGATGAGTATGGCATCCCTTATCAGCGTCCTGTAGGTGGTCACGCACTCTTCGTTGACGCAGACCGCGTTCTTGATCAGATTCCTAAGGAGGAGTTCCCTGCACAGACACTCGCTATCGAGCTTTATCTCGAGGCCGGTGTACGTGGTTGCGAGATCGGTTACATCCTTGCTGACCGTGATCCTGTGACTCGTGAGAACCGTTTCGGCGGTCTTGACCTTCTCCGTCTCTGCATCGCTCGCCGTGTTTACACAAACAACCACATGGATGTGATCGCAGCAGCTCTCAAGAATGTTTACGACCGTCGTCACGAGATTACACGTGGTGTGAAGATCGTATGGGAGACTGAGCTTATGCGTCACTTCACTGTGAAGCTTGAGAGACTCTAACAGTCTTGAAGATCTGATGATACCGTCCTGCACGATTTTGAATGAGTCGTAGCAGGACGGTATCGTTTTCTGGTATATTGGATCGTTTTGCACACTTTCCTGCATAATTTAGCAGGATATTGTGTAGGACGGCCTGGTGGTGATTGCGGAGACATGCCCACCGCCCCTCTCGGGGATAAGCTCAGTGGTTGGGCAGTGGCGCGTAAGTGGCTGATTCTAAGCAAGTTACTTAAAATCGATTCCCCGTTACAGGGGAATCGACTTTGGGTAATGGGTTGACGATCAGGTGTTTAGGTGCCACCGGCTGGCTTAATATACATGCACGCTGGTGTTCGCGGCAGGGAGGAAGTTGATGCCCCACCAGCACATCTGAAGCAGCAGGAAGTTGAAGATGAGGAGGGCGAATGTGTAGTCGTAGTCTTTCATCTTCGGTCTGAGGTGCATATATAACAGGTATCCGAGCCAGGTGGCCGCAGCCCATGTCTCCTTCGGGTCCCATACCCAGTAGTCTCCCCAGGCTTCCTTTGCCCACAGAGAACCCATCACCATTCCCATTGTAAGGAAGGCCCAGCCGATCTTCACAAGAGTGTCACAGGCTTTCATTTCCTCCGGCACAATCTCTTTGCGGGATGACTTCCACCAGAGATATATCGCAAATACCGTTGCCGCTCCCATCATTGCGTACGCAAACATATAGACTGCTACATGGGGTACGAACCAAGGGCTCTGCAGGGCTGGCATAAGCGACTTGCTGTGGATTTCCGGCTTCAGGAGGTTGATGCACGTGAAGACGATCGCCATCATGGTGCTGAAGCTCAGGATCCATTTGAACTTCCATCTGCAATAGACGATCACTCCGATCAGTGAGATGAAGAACGAGTACCAGAGTCTGGTCTCGCCTTGAGTCCGCATAGGCGGACGTTCAAGAGCAATCCACATACCTGCAATGAAGTAGCATAATACGGCTGTTCCGATAAGTGACATGGAGACAGCCACTGTTTTACCCTTGTCTTTCCATGCCGCTGCCGCTCCGCCTATCCAGCACAGCGAGGCTGTTGCCGCGAACCATATGAAGTTATCCCATCCGATCATACCTTATCCTCCTTTCTTCGTCTGTATCCCGCGGTAAGGGCCATGAATGCACCTGCGGTCAATATGATCCAGAGTCCGGTGCGTACAACAGGGTACCATCCGTCGCGTACGCATTCAAGAATGCTGATATTGCTTTCAGCGCCCTTTGCAGTATCATAACTTACCTGATAGATATTCCATGCTCCGACCCTTGCAGGATGATTCACCATGATATTTGCTTCCCTTTCGCCCTTATCGTCCTTGATGAGGATGTGTGAGTTGTACGATTTTGCCTCGCCGCTCGGATATGTCTCCATACCGAAATCCTTGAGGGTGATGACGAATGGAAGTACCGCCATTCTGCCGTTGTGCGCATATACGCCGGTATGTACGGGCTTGTCGACCTCTGCAATGACTCTGACCTTCGCCTTGTCGCCGCTGCTGAAGAATGCGGATGCAAGCACGATGAACACAACCGCATGTATTACTGTGGCCATAAGAGGATATCTGCGCCAATGCCTCACTTCTTCGATGGCGCGCAGCCCCAGCACTGTTATGAAATAGAACAGAAGTATGCAGAACGGCCACGATGTCGACATCGCATGGAATCCAATCCTGCCGAGCAGTCCGTCCGTAGAGCCGTCCTGACGTATAAGACCGAAGGCTATGGTCATGATCAGCATGGAAGCAAGTGAAGAGACGCTGGCATGGTGGTCGGTCAATTGTCTGACCCATGTCCATTTGTCTGATTTGGCGATGCAGACGATCAGGACATAGAGATAGTTGACGGCAAGAATGAGTCCAAGCGGGAATCTGAACCATTCCGGGTGGATATTGCCGAATATAAACTGCAACGCTGCACCTGCTGAAAACAGCAAGGCACAGCGTACAAAGGCTCTTTTATAACCCCATTTCATGTTTATGCGAGTTTCCACTGCGCGCGGAGAAGCTCCACTGCGGCAGGGAGTGTCACGTTGCGGTCGCCGTTTGTTCCGCACTCGAAGCTGATGTACTTGTCGTATCCGAGCTCCTTGAGTGCGCGCATGCCGTCAACATAGTTGTCAAGTGTTCCGTCCTCTCCCGGCATCTTGCGGTTTCCGCGACTTGCCACATGAACGTGCTGGAGATACTGACCTGCAGCTATGAAAGCAGCATAGTCCGAAGTCTCTTCCTGCATATGCCAGAAGTCTCCCATACATTTGACACCCTCGCTCTGAGCGTCACGGCAGATGGCGGCTGCGTCTGCAACCAGACGGAGGTAGTGCGCCTCCTTGCGGTTGAGCGGCTCGAGGATCACTGTAGTGTTGTGTTTCAATGCATATTCTCCGAGCTCATGCATCTGCTCGCAGAGATATTCGCGTGTCTCGAGAGTATGAGGCTTTGAAGGTGTGTTTCTGTTGAATGCAGGTACCATGATCACGCCTGTGGAACCGAGCTCGCCGGCAGCTGCGATGATGTCGCGCATAGACGAGTCGAACTTACCCTTGATCTCAGCATCGTCAGCGAGGATGAAACCCTCAAAACCTGCGCAGATGGCGCTGATCTTGATGTTTCTGCCACGGAGAGCCTGCTGGAACTCGTTGATGCGTGATGGAAGTCTGCGTCCGCTTGGTTCGAGTCCTACGATACCCATGTTTTCCATGTAGTCGAGTTTCTCGTCGAGGGTCTCGCACGGTGCCGTTCCTTCCTGGAATGAAAGTTTAAGCTCTACTTCTTCCTTCTTTGGAGTGCATGAAGTGAGCGCAGCAAGCGGGGAGGCTGCAAGTGCTACGCCTGCAGCTCCCAGTATGTTGCTTTTAAAGAATTGTCTTCTGTCCATAATTATCTAGCTGAACCAGGAACCTGAACTGTGTACTTTGACATATCCATAGGGCCGATCTCAAGCTTCTCAGGCATGTAGTCGAGCTCTGACTGGCTCATTTCGTCCCATGTTACAGTATTTCCTGTGTATGCTGACTCACGTCCCATAACGCCTGCAAGGCATGAGATTGCGCAGTCTGTAGCCTCATCAAGGCCCTGGCCTCTGCGGATGAGATTGATGGCATCCACATGCTCGAGAACGTAAGGGTTGTGCTGCTTGAAGACCGCCTCCTGCTCCTCTTTGTTGTACTTCCAGATTACGTTGCCCTGAAGGTCCTTGATCTCATGGTCGAAGCTGTTCCATGATCCCTTTGTACCGTATACGATTTCACCTACAGCGTTGCTGCAACCGTCGATCTGGCGGCACATACTGTGGAGATGAACACCGTTCTCCATCTCGAAATCGATGCTGAACATATCGTACTGGTCACCTGTGATGCGACGCTGACGTGCACCGAAACCTGTTGCCTTGGCAATCTTAAGTCCTGACATCCAGAGGAATACGTCGATATTGTGCACGTGCTGCTCTACGATATGATCTCCTGAAAGCCATTTCCAGTTCACCCAGTCGCGGATCATCCACTCCATGTCGCTCCAACCCTTCTGGCGGTTCTTGTACCAGAGCATAGACTGGTTCCAATATACGTTACCTCCTGTAATCTCACCTATCATACCCTCTGAAATCTTCTTGAAAGCCTCAACATAAGGGCGCTCGTGGTGACGCTGTGTTCCGCAGACCACTACAAGGTTCTTTGCCTTGGCCTGTCTTGCGGTAGCCATTGTCTGCCTGTATCCTTTTGGATCGACAGCGATAGGCTTTTCGAGGAAAGAGTGAACTCCCTTCTCTGTTGCATATTTGAAATGATCCGGACGGAACACAGGTGGAGCAGTACAGATAACGTAGTCTACACCGGCGTCGATAACCTGCTTGTATGCATCGAATCCGATGAAGCACTTGTCCTCAGGAACCTCCTGGCCGAACTCGTTCCTGATCTTGTCTCTAAGGCCGTTGAGTCTGTCGGCGAATACGTCTCCGAGTGCAACGATCTTTACGCCGTTTGCAGCCTCAAACACGTTTCTTACAGCTCCGGAACCACGTCCGCCGCAGCCGATCACTCCTACCCTGATCTCTCTTCCGTCGGTAGCCTTGTCAGGCATCTCAGGGATGTAGTAAGATCCGGCCTCTCTGAGAGGGACGTTCTTTGACTTCTTTCCACATGATGAGACCAGTGCGGAACCACCGATGAGAGTTCCTACTCCAAGCAGAGTCGATGCCTGGAGAAAGTCTCTTCTGTTCATTTCTTTCTTGCTCATTATATTTTAGTTTTATTGATTATTTCAGGTTTTCAGGGACTTCGCATACCACGCGGAATCCGATTCCCTTGATGTCGGAGTACCACCAGATACTCTTAGGATTCTGCGGGTCTGTTCTGAGCCACCTGTCATGCTGGGTATGGCTGCGGGCAGCACTTCTGAGTTCTGCTGCGTCGCTGTTGTAATGGCCTCCGCGGACTACGTGCTCTGTGCCGGACTTCGGACCCTTAGGGTCAATATCGCCATCCTTGATCGAGTTGTAGGCGTCTTCCGCATACCAGTCCTCGCAGTATTCCATTACGTTTCCGAGCATGTTCTTCAGACCGAACGGGTTCGCTCTTACATCTTCCGGCAGCTTGGTTCTGTTGCTGCTGTTGTTCGCATAGACAGTATAGCTGTAGATGCCGGTTGTATCTGGTTTGAAGACATTCTTGAGGAAACCTTCGTTAGAGAGTTTCTTAGGATTGCCCTCGAAGAAGTACGGAGTGTCTGTACCGCCTCGTGCAGCATATTCCCACTCAGCCTCGGTAGGAAGGCGGTACTTTCTGCCTGTCTTGAGTGACAGCCACTGGCAGAATGTCTGTGCAGAGTAGTGTGTCATTGTGATGGCAGGACGGCTTCCCATGCCCCAACCCTGGTCAGGAAGACCGAACGGAGGAGTAGGGCCGCTGACTGCGTCTATATCTTCGCGGCTGTTGTTCGCATAAATGACTGCAGGAGGAGTTCTTCCTTCAGACATTGTCTCCGAGTAGAATGCCCAGAACTGGTCCCATGTGACCTCGACTTCACCCATGAAGAAATCCGAAACCCTTACCTTCTTCTGAGGACCCTCGTCCGAGTTTCTGAACGGTTCGTTCTCCGGGCTGCCCATGAGGAATTCTCCGCCAGGGACTGCGATCATGCTGATCGAAGCTGCAGTGCCCGGAACGGTTTCCGTGAAGTTTGCGAAAGCAGTGACCTCGGCCGCTGCCTCGTGGATCTTTCCGCTTGGCTTGAATGTCTCCTTGAGGGATCCGTGCTTGTAGTTTGGATCATAATGACCCGCGTCAAGATGACAGCTGATGCACTGGAGTCCGAGTTTCTCCTCGTTGTCTTCATAGTAGAGGTGCGCGGTGATGCCGTCGTCTGTCACGCCTTCAGGGAAAAGGTTGATGTGACATTCCTTGCACGACTCGTTGAATACGATATTCTGTGCGTATTCAAGCTCGCTCTTTCTGCTCCAGTCAATGGCCTCTGTATCCTTGGTAAGGTTTGCCCATACGTCCTTGATGCCCATTCTGGCCTTTGTATAGGCGTATTTGAATGTTCCTTTAGGAGGAAGATGACAAGCCGCACAGTCAGTCTTTGTGCCGCTGCCGTTGTTGTGGTGATAGGACTGTTTGTAGCTGGCGTCGGATTCAGGATGCGCATGGCATGACATGCATGAATCGTTCGATGAGCTTCTTGTCCAGAAGGTGTTGAATACCACCATCAGAGACAGACCCAATACGAGTCCGCCAAGTCCTGCCAGCAGATAGTTTTTCTTGTTGTTTCCCATTATTCGGCTCCAGCTAATTTCTTTGCGATTTCGACGAATGCCAGTCCGTCAGGACGTGATGAGAGAGCCGCGGGTTCTCCGCTGTCTCCGCCTTCGCGGATGCTCTGTACGATAGGGATCTGTCCGAGAAGAGGAATTCCGTATTTCTCGGCCATGCGGATTCCGCCGCCCTTTCCGAAGATGTAGTATTTCTCCTCCGGGTGCTCCTCCGGTGTGAACCACGCCATATTCTCTACAAGTCCGAAGATCGGCTTGTTCACACTTTCGTTTCTGAACATGTTCACGCCCTTCTCGACGTCTGCAAGCGCCACATCCTGCGGTGTGCTGACGATGACCGCGCCTTCGAGCGGAATGTCGTGCACGAGGCTGATGTGTATGTCTCCCGTTCCAGGAGGCATGTCGATGAGCAGGAAGTCGAGTTCGCCCCAACGTACCTGCAGAATCATCTGCTTGAGTGCGTTGCATGCCATAGGACCGCGCCAGATGAGCGCCTGCTCAGGCTTTGCGAAATATCCGATGGACATCCATTTCACTCCGTATTTCTCGAACGGCATGATGATTTCCTTCTCGCCTTCAAGGACCGCGTCAGGAATCATACCCTCAGAGGCCGTCATCTTCGGCACGGACGGACCATATACGTCAGCGTCTGCAAGACCCACTTTGTATCCGAGGCGTGCCAATGCGACCGCAAGGTTGACTGCTACCGTCGATTTGCCGACTCCGCCCTTTCCGGAAGCGATGCCGATGATATGTTTCACCCCAGCTATCTCCTCGTTTCCGAGATCGAGACCGGGTTTCTTCTTGGGTGCAGCCTCCTTGATGACAGTTTTCACCTCCACCTGAGTTCCCGCCGGAGCATTTCTGATGACAGCGGCCTTGGTGCTGCCGATAAGATACTCAGCGAGAGGATCGCGGTGCTTTGCGAACGAGAGAGTCACAGTTACGCTGTTGCCGGCGATGTCTATGTTCTCAACCATTCCGAGGTCGACGATACTCTTGTCTTTTGCAGGATGCTCCACTTCGCGGAGCCATACGATTACATTTTCTGTATTTACCATAGCCTTACTTTACAAGCTTCATTTCTTTTACAAGATGTCCTGCCCCTCCGAACTTTTCGATGATGAAGAGTACATATCTGATATCCACATTGATACATCTCTGAAGATCTGGTTCGAACATCACGTCGCTGCTCATTGATTCCCAGTTGCCGTCGAAGGCCAGACCGATGAGCTCTCCCTTTGCATTCATGATAGGGCTTCCTGAGTTACCTCCGGTGATGTCATTGTTGCTGAGGAACGCCACAGGCATCTTTCCGTCTTCCATTGCGTATTTGCCGAAGTCCTTGTTCTTCCAAAGATCTTTCAGCTTTTCAGGGACGATGAACTCCCAGCTGTCCGGATTCTCCTTTTCCATCACACCGTCAAGTGTTGTGTAGTAGCGGTAGATCACGGCGTCTTTTGGAGAATATCCCTTCACTGTTCCGTATGTGAATCGCATTGTGAAGTTTGCGTCCGGATATATAGGCTTGTTCTTGTTCCACTCCAGAAGGGCCTTGGTGTAGTCGTGTCTTGCATCTGCGAGTTTTCCGCTGAAACCTCTCTCTATTGAGTATAGCTCGATTGTCTTGTCCATGATGGCCTCGCCGGCTGTGCATGCAGGATCGTCGAATACGCTGTATCCTTTCTCTTCGACTGCCTTCCTGAGGCTTTCCGCCGATGAGAATACTGTGTTGTCGAAGATCTGGTCAACGTATGCGTCAATGTCAAGGTTCTTTACGTTGAGAATAAGGTTCTCATCCTTTGCATTGTCTCTATAAAACTTCAGCATCGCCTTAGCCACCTTTCTGTCGGTGGATGCTGAATAGTCCTTGTAGAGAGGAAGAATAGCCTCATATGCGATTTCGGTTGCCTCTGCCTTGCTCTTGCCCGACTTGATTTCACTGTCGGCGAGTCTGCGCATCTTTGTCGCGAAACTTGTGATTTCGATTCTGTAGATGGACTCAGACGCAATGGTATATGCGGCGGTCGCTTCATGGCCGGCGTTTGCAGCATCCGCAAGGTTCTGGAGAACGTTGCTGTATTTCGGCTTGGTCTTCTTTGATGAATTCACCCATCTGGTGAAATCTCTTTCTTCCGCCTCTGCTCTGCCGATGATGTCAAGCTTGTCGAAGGCGAGTTTCATTCCCTGCCACTTCTTCCATCCGTTTGAGGAACTTGAATATTTGCTTGCGTACTGGATCTTTACCTTAGGGTCTGCAAGCATGTCCTCGAGGAGGACGTTCTGGCGTACGGTTCTTGCAGCGATGCGGATGTCGTTGATTTCCAGCTGTGATTTGAGCTCAGGAGATGTCTGGAAGCGTGTGGTGCGTCCTGGGAATCCCATGATCATGGTGTAGTCGCCCTCCTGAACACCTGCAACAGATACTTTCAGGAAATTCTTCGAAGTGAGGGGGACATTGTCCGGAGAGTAGTCAGCAGGATTGTTCTTCTTGTCTGCATATACGCGGAACATGGAAAAGTCTCCTGTATGTCTCGGCCACATCCAGTTGTCTGTGTCGGCGCCGAACTTTCCGATTGATGAAGGCGGAGCTCCTACGAAACGGACGTCGCGATAGGTCTTGTATACGATCAGGTACAGAACGTTGTCATTGTAGAATGAAGTCGTAGTAACCTTGCAATGAGGGTTTTTCTTCTCTGCCTTGGACACCGCATCCCTGATGGCTGCATCCACAGCCTCCTTTGCCTTCGCTTCTGCGTCTTCCGAACCTTTGTGCTGAGCCTTTGCCTTCTCTTCTGCCTTGGCTGCGATCGAGGTGATATCCTCCATGTACTCAAGGAATGTGACAGTGAGTCCTTTGCAAGGGAGCTCCTCGCTTCTGGTCATTGCCCAATATCCATCCTTGAGGTAGTCGTGCTCCACAGAACTGAGCTGCTGGATATTGCTGTAACCGCAATGATGGTTTGTCAGCAGAAGACCCTCGTCAGATACGATTTCTCCGGTACAGCCTCCACCGAACTGTACGATGGCTCCTTTGAGGGACTTGTTGCCGTCGTAGATCTTTTTTGTGGAAATCTCGCATCCGGCGTTCTTGATGGCTTTGCTGTTCATCTGCTTGAGAAGGGGCAGAAGCCACATACCTTCGTCTGCTCTCATGCTTCCTGCGCATAAGGCCAGGATTGCAACGATGCTGATAAGCTTTTTCATAATCAGTTATTGTTTCTTTTGTTTGTTCTAGAATAGTGTGGGCTCAAGTTGCTTGAGGTGGAAACTTTTTCTGTGGTGAGGGGTGTATCCGTGGGCGATTATCGCTTCTACATGTTCCTTTGTGGGATAGCCCATGTTTCGTTCCCATCCGTACTGAGGGAATTCCGTAGCAAGCTTCCTCATATATTCGTCCCTGTATGTCTTGGCTAGCACGGATGCCGCTGCGATTGATGCAAACTTTCCGTCTCCCTTGACTATGCACTGATATCTGTAGCCGTCGAAAGGTTTGAACCTGTTTCCGTCAATGAGGAGAAATTCCGGTTTTATGCTCAGACGGCGTACGGCTCTCTGCATTCCTGTGATGGAGGCGTTGAGGATGTTTATGGTGTCGATTTCTTCGGCACTGACCTCCTCGACAGCCCACGCCAAAGCCTCCCGCTCTATGATAGGGCGGAGGGTCTCACGTGCTTTTTCCGTCATTTTCTTCGAGTCGTTCAGCAGGGGGTGATGGAAGTCCTTGGGCAGGATTACGGCAGCGGCGAAGACAGGCCCGGCAAGGGGACCTCTTCCTGCTTCGTCACAGCCTGCTTCTATCAGATCTGCATGAAGATAGTTCGATAGATGGTACATTTCGCGCATTCTGCAAAAGTACACAATCTATTCGTCCATATCAAGTCTTTTCTTCAACATTGAGATGATTTCATTCTTGCTTCTGATGGTTTCCTCCTGTGAGTTTACAAGCTTCTCCAGATCGGAGATCCGTTTCTCGAGTGTGGCGATTGTTGCGGAGTATTCTTCCTTCATTTTCATGATGTCGGCACTCTCTGTCCTGGATGGGCGATAGCCGAGTACGATTTCTTCGGGAGGAGTGTCGAGAAGCGCGGCGATTTTCATGAGATTGCCGTTCAGGATGGCCGTGTCACCCTTCTCGAGATCCCTGTAGGCTGTGAGCGAGATGCCCATCTGAAGGGCGACCGCTTCCTGTGTCAGTTTCCTGGCCTTCCTTATTTTGCGGATATTGTCCTTTATGGATGCGTTGTCCATATTCCGAAAGTTTTGATCGGAGCAAAAGTATCGGTTATATGGTCGGGTTATAAACAAGAAATTCCGACGAATCGCAAGCAAAACAACCTAAAAAAGAGAAAAAAGCATAAGAAAAAGAAAAAAATCAGCGGGTTTTATGGCGGAGTGGGAGGATATCCTTGCATTTCCTTGCGTTTCTTCTCTATTTTGCCGGCATGAAAAGATCCAGAAAATTCGAACTTATCTGCGAGCGTCTCTCCAGGATGGACAGATGTGTCTGCAACACCATTGCATTTTCAAGTCTCTGCAGCGAATATGATGCTGAGGTGCGGACTATGGACAAAATGTTCTATGACCGGTTCGGAATGTCCGGAGAGGAGGTCATGGAACAGTATGGAAACGGCAGGATGAATTTTCTTGAATAAAAATCCTCTGGAGATTTATTGATATTGTAATAATGTTTTATTAGATTTGCGAAGATGTGTCTTTTATGACACCCATCAGACTAATTACTAACACAATAACACACAAACTGATGAAAGCTTATCAAACTCAAAACATCCGCAATGTGGTTCTCCTCGGCAGCACAAAGTCAGGTAAGACCACGTTATCTGAAGCTATGCTTTATGAAGGCAAAGTGATTGACAGAAGAGGTACTGTAGAGGCAAAGAATACTGTCTCTGACAATGCGGAAATCGAACAGATCAACCAGAGATCTATCTATGCTACTCCGCTTTACGCCGAGTTCATGGATACAAAATTCAATATCATCGACACTCCGGGTGCAGATGACTTTGTCGGCGGCGCAGTTTCCGCTTTCAAGGTTTGCGACTTGGGAGTGCTCGTAGTAAATGCACAGCAGGGAGTCGAGGTAGGTACACAGATTTTCTCGCGCTACGCAAAGGAATATGGTATTCCTATGATCGTGGCAGTGAACCAGCTCGACGGTGAGAAGGCTTCTTGGGAGAATACCCTTGAGTCAATGAAGGAAGCATTCGGAAACAAACCGGTAGTAGTGCAGTATCCTATCGAAGTGGGAGCTGGCTTCGACGGTTTCATCGATGTTCTTAAAATGAAACTTTATCGCTTTGAAGGCGATACCGGCAAGCGTCAGGATCTTGAAATTCCAGCAGACCGTCTCGAGGAGGCAGAAGAACTCAGAAATGCACTTATCGAGCGCGCAGCCGAGTATGATGACACCCTCATGGAGACATTCTTCGAGCAGGGTTCACTTTCAGAGGACGAAATCAGAAAGGGTCTGGGTATCGGTATCCGTGAGGGTGCAGTGATGCCTATTTTCTGCCTTTCTGCAAAGAAGGATATCGGAGTTAAGCGTCTTATGGAGTTCACTATCCGTACAGCGGCTTCTCCAGCAGAGCGCAAGCTCGTCACAAAGGATGAGAAAGTAATCGAGTGCAAGCAGGAGGCTCCTGTATCACTCTTTATATATAAGACAGCCGTAGAGCCGCACCTTGGCGAGGTCGCTTACTTCAAGGTTATGTCAGGTGAGCTTACAGAGGGTATGGACCTTGAGAACCCAGAGACCGGTGACAAGGAAAGAATCTCTGCAATCTACGCTGTGGCAGGTAAGAAGAAGGAGAAGGTTACAGACCTTATCGCCGGTGATATCGGATGTACAGTGAAGCTCCGCGCTGCAAAGACAAACGTGACTCTCTGTGCACCAGGTGCAGACATAGCTTACAAGGACATCAGCTTCCCTCACTACAAGTATCGTTGCGCTGTGAGGGCCAAGGACGCTAAGGATGAGGAGAAGGTAAGTGAGGCAATGGCTAAGATCGCTGCAGAGGATCCTACATACATCATCGAGTATCACAAGGAGCAGAAGCAGACTATCCTCAAGGGTATGGGTGAGCAGCATGTGAACACTCTCAAGTGGAGACTCCAGAACGAGAACAAGCTCGAGATCGAGTTCTCGGCTCCTAAGATCTCTTACCGTGAGACTATCACTAAGGTTGCAACTGCTGACTACCGTCATAAGAAGCAGTCTGGTGGTGCCGGACAGTTCGGTGAGGTTCATCTCCTTATCGCTCCATATCAGGAGGGCGTTGATCCAGGTAACAGATTCAAGGTAGACGGCAAGGAAGTTGTCCTTAATATTAAAGGTAAGGAAGAGTTCGACCTTCCTTGGGGCGGTAAGCTCGAGTACTACAACTGTATCGTCGGCGGTGCTATCGATGCTCGCTTCATGCCTGCGATCCTCAAGGGTATCAATGAGAAGATGAGCGAGGGCCCTCTTACAGGTTCGCTTGCACGTGATATCCGCGTTTACGTTTACGATGGTAAGATGCATCCGGTAGATTCAAATGAAATCTCATTCGTTCTCGCTTCACGCAATGCATTCAAAGAGGCATTCCGCGCAGCTGGTCCGAAGATCATGGAGCCAATCTACAATGTTGAGGTTCTTACTCCATCAGAGTACATGGGTGCTTGTATGTCAGATCTCCAGAACCGTCGTGCAATCATCGAGGGTATGGGTACAGACAAGGGATTCGAGGTTATCAAGGCTCGCGTTCCGCTTGCAGAGCTCTATCGCTACTCGACAACTCTCAGCTCACTTTCATCAGGTAGCGCAACATTCACAATGGACTTCGCTGACTATCAGCCTGTTCCTGGTGATGTGCAGGATAAGCTCCTTAAGGCTTACCTCGAGGAAGAGAAGGAAGACTAATACCTTATTATATATGAATGTTGAGGCGGTCCGGAATTTCGGACCGCTTTTATTTTAAAAATATCTATTTTTGCGGAAGCTAAACAACAAGTTATGGGTAGTAAAATATTTAAGATTGCCTACGTGGCGTTTATTGCATTGCTTACCATCGGCCTCGTTGTGTTCATGATAGCACATATAAGCAAAGGTCTTGCGGGTGGCAACCAGAAGCTCCTGCTTGGTGCGTACATCCTGATGATCATCTGGGCTCTCATGAAGTTGAGTGCCGCTATCAGGAATCTGAAGGAATAGCAATTGCGGAAACGAAAAAGAGACCGACTAAAAAGTGATTTTTAGTCGGTTTTCTCTATTTATAGGTTGCGGTGCCGCGGTAGTAGGGATAAGTTTGGCTTGGTTCCGTCGGAACAAGTTCCGACTCCATCCCTCCCAACGCTACGCGTCGGGCCCCTCC
>JBGVEY010000009.1:0-17689 GCA_045120635.1 Candidatus Cryptobacteroides sp.
CATAAAGAATGGGACTCAGATGACCTTCTGAAAATACTGGCAGCTGAGCCTAAATTCAGTTCAGTGGATATGCGTGAACTCTTCTGGGTGTCGCGTGATAACATAGTTGATGAGATGAGCGGAATGTCGATGATCCCATCCAGAATCAAGGCGATCTTCAATCAAGCATATAATGCATCTTCAGATCCTATCCGCAAGCGTATCTGCGAGAGTGAGATAGCAAAGCTCCCATCTCAGGATATTGAAGATATTTACGAATTATTGGATTCAAAGATACTTGTCACTCCAGAAGATAAGGCTCCATATATAATATATTACCACTGTATAATGAAACAGATCCCGCAATCGTACAACAGGTTGATCAAGATACTATCGAGAATCACAGTTGAAAAGATTTCATTTTCACTTGCGAATAAGTTCAAGGAAATAATGGACCTGTACAATGGAGATACCCGTCTGAAAGACATTCTGAGCAAGAATACGAAACTAATGAAAGCCATCGAAGAAAAATAATATGGGAACCTCGCACAGACACACCCCTACAATTCAACACCAGCCCAATTGGGGGAAGACATCAGCTGCTGTCACGGATATTGCGACAGGAGTAGAAAAGTCGGATGTTCTGGAAAAGAATCCGCCTGCTGCAATGACACCGCACCAGATAAACCGTAGGCAGAGCAAACTTGACAATCAGATCAAGAGGAACTTTCATCGCGCTGTTAGGAATCTGGTCAGATCTGCCGGAGGACGAGGGAAGGTCAGCAGCGGTATATCCAGAGCTATCGGTCATGCAGGCGTAGTCGTGGCTGGAAGATTCATATCCACCTTCACTGATATAGCTAATCGCGGACTTCTGCAGTGGATGCGTGACAAGGGTATAATGTCCCTTGAGGGAAAGTCCTGCAGAGATATCCTGAGCATCATACGAGGATTTATCCAGAATGGAGTGTCAGGTCTCGACAACACCGCAGCAAACGAAGCTCTTGAGCATGTCATGGAGATGGTGGAAGGTCAGATGAATGATGATATTGCCTCATTCGATGATGTTATGGGTAAAGTATGGGAGAATGAAGTCATAAAGGATCTTATAGACGAGTTCTTTGGGATGTATATCTATAGCCATCTGTCACAGGACTTCGAGGAGAAGTTGACATATGAAAAAGGATCCGACGTGATGCTGATGACTATGGCCGAGATTCGTGAACTTATCATTGATGACATCAAGATAGGTAAATTGGGACGCTCCCCGGAAACCATAGACTGGGCTTCAGAAGAAGGACAGATGTTCATTAAAAAAGAATTCGACCGCATAATTTACATCTTATCAGGAAATGAAGATTAAAACAACCACATACAGGACCGAGTGCAAAAGTAAAAGAGATTACAGACTCAGAATAGGGCTAAGTATCACTCTGCCTGATGATTCTATCTTAAACACATCGGCAATTATTCAGCTGAATCCTTTGGCATATCTATATGGCAAATCACCCGATGTCACATTCGGGATGCTGTATCTCTCTGCTATAGTATACGCCATAGACAGGGCAGTGAAACGAAACAGATTCTCTATCGACGGATGGTCAAGGGAGTTCGAAGTGGATATCTATATCCCGGAGTTTGAGATATTTCGCAGTGTCGAGCAGCAGATAAATGAGATGCTTTCATTCCTTACTGGAGACTACTGGGAATGTCACTTTGTCGGGTCTGCAACAGTGAAGTATCCACGGTACAGGATAACTGATCGTTTGGATGGAATCTCACAGGTAAATCTCTTCTCAGGAGGCATGGATTCCCTGATAGGAGCTATTGACTATATGGAGGAAAATCCTTCCGGTAAACTGTTTCTGGCTTCCCATTATGACAGTTTCATGAAGGGACCAAGTTCCGATCAGAGTGCCATTATCAAACAATTCTACAGAAAATACAATGGACGCTTCCTCTCCATGGGGGCGGTTATGATTACGCCGGAAATTTCCTTAGAGCTGTCCTGCCGATCTCGGTCCCTGATGTTCATATCCATAGCCCTTGTAGTCGCTGAATATGCCCGATGCAATGTCGGAGTGCCGGAAAACGGTTCTGTATCCTTGAATTATCCTCTGTCCTCCTCCAGAAGAGCTTCATGCAGTACCAGAACGACTCACCCGATATTTCTCAAGCAACTGAACAATATAATCTCATCTGTAGGAATAAGTGCCACAGTCTCTAACAGATACGAGAAACAGACAAAAAGAGAGATGGTCCGTGCGTGTGCTAACAAGAGTTATCTATGTGAAATCGTAGCAAGTTCAAACTCATGCGGCAAACGCAGCCTTCACCAGTCAATGCATGACAACAGGACTGCGACTCACTGTGGGTTCTGCATGCCTTGCATGTACAGGCGGGCTGCACTGCTGGGTGAGAACGATCCAACTACTTACGGCAATAGCTTAGCTACGCTGTTTGACAATAGAGACACAAAATTGTCGGAGGACTTCTTTGCAATGCTGAACTTCCTGAAGAAGAATCTTAGCCGAGAAGACATAAGGCGTGAACTGGTGATTGCAGGTATGTGCGGATTTGAAGACCTGGACGACTTTGTTGATCTAGTAGTCCGGACAAGGGAAGAACTGAAGAATATGGTCTATGCTGATGGATGTGCAGACGTCATCAGTTTCATGAACGAGTAGAGATGATTGACACACACTGCCACTTCGACATGATGTCGGAACCGGAACGATATATTAAGGAGGCGGAGGAGCGAGGCGACATCATAATCGGCATGACCAACCTTCCAAGTCATTTTCGGATGGGCATGGGGCATGTACAAGGATTCAAGCACATAAGGTTAGCGCTGGGGATGCATCCTCAACTCGTATCTCCGGATACAATCCGTGAAATGACTCTGTTTAAGGAATTGGTCGATAAGACCTCGTATATAGGTGAGATCGGCCTTGACTTCTCCAGGGCATTTCATCAGAATAGAGATATGCAGATCGACTGTCTGAGACGGATATTGGCTATTCTTAAAGGCAAGAACAAGATAATAAGCGTTCATTCTCGTCGCGCAGAAAAGGAACTTCTTGAGTTGCTGACAGAATATGAAATACGCAATGTTGTCTGGCATTGGTACTCGGGTCCTGTGAGTCTAATGGATCAGATTCTTAAGAGAGGGTATTACTTTTCTATAAACGAAGCTATGACACTCTCACCCAATGGGAGAAAGATAATAGAAAATATTCCCAATGACAGGCTGCTTCTTGAGAGTGATGCTCCCTATAACAAAAGGTGCTCGCTCACAAAGGCCAAAGAAGGAATTGGAGTAAGTGAGTTTGAGTTACACAACAACTTCAAGAGATTAATTTCGCAAATAAGTCTCAATCCCTAGTCTAAATCGCCAAAAAGTCGCCAAAATAAAAGAAGAAGAGTTGCTAACTCTATGATTTACATATTGTTAGCAACTCTTCTAAGTGCGGGCGAAGGGAATCGAACCCATACGCCTCTCGGCACCAGATCCTAAGTCTGGCTTGTCTACCAATTTCAACACGCCCGCGATTTGGGACTGCAAATGTAGTACAAAATATCGTATTTACAAATTTTAGAAACAGAATCCGAGACGGATACTGAAACTCATCGCAACGTTCGGATGATATGTACCGAACCAATGCCAGAGTTCGAAGCCATGGTGATATCCGGTTTCAGCAGGATTTCCGAAGGCATATCCGCCACCGACCCAGAAATCAACAAGCAATCTCTTATATAGATACTGGTAACCAACTGTTCCAAGGACGGCTCCCATATTTGCCAAAGTCCTGACATTCATCTGCTTCGAATCATATGTATAATGGGAATACATGACCTCCGGACGGAGATAGAAACCCTTGAGCGACAGACCGTCATTATCCGGAAGGAAGAACTTATGACCATATCTCACTGTAAAGCCAAGAGGATTGTTCTTATACTTGTCAAATCCAGCACATATAAGACTGCCGCAGATCTCACCGCTCTGACGGATTTCCGGGAATGCACGCTCATATGACACCTTTGTACTTCCGCTGATCCAGGACAGGAATGTAATCTTCACTGAATTAAGATAGTCCGTCTGAACCGGCTTGGACTCAACAGACGATCCGGCGTGCAAATCAACTCCGGCAATGCAGAACACAGCCAGAATTACCACAATAATCTTTTTCATAAATACGTTTCTGGTTACTCTTAAATAAAAAAGAGGAAAAATCTTTCGACTTTTCCTCATTGGTAGCGGGGGTGGGAATCGAACCGCACGACCTTCGGGTTATGAGCCCGACGAGCTACCAACTGCTCTACCCCGCGATATTGGACTGCAAATATACGGACAATTTTTGAAACTGCAAATTTTTATTGCAGAAATTCCAAAATATTTGCCAAATCATCTTTCGCAAACGACTTCTGCTCACCTGTAGAGAGGTTTTTCACATTGATTACACCCTCTGCCATCTCGTTTCCGCCTACGATTGAAAGGAAAGGAATCGCCTTCTTGTCCGCATAATCGAACTGCTTCTTAAGCTTTGACTGCTCAGGATAGATCTCACATGCCACACCGGCCTCACGAAGCGACTTCACAACAGGGATGAGATATTTCAACTCGTCTGTACCCATGTTGGCAAAGAGAAGCTTGGTTGTAGATCTCACCTCTGAAG
The DNA here is from genome assembly GCA_045120635.1 of Candidatus Cryptobacteroides sp. Taxonomy (GTDB): domain Bacteria; phylum Bacteroidota; class Bacteroidia; order Bacteroidales; family UBA932; genus Cryptobacteroides. The sequence continues at coordinate 4,656 of JBGVEY010000009.1, forward strand.
GGAACTTGTCAAGACCCTTGAGCACGTCGTAGATACGGTCTGCACCGAATGAGATACCCACTCCTGACATATTAGGAAGGCCGAAGATACCGGTAAGGTTGTCATAACGGCCACCGCCGCAGATACTTCCGATCGCATAATCCTTCGCCTTTACCTCGAAGATCGCGCCTGTATAATAGTTCAGGCCGCGCGCAAGTGAAAGGTCGATCTCGACATCACACTTCACACCAGCCGCATCAATGAATCCGAAGAGCTCCTCAAGTTCGTCAAGACCCTTGAGACCGGCCTCCGAAACGATACCTGAAGCTGACTTTCCACCCATTAGCTCACGCATGAGAGCGATTTTCTCTACAGATGTGCCTGACATTGTAAGAATAGGACGGATCACTGCGATAGCCTCGGCAGTAAGACCCTTCTCTGCCATTTCAGCCTCCACCGCGTCAATACCGATCTTGTCGATCTTGTCGATGGCTACTGTAATGTCCACCACCTTGTCAGGGAAGCCGCAGATCTCCGCCATACCTGTGAGAACCTTGCGGTTGTTGATCTTGATACACACATTCACATCGAAGAGAGTGAACACTCTGTCCACGATCTGCACAAGTTCAAGCTCGTTGAGCTGTGAAGTAGAGCCGATCACATCCACGTCGCACTGGTAGAACTCTCTGTAACGTCCCTTCTGCGGACGGTCAGCTCGCCATACCGGCTGGATCTGGAATCTCTTGAACGGGAATGTGATATCGTTCTGATGCTGAACCACGAAACGTGCAAACGGCACAGTAAGGTCATATCTCAAACCTTTCTCGCACACCTTGAGAGAAAGAGCCTTGCTGTTGTATCCGTTTTCTGTACCCTCTACTCTATACTCGTCATAGTTGATCTTCGAGAACGCATCACCTGAATTGAGGATTCTGAAAAGGAGCTTATCGCCCTCTTCTCCGTACTTTCCAAGCAATGTGCTGAGGTTCTCCATCGAAGGAGTCTCGATCGGAGCATAGCCGTAAGTCTTGAATACTGAGCGGATTGTGTCGAATATATAGTTACGTCCTGCCATTTCTGCAGGTCCGAAGTCTCTTGTTCCCTTTGGAATAGACGGTTTCTGTGCCATTGTATCAATATTTAATCCCGCAAATATACAAATTATTTCGTCTACAACGTATGCGGCATTATTGATTTTAAATGAAACTTTATCTATCTTTGGGGTTCATTTCTCAACAAGAGACTGATTCATGGCTATGGACAAAACACTATATCTGATAGACGGGCACTCCCTGATATTCAAAATGTATTATGCCTTCCTGAGGCATCCTATGATCAACTCCAAAGGAGCTGACACGTCCATCCTTTTCGGATTCACCAAATACATCCTCGAGCTTATCGAAAGGGAGAAACCGTCACATCTTGCCATAGCCTTCGACCCTCCGGGAGGAACATTCAGGCATGAGATGTACGCCGAATACAAAGGTACACGCGACGCTACCCCTCAGCTTGTCATCGACTCGCTGGAGCCGCTCTGCGAACTTTGCAAGGCGATGCAGATCCCCGTGCTGATGGTCAAGGGATACGAGGCGGACGACGTCATCGGATCAATGGCCAAAAGAGCGGAAAAGGAAGGGTACAAAGTCTACATGGTCACACCAGACAAGGACTATGGCCAGCTGATATCGCCTAACATCATACAGTACAAGCCAGGCAAGGCAGGAGGCGAAAACGAACTGATCGACACTGCAAAAATCTGCGAGAAATACGGAATCAGCACACCGGAACAGGTGATCGAGATCCTCACAATCTGCGGAGACTCATCAGACAACGTCCCAGGTGTCAAGGGCGTGGGAGAGGTCGGAGCCAGCAAACTGATAGGCAAATTCGGAACAGTAGAGAACATCTATGCAAATATCGACCAGCTGACACCTAAGCAGAGAGAAGCCTTCGAAAACTCGAAAGGCCACATCGGTCTCAGCCACGAACTCGTCACAATCAAGACAGACATTCAGCTGGACATCGATATTGAAGACATGGCGGTGACATGCACCTATGACCAGCAGGTTGCCGACCTGTTCGAAAAGCACGAATTCGGTTCTCTCCGCAAATTCATCGGAAACGTACAGCCGACCTGCGAGAAGGAAGAGAAATGCCTCAAACTCACTGAAACAGACGCTGCGGAAATCCATACACGTGCAAAGGAGGTAGGATATTGCGCCATATTGGCAGAAGGAGAGCAGAGCGGCTTCCAATGCGGAATCAAGAAACTTACAGTAGCCGTTCCAGGCAAGGAGGAATACACATGCCTAACTGCAGCAGGAGCGACGGAAGAATTCAAGGAACTGCTTGCTGACGAGAGTGTCGCAAAATATGGATATGACCTCAAGCTGCAACTGAATCTCCTGAGTCATAACGAAATAGGACTCTCAGGCAGACTCATGGATATCGAGCTCATGCATTACCTTGTCAACCCGGAGAAGGCGCACAAGATAGAAATCCTTGCAAAGACATACCTTGATATAAATCTGGAGAATCAGACACAGAAGGAAGAATCCAATGTATCCCTTTCTCTCTTCGACGACATGCCGGAAGAGGAGGACAACAATCGCAGCATCGAAGTCGCCGCCACCGTTCTTCTCGGAAAGAAGATTCTTGAAGAGATGGAATCCATGGGCATCATCCATCTGTATGAGACAATGGAAGAGCCTTTGATGAAGGTTCTGTCCAGCATGGAGTTGGAGGGCGTGAAGATCGATTCGGCACAGCTCAGAAGATTCGCATCCGACCTCGCAACAGAGCTTAACAGCATACAGGAGGATGTGAGACAGATGGCAGACGAACCAAATCTAAACATCCTCTCCCCTATCCAGATCGGAACCCTCATCTTCGAAAAGCTGAAACTCGACCCGAAGGTGAAACCGAAGAAAGGTGCCAGATACAGCTATCCTACCGACGAGGACACCCTCAGCGCACTTGCCGACAAGCATCCGATCATCAATCAGATACTTGAGTACAGAGGCATAAGAAAGCTTCTGTCCACATATATCGAACCTCTGCCGGGATATATCTCCCCTGTCACAGAGAAGATACACACGACGTTCAACCAGGCACTTACAGCCACAGGACGCCTCAGTTCATCCAAGCCTAACCTGCAGAACATCCCTATCCGCACCGAACGCGGAAAAGAAATCCGCAAGGCCTTCGTACCGAGCAATCCGAACGGAGTCATCGTATCTGCCGACTATTCGCAGATCGAACTCCGCATCATGGCACACCTGAGCTGCGACGCCCATCTGATCAATGCCTTCCGCAACGGCCAGGATGTACATGCAACCACAGCGGCAAAGATATTCGGAATCGAGGTGGAAGAGGTCACAGCCGACCAGAGGCGCATTGCCAAAACCGCTAACTTCGGCATCATGTACGGAATCTCCGCATTCGGCCTTTCGCAGAGACTCGGAATATCACGCGCCGACGCCAAGAAGATCATCGAGGACTATTTCGAGAAATTCCCGGCAATATCTTCATTCATCGAAGACACATTGGCTGCGGCACGAGAAAACGGATACGTCGAGACCCTGTTCGGCCGCAGGCGATATCTTCCTGACATAAACTCAAGGAACGCGACCGTAAGATCACTCGCGGAAAGGACGGCGATCAACGCCCCTATCCAGGGTACATCCGCCGACATCATCAAGATCGCAATGATCAATGTCGACAAGAGAATCAGGAAGGAAGGCCTCAAGAGCAGAATGGTACTGCAGATCCATGACGAACTTCTGTTCGACGCCATCCCTGAAGAACTTGAGACACTCGAGAAGATCGTCGTGGAAGAGATGGAAAACGTAACAACATTATCGATACCTTTAACTGTAGAATGTAACCATGGAAACAACTGGCTCGAAGCTCACTGACATGCAGGATGCCGATCTGGTAAAACTTGCATTGGAGCAGAATCAGGCGGCATTCATCGTGCTCTACACCAGATACAACGCAGGTGTACGCAGCCACATTTCAAGATACGTAACCCGAAAGGAGGACGTCGAGGACATCTGTCTGGAGAGTTTCCAGAAGGCGTTCAGCCAGATCGGAACATACAACCCGGAATTCAAATTCTCGACATGGCTGTACAGAATCGCCCGCAATACGGCATTCGACCACCTCAGCAAACACGACAGAGAAATGAGCTACATACCGACGACATCCATCAACGAGGATATCACGGAGCTCAAGGAAATACCCGCCACAATGCATAACCCCGAAGAGGACATCATCACCCAGCAGGAGTATGACAAATGGCTCAACAATATCGAAAAGCTGAAGGGAGACTACCACGTTGTCGCAAAGATGAACCTCATAGACAACTTCGGCTACAAGGAAATCGCCGATGCATTGGGAATGCCGATCAACACCGTAAAGACCAAGATCAGACGTGCCAAGGCAATGCTTCTGAAAATGATGGAATATTCCGACGAATTACTATAATTCATAAGACCATGACATTCAACGAATTCAAAACCATAATACTTGAAAAGTTCCCGGAGGTGACCGAGGAGCAGATGTGCAGATTCGAGAAGATGGACGCACTCTACAGAGAGTGGAATGCGAAAATCAATGTCGTATCACGAAAGGATATGGACGAACTTTACAGACATCACGTCCTCCACTCACTCTGCATCGCGGCATATCTCAAGACACAGATGCCTGACGTATATGAGCGCCTTCGCGGAGACGGGCCATACAGTCTTTCCGAGCCGCTGAAGGTACTCGATCTCGGAACAGGAGGAGGTTTCCCCGGCATTCCACTGGCCGTAATGTTCCCACACGCAAAGTTCACCCTCTGTGATTCGATCGGAAAAAAAATCATTGTAGCGACCGAGGTGAGCAAAGGACTTGACCTTGCGAATGTCACAACAGTGAACGCACGTGCGGAATCCCTTCCTGAAACATTTGATTATATTGTATCCCGAGCCGTAACATCTCTGGACAACTTCATGCCGTGGGTGAAAGGCAAATATGCCGAGGGAATCCTCTACCTGAAGGGCGGAGACCTTGCCGAAGAGATTTCTACAGCTATGGCAAAACACAAAATGCGCAAGGGTTCAGTACATCAATGGCCAGCCTCTTCGTGGACAGATGACCCGTTCTTTGAGACCAAGCAGGTGATATACATAGAAAAATGAAAAATATTTTGCAATTAATTTCAAAATTGCTACCTTTGCACTCCCAAAAGTGGAAATATAAAAATATCTAGATATGAAAAGAACATTCCAACCATCACAGCGCAAGCGTCGCAACAAACATGGCTTCCGCGAGCGCATGTCGACTCCAAACGGACGTCGCGTATTGGCAGCTCGCCGTCGTCGCGGCCGCAAGAAATTGACTGTCTCATCTGAGGACAGATGGTAAGACAACAAAGAAACCTGACCGGGAGGTCAGGTTTCTTTGTTTTTATGTATATTTGCAATAAACAAAACTGACTAGACATGAATAGAACGATTATTACTGTTGTCGGTAAGGACACTGTAGGTATTATCGCAAAGGTCTGCACATATCTGGCTGACCAGCACATCAACATCCTTGACATCTCACAGACCATCATCCAGGGATTCTTCAACATGATGATGATCGTCGACACTTCAAAGATGACAATCGATTACACCACTATGACTGACGAGATCACAAAGATCGGCGAAAAGACCGGCGTACAGATCAAATGTCAGAAGGAGGAGATATTCGATAAGATGCACAGAATCTAACAGCCATGATAAATATACACGAGGTCATCGAGACCAATAATATGATTGAGCACGACAATCTGGACGTGCGCACAATCACCATCGGAATCAGCCTTCTCGACTGTGCGTGCAGCACAGTCGCTGAAACCTGCGAAAAGATCACCGAAAAGATTCTCAGGATTGCAGGCAATCTTGCAAAGACCGGCGAAGACATATCAAAGGAATACGGAGTTCCGATCGTCAATAAGAGAATTTCAATCACACCAATATCACTTGTAGGCGCTTCATGCTGCAAGACCCCATCAGACTACGTGGAAATCGCCAAGACACTTGACGCAGTTGCGGAAAAGGTCGGTGTGAACTTTCTCGGAGGATATTCAGCTGTTGTATCAAAGGGACTGACTGAGAGCGACAGACTTCTCATCGCCTCCATCCCCGAGGCCCTCGCCTGCACTCAGCGAATCTGCAGCAGCGTAAATATAGGATCGACAAAAACCGGTTTGAATATGGACGCCGTGCGCCTCATGGGAGAGACCATCAAGGAGACAGCAAGACAGACTGCAGACAGAGACTCATTCGGCTGCGCGAAGCTCGTTGTTCTTTGCAATGCACCGGATGACAATCCGTTCATGGCCGGAGCATTCCACGGAGTGACAGAGGCCGATGCGATCATCAACGTAGGCGTCAGCGGCCCCGGAGTAGTCAAATGTGCACTTGAGAAAGTACGCGGCGAAAGCTTTGAAGTTCTGTGCGAAACCATCAAGAAGACTGCGTTCAAGATCACACGAGTAGGTCAGTTGGTGGCACAGGAAGCTTCACGCAGACTTGGCATTCCGTTCGGAATCATCGACCTTTCGCTCGCCCCTACACCGGCTATCGGCGACAGCGTTGCTGAAATTCTTCAGGAAATCGGCCTTGAAAAGGCCGGTGCACCGGGCACCACGGCTGCACTTGCACTTCTCAACGACCAGGTGAAGAAGGGCGGCGTAATGGCGTCTTCGTATGTGGGAGGTCTCAGCGGTGCTTTCATTCCGGTGAGCGAGGACCAGGGCATGATCGATGCTGCGCAATGCGGCGCTCTTACGATCGAGAAGCTCGAGGCAATGACCTGCGTATGTTCAGTAGGACTTGATATGATCGCCATACCGGGAAAGACTACTGCAAGCACAATCTCAGGAATCATCGCAGATGAGGCCGCAATCGGAATGATCAACCAGAAGACTACTGCAGTGAGAATCATCCCTGTGGAAGGCAAGGATGTGGGCGACACCGTCGAGTTCGGAGGTCTTCTCGGTTATGCTCCGGTTATGCCGGTAAACACATACAGCTGTGAGGCATTCATCAGCCGCCAGGGAAGAATTCCTGCACCGATCCACAGTTTCAAGAACTGACATGGAAAAGCACGAGAAATATATGAGAGAGGCTCTGCGCGAGGCAGGATATGCTGCAGCAGAGGACGAGGTACCTATCGGAGCTGTCATTGTATGGAACGGCAGGGTTATCGCCAAAGGTCACAATATGACAGAGAGATTGGCAGACCCTACCGCACATGCAGAGATGATTGCTATCACGGCAGCTACGGAGGCCGTCGGAGGCAAGTATCTGAACGACTGCACGCTGTATGTGACTGTAGAGCCGTGTCCCATGTGCGCAGGAGCGCTGGCATGGTCACAGATCGGCTCTATAGTATACGGGGCAGCCGATCCGAAGCGCGGATTCTCCCGATTCTCCCCTTCCCTCATGCACCCCAAGACAGAGGTCATCTCCGGAGTCCTCGCCGACGAGTGCAGCAGCCTCGTAACAGAATTCTTTAAAGGCAAACGATAGTCTGAAATCAGGCAGAATATAATATGGAATGGCTTGAAGGACTCGGGCTCCTGGGACTGTTCATCGGCACGTTTCTCGCCGCGACAATCTTCCCTTTCAGTTCCGACGCACTATATCTTGCAATACTTGCAGCAACCAAGGATCCGGTCAATTGTATCATAGTGGGAACGCTCGGCAACTGGCTTGGCAGTGTACTGACTTACTGGATCGGATGGATCGGCAAATGGGAGTGGATCGAAAAATGGTTCAAGGTCAAACCGGAAACACTTGCACGACAGAAGGAGAAGATTGACAGATACGGAGTATGGCTTGCTCTCACCGCATGGATCCCATTCATCGGTGATGTCATTGCCATAGCTCTTGGCTTCTACAAGACACGTCCGTTCTGGACAATCGCACTGCTTCTTGTCGGAAAATTCGGCAGGTTCCTTGTGTGGAACCTGCTCTATGGTCTTTTATAGGCTCTCGATAACCTTCCTGTTGATTGCGCTAAGTCTTTCAACATTCAGTTTAACGACCTTTCTGTCGTATGTCATCAGACCGTTCACCTCGATCTCCACATCTGTTGTCTGAGTATATACAGCTGCCGCGAATCCTTCATCGATCAGAGGAATAAGCATATCAGCATACTTCTCATAAGTATCGAGAACCTCATCAGCGCTCTTGTACTGAACATATCCCCAGTTCTTGTCAGGCTGCCAGAGATGTCCCTCCACAGGCCAGCCGATTCCGCCGTACTCTCCCAAGACATTGACCTTTGTCTCGTCATAAAGGAACATCTTCGGATTTGGATAGTGGTGAAGATCAAAGATTTCAGCATCACACTCACGATAGAAGTTTCCTCCGGATGCGTAATTGATGAGACGCGTGTCATCAAGCTCACGTGTAGCGGTAACCACTTCCTGTGTATTGAACTGTCCCCATGCCTCATTGAACGGAACCCACACTACGATACAAGGGAATGTCTTCTTGGTAGCGATGATTTCCGCCCATTCGTTATAATAGTTCGCAACTCCTTCTGCAGGGAATACATCCTTATCATCGACAAGGTCAAAATCACTGTATTTCCATCCATTGAAACGGTTGTCGAATGTGCTCGGCATATCCTGCCATACGAGCATTCCGAGACGGTCACAATGCCAATACCAGCGTGCAGGCTCAACCTTGACATGCTTTCTGATCATGTTGTAGCCCATCTCTTTTGTCTTGATGATGTCAAATGCCAACGCCTCATCGCTCGGAGCGGTATATAATCCGTCTGGCCACCAACCCTGATCAAGCGGTCCGAACTGGAACAAAGGTTCATTATTGAGAAGAAGTCTCTTATGACCGGTCTCGTCTGCCGCATAGGAAATCTTGCGCATTGCAGTGTATCCCTTAACCTTGTCAAGAGTCCTTCCATCACGAAGAACAGAGATCTCAAGATCATAGAGATATGGAGAATCCGGAGACCAGAGTTTCATCTGAGGGACATCCAGAGTCACATCAGCACCCTCGGCAGACGCAACCTCGACACCCTTATCCAAAAGTGCCACGCGGCACACCTCTCCTTCCTGAAGCTTGACATCCACATTGACCTTCAATGTAGAATTATCTATATCAGACACAGCGAGATATGTCTTGACGTAGCTTTCGCTCACCGGTTCAAGCCATACAGTCTGCCATATACCGGTTACTGCAGTATACCATATTCCATGCGGATTGTTCACCTGCTTACCGCGAGGCTGCCATGACTGGTTGGTAGTATCAAGAACCTTGAGTTTCAAAGTATGTTTGCATTTCGACGCAAGCTGGTCAGTAATGTCGAACGAGAACGGCGAGTAGCCACCTTTGTGCTCACCCACGAAATTACCGTCAACATAGACCTGCGCATGCCAATCCACAGCACCGAAATGAAGAAGAATGCGATCACCCCTCCATGAGAAAGGAACTGTAAACTCTCTCTCATACCACAGCGCTTCCTGGTCAGTCACTGTTCTTCCTACACCTGAAAGGGCTGATTCGACAGCAAACGGCACGAGTATCTTGCCATCCTCACACTGGCTGTCTTCCGCATCGGCAGAAGTGATTGCATAGTTCCAGAGGCCATTGAGATTCTTCCAATCTTCGCGGATCATCTGTGGACGGGGATATTCCTGATGAACCATTGTCGGGTCAAGGTTCTCTCCCCATTCTGTCATAATACGGTCACCGGCCGGCTGCCAGGTGTAATCTTCACAGGCTACTGCCAAAGCAAAGGTTGCAACTATCGCTGCAAGAGTTCTTAAAGGTCTCATAGTTTTGGATATCAATATTAATATGTTCATACAAAGTTATAACTTTTTCAAATACATCCAACTGCAATCAAACATTTGCAGAAGTATAAAAATAGTGGTATCTTTGCCACCCGGTACTGAACTATGGTGTAACGGTAGCACTACAGATTTTGGTTCTGTCTGTCCAGGTTCGAATCCTGGTAGTTCAACCAGAACAACGAGGCGGTCGAATGACCGCCTTTTTTCAATGTAAAACGGTCGGTGAAAGCTCGCTTTCAAACCGACCGTTTTACATTGAAAAAGCGATGCTCGAATGAGCATCGCTCGTTGTTCTTCAGTGCCCCCGCGGCAGCGGCCCCAGGATGTGCGACCGCAGAGAGCAAATCCTGTTATAAATTAAAGTCCAAGCTTCTTAAAGAAGTCATTACCCTTATCATCCACCAAAATAAATGCAGGGAAATCCTCAACCTTGATCTTCCAGATTGCCTCCATCCCGAGCTCAGGATACTCCACGCACTCGATGCTCTTGATGTTGTTCTGAGCAAGAATAGCTGCAGGACCACCTATCGAACCGAGGTAGAATCCGCCATACTTCTGGCAAGCGTCAGTCACACACTGTGCACGGTTACCCTTTGCAAGCATGATCATGCTGCCGCCGTGGCTCTGGAAGAGGTCAACATATGAGTCCATACGGCCTGCTGTTGTAGGTCCCATTGAACCACATGCCATACCTGCCGGAGTCTTGGCAGGACCTGCATAATAGATTGGATGATCCTTGAGATACTGTGGCATCTCCTCACCTCTGTCAAGGCGCTCCTTGATCTTTGCGTGAGCGATATCGCGACCTACGATGATTGTACCGTTAAGGCTGAGACGGGTTGATACCGGATATTTTGTGAGTTCCTTGAGAATCTCTGACATAGGCTGATCGAGGTTGATCTTTACTGCCTCGCCTTCACCTGCCTGACGGAGTTCCTCCGGAATAAGACGTGCCGGATTGTCATCGAGCTTCTCGATCCAGATACCGTCCTTGTTGATCTTTGCCTTGATGTTACGGTCTGCAGAGCAGCTTACGCCGAGTCCTACAGGGCAGCTTGCACCGTGACGTGGAAGACGGATGATACGTACATCGTGAGCGAAATACTTACCGCCGAACTGTGCACCGAGACCGATCTTGTGAGCCTCCTCGAGAACTACCTTCTCAAGCTCTACATCGCGGAATGCACGTCCTGTCTCGTCGCCTGTTGTTGGGAGCTCATCATAGAACTTAGTAGAAGCGAGCTTCACTGTAAGGAGATTCTTCTCAGCGGAAGTACCACCGATTACGAATGCAACGTGATACGGAGGACATGCTGCTGTTCCGAGAGTCTTCATCTTTGCAACGAGGAATGGAACGAGTGTCTGTGGATTGAGGATAGCCTTAGTCTCCTGATAGAGATAAGTCTTGTTTGCAGATCCACCACCCTTAGTCACACAAAGGAAATGATACTCTGCGCCGTGAGTAGCCTCGATATCGATCTGAGCAGGGAGGTTGCACTTTGTATTTACCTCGTCATACATGTTGAGAGGAGCGTTCTGTGAGTAACGGAGATTCTCCTCAGTATAAGTCTTGTAAACTCCAAGTGAAAGAGCCTCCTCATCGCAATAGCCTGTCCAAACCTGCTGGCCCTTCTCACCATGAATGATAGCAGTACCTGTATCCTGGCAGAAAGGAAGCTTACCCTTGCAAGCCACCTCAGCATTGCGGAGGAAAGTAAGAGCAACATACTTGTCGTTCTCTGAAGCCTCAGGATCGTGCAAAATCTTTGCAACCATCTCATTGTGCTCAGGACGAAGCATAAATGATACATCACGGAAAGCTGTGTTAGCCATCACTGTAAGACCCTCCTTCGCGATCTTGAGAATCTCGTGACCCTCAAACTCGCCTGTGCTTACATACTGCTCCGAACCCGGAATCTTGTAGTATTCAGTCTTGTCCTCGCCAAGCTGAAACATTGGTGCATACTTAAACATTGGTATAAAGATTAAATTTGATTTTCCTTTTTTGTGTCACCATTTCGATGACATCGTACAAATATAGCAAATATAAGTGAGATATTGACTATCGCTTGGACTTGAAATGCAGGATTACTTCCGCCCAGATACGGACAGAGGAAAACACTGCCGCTCCTATTGTCCCTGCCGCGAATGACACTGACGAAAAATCGATCAATGGATTGTAAATATGAGATGAAGCGGACCTGATCAATAGAAATCCTACTTCAAACAACAGAAACAGCAACAAAGTATCACGCAATGCGATAGCCCACTTATTTGTCTTCAGCCTATACTTAAGCCTGAACATTCTGACTTTAAAGGAATGTTCAGGCAATGATATAGTACCCCAGTCACAATTGTATATCACACAATCATACTTCTGCAACAAAGGGTCAAGTACCCTGTTCAATTCGTCATATTGACTGCCTACATATCCTATATATATGGCATTGGGAAGAAAACTGTATTCCACACATTCATCCGCAACATCATCAGATGGAGCCTCCGGTCCATTCAACGGAGGGAACGCTTCACTTAGAACAGCATAGATTTCATCAAGAGGATTTTGCAGAACACCTTTATCGTATGTACACATATCAACCGGAATCACTGCATTTACATCCCTGCACTCCAGAATCTTCTTAGCACATTTCCTTCTAATAACAGCTATCGTATGTCCCATAAAACAAAATCCATTGATTATAGGAACAAAGTTAGGAATATTATCTGAATGTAACCCACCTTGGCACAACCAAACAATATCTTTGTCAAAAGAATTTAAATTTAATCCAATTATGATACCACAAGGCAATAACATTGAAGACATCAAGAAGAGAGAACGGATCATAAGAGACTTCTATCGTGAGTGGAAAGAAAAGAATCCATCACAACGAAAGTTTAATCTATCGCTTAAAGAGTACATTAACATCCGAATGGTCTCAATTGTTGAAACAAGCGAACATGCCGCTAAAAGTTACCTGTCAACTCTTGCAGTATTACAATTGGATTCTATTTTGACCGGAGCCAGAAAAGTATCTGTCAAGAAACCGAAACCCGGAAATGCAAATCAGAAACCATTCGAGCGTATTATGATTATGGAGTATGAGCTGACGGGGATTGGCAAGATCAAGATGACAGTAGGTGTGAGAAGACGTACTCTCGAGAAAGTCCAATACTGTATTACCGCGATATCCAG
>JBGVEY010000010.1:0-7974 GCA_045120635.1 Candidatus Cryptobacteroides sp.
GTTGCCCAAGACTCCTCCTAAATGATCGATCCTGGTCTGGTTGAAGTTTCCGTTCCACTTTTCAGCCTGATTCTCAGCTGCATCTCTGTTCTCAAAATGGTTGTAAAGATTTTCAGTGAACCAGACAGAATATGCAAGAGAGGTCCCGAAGTCTTCCTTTATGTCAAATCCCCACATCTTGAATGCCTCAGTGTCGCAGATCATAATGCTGACATTTGTCAAATCGGTTCCCTCATTCATCAGTGCGGTACTGAAGCTGATTCCTGTAGGATATCCATTTGACAGAGCCACATTCTTCACAAACGGAAGTCCGGCAATCTCGTCCATCATAGGTATCGCCTCGTTCGCCTGATCGGTATCTGTAGATATTATGAACTTGTTCTCTATGTCAGCGCCCAACGGCATATCCATCATATGATCCATCTGCTTGTCCAATACAATCGCGGACGCAATAAGTGTAATTGCAAGGATTGTCTGAAGCAGGATGAAGAATCGGTTCAAGCCGGCTCTTGTCTTTCTTCTATATGTGCCGTTGACTATGCTGATAGGCTTGATGGATGATATGTTCATCGCCGGAATCATGCCACAGATGCCTCCAATGACTGCAATAAACAGGATGTATATCAAAACGCTTCCTGCATTGGTTGGTATCAGTATGGTCTGTCCGTCAATCAGGCGGCCGATGTATGGAGCCATGGCCACAGCAATACCCACGGCTATAATGGCACATACGGCAGTAAAGGAAATGGATTCAAATATATATTTGGCAGCAATGTGGACCTTATCGGCTCCGACAAGGCTTCTTGTAGCCATTTCTTTCGCTCTCTTGTTTGTCAAGGCCAGATTGAGATTGACATAATTGATTACAGCTGAAATCAGCAGAAGCAAGGCTACGATTGTAAGGATGATGACTTGCCTTTTGTCAATCATTGAAATATAGCTGTTAAGTTCCTCACCTGAAAAAAGCAGATTGTCAAATCTCTCAATCTCAATTCTATCAGCAAACTGATTTACCCTGTCAGCCGGAAGCTTATCTCCCCACAACTGCTTGAATATTGTCTGTATCTTAGTCCTCAATTCATCCTTGCCTGTTCCTTCTGCAACCTGTATGAAGGTCACTCCGGATAAAGTGAATATCGGATTCTTCTGAGGACTTTCGTTAATAGGACTTTCACCTTTGCAGATAAAATCCATATATTTCCAATACTTATATTCGAAATCCTTTATGACACCTGTAATGGTATATGCCTCACAATCAAATTCCACTGGCTGAATCTTCATGCCGATTGCAAGTTCAGGCTTGCCCGCTATTTTGGCTGCATATGTTTCACTGACAATGATGTCGGTATATGAAGCAAGGCAGTCACCATTGCCTACAAGGAACTCATAATCAAATATATCAAAGAAGTCACCTCTGACAGCAAGACCTCTTGTGGAAAATCTGTCGTCGCCCGACTCCATCACCACATCATCAAGGTTATTGATAAAGGTGATCTCCTCAATCTCCGGAATCTGCTCCTTCATCGGTTCATAGATTCCATATGGCATACTTTGGTACGGGAAATATATCCTGTCGTAATCAGGATTCTCATGCGAAATGCTGTATTGCTGCCAGATATAACTGCCGATGAGCAGCACAAATGCCAGCGCAACGCTTAAGCCAACCACCTCGATGGCTGTATATAGCTTGTTTCTGCTTAAAAATCTAAAATAACTTTTCATAGTCTACTCTGTTTTAAGTGCATTTGCTGGATCTGCAGTGGCAGCCTTCCAGCTTCTGATGACCACCACTCCGATGGTTACCGCAAGCACAGCAACAAGTGCGAGGGCAAATACCCACCAGTACATAGGACAGCGGTGTGCGAATGTCGCAAGGTATCTGTCCACGATGACCCAGCTTATTGGTGCTGCTACAGCGAAGCATACGAGGACGATCTTTACGAATCGGCTGCAGAACATTGTCAGAATCTCCTGGACTGTAGCACCGTTCACCCTGCGGAGAGCAATCTCTCTGCGACGATACTGTGTCTCGAACATCACCAGTCCGAATACTCCCATGAGCGAGATGATGATTGCGATCAGGGTGAAGAGACTGATTAGTTCAGACAGAGCCTTCTCCTTTTTATAAGTTGCATTGATGTTATCGTCAAAGAAATGGATATTCCATTCTTCCGGGGCAATATTGTATTCCCATTCGCTTAATACACTTGATATGTGCTTCATTACAGCCTGATAGTCTGCTCCGGCAGAAACCCTTATGAATGCTGTAGTAGGATACCACCATGGATTTGATCCGAAGACATAAAGTGCAAACGGGCGCACCTGATGCTTCAGCGACTGGAAACTGAAGTCTTCACAGAATCCTACGATATCAGTCTGATTCGCGTGTCCGACAACCTTGTCTTCAAGAGTGAATCCGTATTTCTTTCGTGCTGCGTCATTAAATATAAACACTCCATTCTCGCTATGCTTGTCTTCCGGCATGAAAGACCTACCCTCGAGAATCTCTATGCCCATGAATTCCAGAAAATCGCATGCTACAGGATAACATTCAAAATTGATATTCTGGCCATTCCACTGGCGGCCCCAGCCCATTCTTTCTTCAGCAAGAAGATCTCCAGCAGCCCAGGTTACATCTGCTATTTGTGGGTCAGTCTTAAGTTTTTCCTCGACAGCTTCAGCGTAATATCCGATATAATTTGTGGTTCGCACATACAGCAGCTGCTCTTTATTGAATCCCATATCGAAATTCATCATATAGTTGCGCTGAAGATTGATAAAACCAGAGCAAATGATAAGCACGATAGATATAACGAACTGAAATCCGATAAGTATGTAGCGAAGCCTCTGACCAGTCTTAGTGCCGCTGAATGATCCCTTAAGTACCAATGCCGGCTCGAATGAGTTAATATAGAAAGCTGGATACAGACTTGAAAATATGGAAATAACAATGGCAATGACTACTGTGAGGGCTGTCACTCCGATATTATTACCGAAATTGCTGTCTGCGTTGATCAGATGCGTCAGCTGGCTCATGTTGAAAAGCATCACGAAGGCGAATGCCAGAACAAGGGCGAACACGATTAGCGTCACACTTTCTGAAACTGTACCGCCGATAAGTTCACGACGAGTGCAGCCAAGAACCTTCTTCGTATTCACGGCTCTGATTCGTTCCGGAATCTGTGCAAAGAAGAAGTTGATATAGTTGATGAATGCGATACTGATGATGAGGATACCGACAATCAGAAGAATGATTGTAGTCGTCCTGTTTCCTCGTTCAAGCTGAGCGTTATTATAATACAAGCTTTCAAGAGGGATGAAATCGGCAACTGCCATATTCAGCATCTCATTAACCTCCTTGTCGAATTCCTCTTGTGTCATTCCCATTTCTTCCGGCGAAGGCATGTTGCCGAAAAACTGCTCCATATAAAAGCTGCGGGTCACTTCAGCAAGATCCTTTTCCATCTCCTCTACCTGAGAAGGGTCATGCAGCTTTACAAAATAGGAAAATCCCCATTCAGTAAAATTCCCCAGACTCCTGTCAGCCATGTTGCTCAGCAAATCAAGATTCTTGAAGTGTGAGTTATCAGGCATATCCTTAAAGATAGCAACGATAGTACGCATATTAGTGCCTTGGCCAAGGCTCATGCCGACCTGAAGATCAAACTTGTTCGCTGCACTTTCACTTATGGCAAGAGTATTCCTGTTGATGACCTCATCCAAAGAGCCTTCTATTTCTTCAAATCCTACAACTTTCAGCGCAGTTCCACTGATATCAGTATGATTCAAAGTCAAGGTCTCCTTTTCACCATTTCTGTCAATCCAGAAACTTTCATCTGCCTTATTAGTCAAATTGATGATTCCACCGAACTCAATGTTCGGTGATGACTGCAAAAGTTTCTCAGCCAAAGGACGACAATAGTATAAACTGTTATACTTAGCCTCGCCTTGAGCATTGGTAGAAAGCACAAACACTTTCTCC
This sequence comes from Candidatus Cryptobacteroides sp., assembly GCA_045120635.1. Lineage (GTDB taxonomy): Bacteria > Bacteroidota > Bacteroidia > Bacteroidales > UBA932 > Cryptobacteroides. The sequence continues at coordinate 3,983 of JBGVEY010000010.1, forward strand.
GAATCCTTGATGCCCTTGTTGAAATTCAGATCATAATCTACCTGAACAAGTATGATGTAGAAAGCTGCGAACGCCACAGCCATACCAAGCACATTGAGTATGCTTGACATGAATGAGCTGCTGCCTTTTCTGAATATGTTGAATAATGCCATTTCGCCAGTTATGTTTAGTCGTTGTGTCTATCTGTTAAGTTATAGCAATAAAGACAGTATCTCGCGACAGTGTCTTTTATGTCAAGTTCAATATGTATGTTTAACAACTCTAGAGTTCGTTCTTTACGTCTGATACGATCTGACCGTCGAAGAGGTTGACGATGCGCTGTGCACATGCGGCGTCCTTCTGCGAGTGGGTCACCATCACGATGGTTGTGCCTTCCTTGTTAAGTTCTGTAAGAAGATCCATAACCTCCTTACCGTTCTTTGAGTCGAGGTTACCGGTAGGCTCGTCGGCGAGAATCAGCTTAGGGTTTGATACGACTGCACGGGCGATGGCAACGCGCTGCTGCTGACCTCCGGAGAGCTGCTGAGGGAAATGCTGGGCTCTGTGGCTGATGTTCATCCTCTTGAGCATCTCTGTCACGCGGGCCTTGCGCTCTGATGAGCTGATATTGAGATACTTCAAAGGAAGCTCTACATTCTCGTATACATTGAGTTCATCAATGAGGTTGAAGCTCTGGAACACGAAACCGATATTGCCCTTGCGGAACTTGGTGCGGTCCTTCTCCTTGAGCTTTGCCACTTCCTGACCGAGAAGCTGGTAGCTTCCGTCTGTAGGGTTGTCAAGAAGGCCGAGGATATTCAGGAGGGTTGACTTACCACATCCTGAAGGACCCATGATGGCTACGAATTCGCCGTCCTTTATCTCGAATGAAACCTGGTTGAGTGCTGTTGTCTCGATTTCCTCTGTACGGAAAACCTTGCTGAGGTCTGTAACTGTAATCATCTTAGTATTATTTAATCGTTAATATTCTGTATAGTATGTAAGGTAATATATCAGTATTGTGCCAAACTATATAACTTGTTGTTTTGCAATTGTTTGTGTCTTTTCTGTGCTTTTGGTGAGTGTAAAGTTTCTTTACATTTTTGTAAAGCCTTATTCATTCTTTAACGAATCCACAGGATTGCTTCTCGATATGCGGAGGCTGTTCATTATGACGCATCCTGATACCAGGAGGATGATAACCACGTCTGCAAGAATAAAGTACCATGGAGATAAGGCAATCTTTTCGGAGAAGTTCTTGAGCCACGCAGAAGCGGCAAAATACGCTCCCACGTTGCCGAGGATGATTGCCGGGATGCTGAGCTTCATGATTTCCGCAACATAAATACCCACAAGTTCCCTGACTGTAGCACCGTTGATCTTGCGTACGGCCATTTCCTTGCTCCTTCTCTGAGACTCATCACGAACGTAGCCGATCAGTCCGAATAGGGCGATAAGTATTGATACTACGCATCCGATGATGACTGTATTTCTCATTCTCCTTTCACTTGAGTATGCCTCACGCATTGAGTCCTTGTATGATTTCACGACCACATCCTTGTTCTCAATTCTGGACTGTATCACTTCCTCGACCCTGGCAATCATCTCGTTTGAGACCTCGGACACCTTGATGGCCATAAATGGCATATTGGTTTTGCCGACTTCGCCCAAGAACTTGATGCTGGCTCTGGTATCCTGCTTGGTCAGGGTGTTGATTCTATAGTCCTTATATACACCGCTTACTGTGAATGCTTGATTTGCAGTCTGACTGTGTTCGGTAATGCAGATCTGCTTTCCCACTGCTCCGTCACTCCAATCCTGGAACTCCATCATCTTCTTCACAAAACTTTCGCTTACTGCTACCTCATTGGCAGTCTGGGGATATCGGCCTTCAACGAATGGTATCTCCAACATATCGAACAGTCCTGCAGAACCCTCGTACTGGTCAGCGATATTGAACAGTTCCTTATGTCCGTTATCGTAGATATAGATGTTGTTTCCGGAGCTGTAATCAAGCGGAAGGCTGTATGATACCTGCACATCAAGCACGCCTGGGGTAGCTTTCAGATCGTTGATGATTCCCGGATGCACACTCTTGTCAGTACCCGTAAGCACGGCATAAAGCAGATTTTCGTATTCATATCCCGGCTTGTCATTGATTGCCTTGTTGTACTGTGCGCTGATGACACACACGAGGGTGAGAAGAAGTGCACATATGCCGGTCTGAATGAACAGGAGTCCTAACTTCCATATCTTCTTGTTTTCACGATAGTTCTTTATTGCTGCACCTGCAGGAATCTTCGAATATAGATAGCCCGGAACGATGGCTGCGATAAGGAATACTGCCAGCACCACTCCTACAGCTGTGATATAAGTTCCCTTTACCATAAGGGCATCCACAGGAACTCCGACTATATCCTCTATGACTGTCTGGAGTGAGAGGACTATGACCGCTACAACAACGAGGGCTGCTGCAACATCAAGAGCTGCTTCCTTGAACATGACTCCATAGATGTTTGCACTGGCAGCTCCGTAACATTTACGGACACCCATCTCCTTTGACCTCTTCACCAATGCAGAAACCGACATCAGGATATAGTTCAAGAGTGAAATCAAGATAAGAAGTATGGCAACAATAGTCAGAATGACCATCATGTTCTTCATTGCGGAAGAAGATGTATGTGCACCCACAAGCGGAGAAAGGAAATAATGAATGTCGATACCCGATGTCTCCGCCATGGCTTTTATTTCAGGTGGATAATTGTTTTCCTGCATAAGTCTTATGGCAGGAGCGAGCATATCCGGATCAGTACCTTCAGCAAGCCTTACATATCCTCTGTACCTGTCATTTCCCACCCAGTTCTCTGTAGATGATTTGACAAGGCTCTCCATAGAGACAAGAACATCATTTTTGACAGAGCTGTGGTAAGGATAGTCCTTATAGACTCCGGCGATCTCAAGTTTGAAGTTCGGCATCTCCTCATTGTAGATGATCTGTCCGACAGCTTCCGATACTCCGCCAAGTTTCTCTGCAAAAGACTCAGACACCATTGCGACTGCAATCTGGCTGAAAGCCTCTTTAGGATTACCGGCGAGAATCTCTGCATCAAAGACATCAAAGAAACATGTATCGGCCACAATACATTCTCCAGTGATGATATTCTTCTGCTCATCGATAAACTTGTCACTGTTGAAAATGAAAGTCCATCGGGTTGCAGTCTCAATTCCGGGAACGTGCTCCTTGAATCCAGGAGCCACAGCTCCGGATACATTGTCATACTCCGATTCTTCTCCCTGCTGATTGTAAAGGGTGCGAATCTTATATATCTGGTCTGCATCTCTGTAGCAGGTGTCATAACTCATCTCATAGCATACCTTCGCTATCAGAATCAGACCGATAGCCACTCCCGTACCGAGAGATAACGCCTTTATTATAGTTTCCTTCAGTTTCATTTTGTAAAGTCATTAGTTAGAATACCAGCACCTCATTATCTCCAAAATTATCATAGCCCGAAGTTATCACTTTTTCTCCGGCTTCCAATCCTTCAAGCACCTCATAGAACTGAGGATTCTGACGACCGATACGGATTTCACGCTTCACTGCCTTTCCTCCCTCCGGAGAGACAACATAGATCCACTTTCCTCCTGTCTTCTGGTAGAATGTGCCGCGTGGAATCAGGATGGCCTTCTCCGGCTGGCCGAGCTGCAGGTTGAGATAGTAGGTCTGGCCTGTACGGATGTTGGCAGGCTGTTCACCGCTGAACTTGAAGTCTGCCTTGAACTTGCCCTCACGAACTTCAGGATAGACCTTTCTGATGACCGCGTCGTATGACTCGTTCTGACGCTCGAACGAAGCAGAAAGTCCTGCTGATACCCTGTCGATGTAATGCTCGTCGATCTGAGCCTCGATCTTGTAACTTCCGAGTTCATTTATCTGACCGATCTTTGTACCGCTGGCAATCGACTGTCCGAGCGTAACGTCCAGAAGTCCGAGCTCGCCGCTGATAGGGGAC
>JBGVEY010000011.1:0-124393 GCA_045120635.1 Candidatus Cryptobacteroides sp.
TCCGCCAAAAGCGTATATCGTGCAAAAGACTGCTCTAAATGTCCTTTGAGAGGTATGTGTTATAAAGGGAAATCCAATGCGAGGGTCATCGAGGTAAATCATCGCAACAATGAACTCCGTGCAATGGCAAGAGAACTGCTGACAAGTGACGAGGGGCTGATGCATCGAAGCAGGAGACCGGTTAAACCCGAGGCTGTGTTCGGTCAAATCAAGTACGATAATCACTTCAAGAGGTTCAGATACAGAGGTAAGCGACTTGTAAATGCAGAGTTCGCAGCGATAGCCGTAGCTCATAATATCCGGAAAATGATATCTAAAGGCTATCTGGTACGCTCAGAAGCGGTAGTAGGGTAAGTTTGGATGGCGTGGTCACCCGCGACCACGTAAGCGGGAGGGGCCCGACGCGTAGCGTTGGGAGGGATGGAGTCGGAACTTGTTCCGACGGAACCAAGCCAAACTTACCCTACTACCACTGTCGTCATATATAAAGAAAGTCGACATATATAAAGAAAAAAGGAGATGACCTTATTAGTCATCCCCTTTTCTGTATTATAGAAGGATATTTCCTGTTCTCTTTTCCTTTTCCAGAAGTTCCTTGGTGTAGACCGGATTCGCGTATATATCAAGAAATATACGTCTGAGATCCCCTCTGTTCACTTCCGGCTCAACCTTGTCGAGCTGATGCTCCATATATGAGACAAACTGCTCTACATCTGCAGGCTCATACAAATGCGAATACTTGTAGCCCTGGTTTACAATGTCATACGCGATATAATTGTTCTTCCAAAGCTTGTATCCATCGATTACTCTCTGGTCAACCGCATGTCTGATAAGCTGGTAACGGTCGTTCTTGTCGCAAAGGGCAGCTGCCGCGATCTCATCCGATGTAAGCGGAGTACCGATGTTCATGTGGATGTTACCCTTCTGCTGCATGATACCGGTTACAATACTCTTGAAATCTTCACCTTCAGCCTTTACATACTTGTGCTTACGTGAAATAACAAGCTCGCGTGCCTTGTAGATGTCGCAAGGTTCATACTCATACGATACGCTCATAGGTATGATGTTGAGCTCTTCGAAGTTGGTCTGGAAATCAGCACCACCACTCATATCAAGCATCTTGAGGAGGCCCTGCTCTGTGATATCATATCCGTTCTTTGTTCTACCCTGGCGCTGCGCAAGCCAGATCGAACTTCTCTGCTGAGTAATATTGAGACGGATGTACTTCGAAAGAAGCTGTGAAGAAAGATAAAGTTCACGTGCTGAGATGCCGCGTACCACCTTGATCATTCTGTTCGAACGGATAAGCCACTCGATTGTCTGGTTTGTAATAAGATTGTCACCCACAGCAATCTCTGTCATCGGAATGCCGTTAGCGTAAAGAATCAGCTGAGTGATAGCCGGATCAAGAATGATGTCACGATGGTTTGAAAGCGCGAGGAACTTCTTGGCAGGATCGATATTGGAAACGCCGTCATACGAGAAGTTCTTAGCAGTATGCTCAATGACCCAACGTACGAATTTCTGCATTACAAGCACCTGAAATTCGTCAATGGTCTTGATTTGCTTGAGTATAGTCTTCAAGAAGTCAGGTCCTTCCTCAGGAAAGAACTGCTGCGATATATGCGACAAAAGCGGATATTCTGCGAGCTTTGACAAAGCTTCGGCAGCCTCAGCGTCAGTATAAGGACTGATACCTTCAAATTCTGACAAGTCTATCATAAGTCTAGATTTTAGTACAATTACGCAAATTTACAAATTTCCTGCTAAAAATCAAGCGCCTACGCTCTCAATCCCTGAAAAGAATCGAACTGTCGCCATAACTGAGGAAACGGAAGTCATTATTGAGGGCAAAGTCGTAAATGTTCTTCCAATCGCCCTTTACAAAAGCGGAAATAAGCAGAAGAAGCGTACTCTGCGGCTGATGGAAGTTGGTCACAAGCACATCTACAACCTTGAATTCATATCCAGGAACAATGATGATTGATGTTCCGGTCTGCAATTCAGACAGTGAATTAGCCTTCATGTAGCCGATAATTGCACTAAGAGACTCCTGAAGCGTATACTGATATTCGCGCTGATATGGTTCCCACTGGGTAACATCCTCCGGTCTGCCTTTCTCAATGCATTTTACACCAAGATAATACAGCGATTCGAGGGTTCTTACCGATGTTGTTCCCACAGCGATAAGCTTTCCAGTCTTTGCAACGAGCTTTTCAAGGAAATCAAGCTTGATCACAAACGGTTCACGGTGCATTGTATGCTCGGAAACAAGAGAACTCTTCACTGGAAGGAATGTACCTGCACCTACATGCAGACAGACTGTCTCTGTGGCGATATTCTTCGCTCTGATAGCTTCGAGAACCGGCTCTGTAAAGTGCAGGCCGGCAGTCGGAGCCGCCACTGAGCCCCTGTAGCGGGCATATAAGGTCTGATAACGCTCCAGATCTATATCTTCCGTGTCTCTATTGAGATATGGTGGAATAGGAATCGATCCGCAGATTTCAAGCACGCGGGAGAATGGTGAGCCATTTTCCCATGAAAACTCCACGATTGAAGTTTCTCCCTGTCTTTCAATCAGATCAGCCTTGAGGCCCATTTCCGAGACTGTTTCATCGCAATCAGGGTTACAGAGGGCGAGAGTATCATTCTTCCACCTCTTGACATTACCGACAATGCATTTCCATCTGCATCTATCGGTTACTGCAAACATGGTAACATATTCCTCCGGGAGTACAGGCTCAAGACAGAATATCTCGATATGGGCACCGGAAGCCCTCTGGAAGTGCAGTCTGGCAGGTACAACCTTGGTATCATTGAATACCATGATAGAATCTTCCGGTAAAAGGGAAGGAAGATCCGTGAACGAATATTGCACAGGATTGCCGTTTCTATAACAAAGCAGCTTCGACGCATCTCGTTGCTGCAGAGGATATTTAGCTATTCTCTCGTCTGGTAGAGAATAATTGTAGTCTTCAATAACTATATGCGGTATCATTCTGAGAATCGCGTATTTTCAATTAACTGTGCAAAAGTACGGAAATATTCTCTTTATACGAAATTTAGAGGATTTCAGGGCTTTTCTTAAATTCATCAACATTTGTAAACAACAAAAGTTAATCGTATCAAATACAAATGTAACTTATTCGCCAAAACCGACGGGGCGCTGATTTATTTTTGTATATATTACATTTGTATTATAACTAATTATTATATTAATGTTTTATTATTATCTATATGTTGATTATCAGTTATTTATATACTATCACTTATTCCATAGCTATAGTTCAGTTTGCTATAAGACCAGCTTTTATTGACTTATATGGCCTAAATGGCCTTTTAAACGTAGTTTCAGTATATATATAGTTCTATATATCAATTAGATATACTTGTTTATATGTATTATTAATACAACTCTTTTATGGTCTCTTTCCCCTACCTGTTTACATTTTGAACCCGTGGTTTGACTTGCATTTTACAAAAAATCTCAATACATTTGTAAAACTAAAGATAACAATTATGAACACTCGCCTGAAACAGTTTCTTGCCGCTGAAAACATCTCACAGTCCCAATTCGCCGACACAATCAAAGTTGTACGCGCAAGTGTATCTCACGTTTTGTCTGGAAGAAACAAGCCGGGCTATGATTTCATTGCCGCCATCATGGCTGCCTACCCTCATCTCAACATTGAATGGCTGATGCTTGGCAAGGGTAAGATGTACAAGACCAACGTTCAGTCTGAAGAAAACCAGTCGAAATCTGCCGGAGCAATAAATGAGATCCCTCTCCTGTTCGACTATGAGGATCCTTCCCCTGCAGAAGAGCTCCCGGAAATACCGCAGCTGCGTACATTTACAGCTCCTGAGCCTTCTACGCCAACCACGAATTCAATAAACGCATCAGATAATCCGGTGCAAGTGGCTGTAAAACAGAGAAAAGCGACTAAAATTGTTATATTTTTCGATGACGGTACATTCCAGGAAATAGCAACAATATCCTGATTTTTCTCTGAATCAACGTAATATTTCATTTTTGACCGTGAGGAGATAATCTGATTTTGGTTATATTTGTATGATATAACTTGACTGACCATGTACAAACACATCCTTAAGCCTATACTTTTCAGATTCAATCCTGAAACGGCCCACAACATCATGTTCTCGACTCTGGGAATGCTCAGACACATCCCTTTTGCAAAATCCATCATCCGCGCCATATATCATAGGGATTCTCCTGCATTGGAGCGCGAGGTATTCGGCATCAACTTCCCGAATCCGGTGGGTCTTGCAGGCGGACTCGACAAGAATGGTGAATTCTATAACGATATGGCTAACTTCGGCTTCGGTTTCGTAGAGATCGGATCACTCACTCCTAAGCCTCAGGACGGCAATCCTAAGCCAAGATGCTGGAGAGTTCCTGGAGACAAAGCCATCATCAACCGCTTCGGTATCAATAACAAAGGCGTAAAGAATGCTGTAGAGCATCTCAAGAAGGTACGTCCGGAGGTTATCGTAGCGGCGAACATCTCAAAGAACACAACAAGCATTAACGAGGATGCAGCAAAAGACTACGAGACATCGTTCGGTCTTCTGTACGACTTCGTGGATATGTTCGTAGTCAACGTTTCATGTCCTAACGTAGTGGGTCTTACATCTCTTCAGGACATTTCATTCCTCTCGGACATCGTAGATAAATTGCTGGACCTCAGAATGTTATATGATTCGTACAAACCTATTCTTCTTAAGGTTTCTCCGGATCTTGCAAAGGAGCAGCTTAATGATATCATCGACTATTGCCTCCGCTCGGGAATCGACGGCATCGTTGCTGGAAATACCACAAGAAGCAGAGAGGGACTCAATTCGATATCCCAGGAGAAAATCGAGGAAATCGGCAACGGAGGTATGTCAGGAGCCCCTGTACACAAGAAAAACCTTGAACTTGTCCGCTATATCCACGAAAGATCTGCCGGCAGACTTCCTATCATCGGAGTCGGTGGAATCATGTCTCCGGAAGACGCTAAAGCGATGCTCGACGCAGGAGCTTCACTCGTGGAAATCTACTCCGGATTCATATATGAAGGTCCGTCACTCATCAAGAGAATCATCAAGCACCTCGAAAGCTTCGTAAAATCAGACAAGTAGAAGATATGACCAAGGCATCAATCTGCACAATTGGAGACGAAATCCTTATCGGACAGATAGTTGACACTAATTCGTCACATATTTCCCAGGCCCTTGAAGCTGCGGGCGTCAAGGTGACAAGAATGCTGTCGATTGCGGATGATCATGACGCCATCATTGAATCACTTGACGGAGAATTGCGCAGAAACGACGTTGTAATAGTTACAGGAGGGCTTGGTCCGACAAAAGACGATATCACTAAAAAAGCCCTTGGAGAGCTGTCTGAGGCCACATCATACAAGACTGATGACAGACAGTTGGAGATCATACACAGGATTTTGAGTTCCAGAGGGCTTGATCTTCTTGAAATCAACATAGCCCAGGCATCGGTTCCTGAAACATGCGAGGTTATTCCCAACAGGCTGGGAACAGCCCCTATAATGGTATTCCGCTTCCAGAAAGAGAAATACGGACACCAGACTACCCTTTATTCCCTTCCAGGAGTGCCTTACGAGGCTCTGGGAGCACTTCAGGACGTAATAGAAGACATCAAGGCAAACAACAGCCTTGCAGACATATGTCATAAAACCATCATGACATACGGAGTGGCGGAATCCGCTCTGTCGGAGATGATATCCGACTGGGAGGACAATCTGCCATCCGACATGCATCTCGCATATCTTCCTAACCAGCTTACAGGAGTCAGACTGAGACTGTCGTCATACAGTGCGGACGAAACCGCCCTTAATAAGGCCATTTCAGATCTCAAAGCGATAATTGGAGAATATGTATACTCTGATCATGACGACACTCTACAGGAGGCTTTAGGAAGGCTTCTGTCAATCCACGGCAAGACATTGAGCACTGCGGAATCATGCACAGGCGGTACAATATCCCAGCTGATCACATCAATTCCGGGTTCATCTGAATACTTCCTTGGCGGAGTCACCTCATATGCAAACAGCGTCAAGACAGGAGTACTTGGAGTTGCACCCGAGATCATAGAAAAACATGGAGCAGTAAGCAGCGAATGTGTGGCGGCAATGGCAGAAGGAGTGCGCAGACTTACAGGCAGTGACTACTCTGTCGCCACCTCCGGCATTGCAGGTCCTGGAGGAGGAACACCTGAAAAACCGGTGGGAACAGTATGGGTCGGAGTGAGTTCACAAAAGGGAACAGAGACCTATAAAGTGCAGTATAAAGGAGACAGAAAACGCAATATCGAGCGTTCTGCAGCCTTTGCACTTAATTCCATACGTAAAAAGATACTTAACGAGTTAATTAATTAACAAATACTACATTTAACAAATTTGTTTTAGTCTTTAACATTTTTGTTACATAAATTTGTAAACAATAGCAAATTCTTATAACAGAACATAAAACACTGAAAGCCAAATAGATAGCATTATGTCGCATATTCTTGACAGTCATGAGAAAAAACGCCGAAGAATAACCATTAAAGGGTTGTTCTATGCCGCCATTTCGTCGGCATCGTTCGGTTTCTCACCTCTGTTCAGCCTTGCTCTGATAGCAGCGGGACTGTCGAATTTCGACGTGCTTTCATATAGATGGCTGACCGCCGCTGTGGTACTTGTGATCTATGCGGCATGCAAGAAAAAGACTCTTAAACTTAACTCTTTTGACGAGGTATGGAGAGTCGTTCTCCTCAGTGCTCTACGTTCGATTACCTCCATTACCCTACTTATCGGATATGCTAACATTGCCAGCGGAGTTGCCTCGACAATCAACTTCATGTACCCGGTGATAGTTGCCCTATGCATGATGATAATCTTCAGGGAAGACAGGGCATGGATCAATGTGATAGCAATTTTCCTTTCTATACTCGGAGTATATCTCATGGCCAACGGTGACGGAGTCATCGTTGAAGGTGGAAATACAGTATTGGGACTCACCTGCTCTCTCATATCGGCAATTACCTTTGCCGCATATTATATTGTAATGAAGAAGACAAAGGCCGACAAGATAGAGGTTGTGAAATTCACGACATGGATAATGCTTCTCAGCGCAATCTACTTCATTGCAGCAGCGCTTATCATCGACGGTCGTATAACCATCGTCACCGACTTCAAATCATGGATGAATATCCTCGGACTCGGACTCTGGGCTACAATGGTATCCAATTTCACAGGTGTCAAGGCGATCCGAAGAATCGGTCCGACTCTCACATCCATCCTCGGAGCACTTCAGCCGCTGACTGCAGTAGTTCTCGGAGTGGTATTCCTCGACGAGCACCTCGGAATCAGCACAATTTCAGGAATAGTTCTGATTCTTGCCGCAGTGACTATGATCGTACTGCATCAGAGAAAGAAAAGACATTAAAGAAGTTTCTCGAAGCGATCTTCTCGATATCCTCATCGGTATACCCTCTGTGACGCAATTCGTCAAACAGCAGAGGCATCATGGATACATTCTCCAGTCCTTCAGGAGTCACATCGATTCCGTCAAAATCGGTACCTATACCCACATGGTCGATTCCCACGAGTTCCACTACGTGGTCGATATGATCTGCAATCATAGTGTAAGACGGCCTCGGAGCCGTAAGCATTTCTGCCTCAGGGAAGGTATCATCCAGGAAAAGAGGATAGAAATTGATCTGGATGACTCCCCCTTTGTCCGCCAAAGCACGGATCATGTCATCCGTCATGTTACGCGGATGACCACACAGAGCACGGCAGCACGAATGTGTGGCAACCACCGGGAGGTTTGAATACTTAAGGACATCATAAAATGCCTCATCTGAGATATGGGAAACATCTATAAGCATTCCCAGACGGTTCATCTCAGCCACGACCTCCTTTCCGAACGGACTGAGTCCGTGCCAGGTCTTGACTGCTGATGCACACGAATCGCATATTTCGTTGTCCTTTGTATGACAGAGAGTCATATATCTTACTCCCTTTGCATAGAATTCACGCAGTCTGTCCAGAGACTTTCCTATCGGAGAACCGTTTTCCAGACCAAGGAAGACAGAGAACAGCCCGTTGGACTTGTTGGCATAGGCCTGCTCCTGAGTCATAGTAAGTGCAGCCTTGTCCGCATTTGCAGCCAAGGTATCCATCACACAGGCATAAAGCTTCTCTGCATGCTCCAGAGCGGCATCGCCTTCCATATCTGCAGGAATGTAAAGGGCAAAGAAAGCGCCGTCGACTCCCCCTCGCTTTATCTTGGGAAAGTCGACGTGTGCTGCTTCGTTGTCCTTTGCAAGATCTCTTCCACGGAAAATCTGTGTCGGAGTATCACAGTGTGAATCAAGGACAAACATACTTATTTTCTCTTAGGATCGTCTGCTTTGATCAATGTAGAGTTGACGATTCTGTCAACCTCGATAGAAGGTTTTCTCTTGAATGTGAGCATACATCCTCCTGTGAGGTTAACCTTCATACGCTCTTCCACATTCACATGGCATTTGCTTGAGCCTGACTGGATGAAATTACCTTCCTTAACCTCAAGAGCCTCTGCGTCAATCTGTGAGCCACCGGCTGCCTCCACGTCAATCATTGACGCAAGTCCAGAGAGGTAAATAGTTGATCCACCGGCAGATTCGATGTCGACATCCACAACCTCGACATTGATATTGAGTGTAGATGAACCCTTTGCCACGATGACTGAATTACCGCCACGCTGAGTAACGTTGTTCACTGAAGAATTCTCTGAGTTGACAGTCAGCTTGGTGTCGACATCTACAACAACGTTCGAGTTGCTGCCTCCGTTGAACGAAAGATCAGCTGTGATACAGTCCACATTGAGTCTGCTGACCTTTGCATTTCCTGAGGTAGTCAGACTGAACATGTCTACCTTTATATCATCCGCATCAAGCAACTGTGCCTTCTCCTTCACCTCAAGCTTTGAGATATATGGAGCAGAGAGTTCAACTTCAAGGAACGGCTCTACAGCACCCTTGGCCTTAAGCGCCTTCTTGAGTTCTGCAGGATATTTCTTCTCATCAAGTACAATGCTGAATACTCCATTCTTCACAGTTGGACGCACAAAGTCAATAATACGCTCATCTGCAAGGATACGTACAGAATAAGTTGAAGCTGTCTTAAGCTTGAATGCGAACTTTCCTCCTACAACTACAGATGAAAAAGCGTCGAGTTCCTTATTCTGAACTACAGTCTGCTGTGCAGACATTGATACGATGGCAACCAATGCCATGATCATCGATACAAATACTCTTTTCATGTTCCAGTGTATTAATTATTTTACAATTCTCTGTCTTACTGCCTCATACATAAGAATAGCCGAAGCTACAGACACGTTGAGCGATGTGATCTCACCGGCCATCGGAATTGCTGCCTTGTCGTCTGCAAGGTCAAGCATTGACTGAGAAATTCCCTTTCCTTCAGATCCCATGATGATTGCGCAAGGACCTGTCATATCCACATCATATATGAGGTTGTCTGTCTTCTCTGTTGCCGCAATAAGCTTGAAACCGCTCTGCTGAAGATAATAAGCGGCAACTCTGAGGTTGGACACCTTGCATGTATCCATTCTCATAAGTGCACCTGCAGACGCCTTCACAGCATCCGCGTTGATCGCAGCACCTCCCTTCGCAGGAACAATGATTCCGGATCCTCCTGCGCACTCGAGACTACGTGCGATAGCTCCAAGGTTACGCACATCACTCACGCCGTCAAGAATGACAAGAAGAGGATTCTCTGAACGGGCAAGAGCATTGTTGACAAGCTGCTCTATATCAACGTATTCAATCTGTGAGACATATGCGAGTACGCCCTGATGCGAGCCACGTACTGCCCTGTTGAGTCTTTCACCGGGAACGAACTGGAATGGGATCTCGTTCTCCTTGAGAAGTTCCATCAGTTCTCTGAACTGAGCTCCTTCAAGACCCTGCTTCAAAAGTACCTTATCAAACTTCTTACCTGCCTTCACTGCCTCCAGCACAGGATGCATTCCGAACAGATACTGCATTTTCTTCTCTTCCATATATATAATTAAGATTCTAATTGTTCATTTAACTGTTCCCACTCTTCCATCTTGTAATCCAACTCTCGCTTATTCTCCAGATAAGCCCTTGTCAGATCCATGACATCATCTTCCGGACCCGGGTTCATAAGCTTCGCCTCGATCTCAGACATCTTCGTTTCATACTCATCTATCTTCTTCTCTACAAATGAGATACGGTTCTTGATCTTCTTTTCTTCTTTAGATAGATATTTCTTTGCCTGATACTCCTGCTTGGCCTCTTCCTTCTTCTGGATGACCTCTGCAGGCTTCTCCTGAACTTCCGGCTTGTAGTGTCTTTCAAGCTCACTGAGATTCTCAAGCTTTCTGCGCTCAAGGAATTCCTGTACGCCGCCGAGATGCTCCTTAACCTTACCGTCCCTGAACTCATAAAGCTTATCCACGAGACCATCAAGGAAATCTCTGTCATGTGATACGATGATAAGTGTGCCGTCGTATGCCTTGAGGGCCTGCTTCAGAATATCCTTAGAGCGGATATCCATATGGTTGGTCGGCTCGTCAAGTGCAAGGAGGTTATAAGGCTTGAGCATGAGTTTCGCCATTGCGAGACGCGCACGCTCTCCTCCGCTGAGAACTGCTACCTTCTTGTCGATATCCTCACCTTTGAAAAGGAAGGCACCGAGAATATCACGCAGTTTCAGACGGATATCACCCACTGCAATACGGTCGAGCGTTCCGAATACGGTATCCTCCTTGTCAAGTATATCTTCCTGATTCTGAGCATAATATCCGATATTGACATTATGTCCCACCTTGGACTCTCCGGCCATCGGATCCAGTTCCTTCATCACCACGCGCATGAGCGTAGTCTTTCCTTCACCGTTTCTTCCGACCAATGCGACCTTCTCACCGCGACGAACTTCGATCTGAGCGTCATCGAACACGACCTTCTCGCCATATCCTACTCTCAGATCCACACCTTTATATGCAATGTCTCCTGAACGCGGAGCAGGCGGGAACTTGACAGAAAGTGCAGACTTGTCCTCAAGGTCCACTTCGATGCGTTCAAGCTTTTCAAGCTGCTTCACACGTGACTGCACCTGATTTGATTTCGTCGGCTTATACCTGAATTTCTCGATGAACTCCTCTGTCTTTTCGATCATTCGCTGCTGATTCTCAAACGCAGCACGCTGCTGTTCAAGACGTTCCTTGCGAAGTTCAAGATATTTGCTGTAAGGAACCTTATAGTCATGAATCCTTCCTACCATGATCTCCACGGTCCTGTTCGTCACATTATCGAGGAACTTTCTATCGTGGGAGATCAGAACAAGTGATCCCTTATATTCCTTGAGATACCCTTCAAGCCATTCAATGGATTCGATATCAAGGTGGTTGGTAGGCTCGTCAAGAAGCAGCACATCCGGGCTTGAAAGAAGAATCTTCGCAAGTTCGATACGCATGTTCCAGCCCTGGCTGAATGTTTCAGTAGGACGCGAGAGTTCCTCATACTTGAATCCGAGTCCTATGAGAGTCTTTTCTGCCTGAACCTGAGGATTATCCGAACGTGTATACGCCAGACGGTCGTTCACCTCGTTCATCCTGACGATCAGATCATGATACGAGTCCGATTCATAATCCTCCCTTTCCGACAACTCGACAGTGATCTTCTCCAACTCATCCTCCAATGCAAACATATCCGCAAATGCAGTCATAGCCTCATCGATGACGCTGCGTCCGCGATGATGCTCCATGATCTGAGGAAGGTAACCGATCTTGACACCGTTAGGGACCGCCACCTTGCCGGATGTCGGACTCTGGAAGCCGCAGATCAGTTTGAGGATTGTAGATTTACCTGCACCATTCTTACCGACAAGACCTATCTTGTCACTCTCGCTTATATGAAAATTGATTTCATTAAGCAAGGTGAAACCTCCATAGGCAACGGTAAGATTGTTAATAGATATCATAAAACGTTATTCATCAACATCTTGCGCCTTCTTACGACATATCATGATGCTGAACTCGTAAAGAAGGTACATAGGGACTGTGCATATCATCAGTGTGAAAGGATCTCCCGACGGAGTGATGATAGCTGCAATAATCATTATTATACAAAGCGCATGACGCCTGTACGATCGTAGGAATTCCTTTGTGACGATTCCCATGGAAGAAAGCACTGCCACTACCGTAGGAAACTCGAACACTATTCCGAACATCAACAGGGTCGACAGGAACATTGATATATATGAAGAGAGCGAAAATATGTTTTCCACCTGACCGCTTACCTGATATTTAGAGAAGAAGGAAAGCATCATAGGGAAAATCACGCAATACGCTGTCGTAACTCCCAGATAAAACAACACACTCGCAAATCCGAATGCTCCTCTGGTTGCGCGCTTTTCGTTTTCATAAAGAGCTGGAGCTATAAAACGCCATAGTTCATAGATCAGATACGGAAACGAAACAAGCAAAGCGCATATCAATGTGACCTTGATATGTATGAAGAACTGCGCTGACAACTCGATATTCTGGAGCGTAAGATCCATACTGTTGCCCAGAATACGATATAAGAAGAAGTCACTTGTCGTCGGAGCAAGAACTATCTTTTCAAACAGGAAGGTCTTGAAGAAGAAGAGGACTACGGCAGAACCGAGAAACACCACTGCTATTCTAAGCAAGGTGCTTCTCAACTCATCCAGGTGATCCCAGAATGTCTGTTCAATTTTTCCCTCTGCCACTTCCTTACGGATTACTCTTCGCTGTTGATATCCTTCTTGATCTCTTCGATTTCGTTCTCTACTTCAGAGAGTCCGCTCTTGAAGCTCTTTACACCCTTACCGAGTCCCTTCATAAGTTCAGGAATCTTCTTACCTCCGAAAAGAAGAAGAATAACGAGAACGATAAGAACGATCTCACCCCAACCTAAGCCAAAAAGCAGCGGAGAAATAAACAAAGTACTCATAGTCAGAAAAAATTTTAGTCGTTTTTAATCATCCCGAGTGGCAACAGAATTCTTTACCACCCGGAACATATGTGTTTTGTTAGTTATTTTTCAATGCGTTAAGCGAAGCGGTAAGGCTTTCGATCTTTGAGAGTGAATCAGCCTCCTTCTTTCTCTCAACAGCCACTACAGCCTCAGGTGCATTGGCTACGAAACGCTCATTCGAAAGCTTCTTGCGCACACTGTCAAGGAATTTCTGCTGATATGCAAGCTCTGCCTCGATCTTTGCAATCTCCTCTTCAACGTTCACAAGTCCTGTGAGAGGAACGAACATCTCTGAAGTTCTCACCATGAAACGCTGAGCCGCCGACATATCACCTTCAGCCTCGCCTACGTTCACGTTTGCAAGCTTGACCACTACAGGAAGAACCTCTGCAGGGAATGCACCCTTGATCTTGAGGTCGAGAGCCTCACGTGGAGAAAGGCCCTTGCTCTGACGGATGTTACGTACACCTGCCACTGCCTCGCAAGCCATCTCGAATGCTGTGATGAACTCAGCATCGTATGGCTTAGCCTGCGGATAACGCTGGTTCATGATGGTCTCAGCTTCCTTGCGCTCTGCCATATTCTGCCAGAGTTCCTCAGTGATGAACGGCATGATAGGGTGGATCATCTTAAGGAGAGCATCGAAGAAACCGATTGTAGCGTCATATGTCACCTTGTCGATACCAGCACCGTAAGCCGGCTTCACAGCCTCGAGGTACCAAGCGCAGAAGTCATCCCAGAAGAACTTGTAGATAGTCATTAGCGCATCCGAGATACGGAACTTGCTGAAGTGATCCTCTACAGTCTCGATAACCTGGCTGAGCTTGTTCTCGAACCATTTAACTGCCACTGCAGAAGCCTCAGGCTGTGCTGCAGCTGCATCAACGGTCCAACCTGTTACAAGACGGAATGCATTCCAAACCTTGTTGTTGAAGTTTCTACCCTGCTCGATCTGCGACTCATCATAAAGGATGTCGTTACCTGCCGAACTGCAGAGAAGCATACCGAGACGTACTGCATCCGCACCGTACTTGGCGATGAGTTCGAGTGGGTCTGGAGAGTTTCCGAGAGTCTTCGACATCTTGCGTCCGAGTTTGTCACGCACGATACCTGTAAGATATACGTTTCTGAAAGGAACGTCGTTCATGAACTCGTTTCCTGCCATGATCATACGTGCCACCCAGAAGAAGAGGATATCCGGACCTGTCACGAGGTCGTTTGTAGGATAGTAGTACGCAAGGTCTGCATTTGCCTCTGCTTCAGGATGTCCTGCCTTGTATGTGTCGAACACTGAGATCGGCCAGAGCCATGATGAGAACCATGTATCAAGCACGTCCTCGTCCTGACGAAGATCCGCTGCAGTAAGAGCCGCATCAATCTTCTGTGCCTGCTCAAGAGCCTTCTCTGCAGTCTCTGCCACAACCACCTGTCCATCAGGAAGATAATACGCAGGGATACGCTGTCCCCACCAGAGCTGACGCGAGATACACCAGTCGCGTACATTCTCCATCCAATGACGGTATGTGTTGCGGTATTTGTCCGGAATAAGCTTTACAGCACCGCTTTCAACCGACTCGAGAGCGTCCTTTGCAAGCTCCTCCATCTTGAGGAACCACTGCATCGAAAGTCTTGGCTCGATAACGGCATTTGTTCTCTCTGAATATCCGATAGGAGATGTGTAATCTTCCATCTTCTCAAGGTTACCGGCCTCCTGAAGCATCACCGCGATCTTCCTACGCGCCTCAAAACGGTCCTCGCCTACAAGTATCTGAGCCTTCTCATTGAGTCGTCCGTGATCGTCGATGATGTCAAGAACAGGAAGATTATGTCTGATACCGATTTCGTAGTCGTTAACGTCGTGGGCTGGAGTCACCTTGAGACATCCTGTACCGAAGTCCATAGCCACATAGCTGTCCTCGATGATAGGAATCTCCTTGTTGATCAATGGGATAAGAACCTTCTTGCCCTTAAGCCAGTGATATCTCTCGTCCTCAGGGTTGATACAGATGGCTGCATCGGCCATGATTGTCTCAGGACGTGTAGTAGCGATGATGATGTACTGGTCTGTCGGATTTCCGTTTCCGTCAGAGACGAAATATCTCAAGTGATAGAACTTGCTGACTGTATCCTTGTGGATAACCTCCTCGTCGCTCACAGCTGTAAGTCCCACTGGGTCCCAGTTCACCATTCTTACACCTCTGTAGATGTAACCCTTCTCGTAGAAATATACGAAAGTGCTGATCACAGCGTCGCTGAGATCAGGATCCATTGTGAACTTTGTTCTGTCCCAGTCGCATGAAGCACCGAGTTTGCGGAGCTGATTGAGGATGATGCCGCCATGCTTCTCCTTCCACTCCCATGCATGCTTGAGGAACTCCTCACGTGTGAGGTCTTCCTTCTTGATGCCCTCGGCAGCAAGCTTCTGCACCACTTTGTTCTCTGTAGCGATTGAAGCGTGGTCTGTTCCCGGCACCCAGCAGGCGTTCTTACCGTCCATTCTTGCCTTACGGACAAGCACGTCGTTGAGTGTATTGTTGAGTACGTGACCCATATGAAGGATACCTGTCACGTTTGGCGGAGGAATCACAATTGTATATGGTTCTCTCTCATCCGGTTCCGAATGGAAAAACTTGTTTGCAAGCCAATAGGCATACCATTTATCCTCCGTCAAGGCAGGATCATACTTTGCTGGCAGTTCCATAAATCTATATCTTCTTTTTCTATTAAAAATCAAATGTACGATATCGCACTTTCGCAAAAGCACAATATCGTACAAATATACATATTTTCGGCGAGATAGCGAACTAAAGGCAGCACAAATTTGCACTCATCTCCCGAATAACAATCTGTTTCAGCACAATCCGGCTACATTATCGGACACCAGATAAAGACAGCACAATCCCAAAGCGCATGAGATATGATGATGGCACCTAATCTTTCAGGGAAAAATCTATACGCAAGTCCCCAGACAAATCCCGCAACCATAGCCGCCATGATAAGCATGAAATTGAACTTTGAAATATGCACGAGACCATAGATAAGAGTCGTCACGACAAATCCGACAGTCGGAGTCCAACGTGCGGAAAAACTGTTCTGTATGCATCCTCGCCAGAATATCTCCTCCGCCGGTCCGATGATGAATAGCATCAGGAGACTGAGCACAATGGGATTCTCCCCTTCCTTCATCCCATATATGGAATCGACCTGCGGACGCGCAAAATCAAACAGCATTGTGGAAAAGAACTCTCCAAGCCAGAACACGCCCCAAAGTGCAGCTGCGAGCACTACTCCCCAGAATACGTCCTTGGCACTGAAAGAGACTTCTTTCCACCAACCGGGACGCGCCCAACAGGTAAACAGGGTCAATGATGCACCCGAACATGTCATCATCACCCAAAAGTTCACATGCGGAGCTGTCCACGGAGAGAACATTATAGTCCAAAGCACAGTCGCCAGAACAATTCCGGCAACCAGCTTCTTCATTGATACATCTTCTGTCATCTTAGAACACGAGCTTCGAAACCACAAAAGCAATCGAGAGCAACAATGAGAAGATCATCTGGAGCTTTGCAGTCCTCTGGTCCAGATCAAGAATGATCTCCGCACCCTCCTCCGGAGACTTCAGCATTGTCTTGCTGCATCCAAAGGCGATCGGGAAAGCGATGAGAGCCGCCAACACAGGCCAAGGCATAGCCTTGATAGCCACACATGCTACAACCCAGACAAATGGGAAAAGCACTTCAAATGAATACATTGCAGCAGAAGCCTTGGTTCCAAGTCCCATTGCAAGAGTCTTGATCTCCGCTCTCTTGTCCGGCAGCATGTCCCTTGTATTATTTGAATGAAGGATACCGTCAGTAATAAGACCTACTGGCAGGGCAATCAGGAGAACGCTCCAGTCGATTGCGCCAGTTGTAACGAATGATGTTCCGATTGTAGGAAGGAATGCAAATGTCAAAAGGATGTCGACATCTCCAAGAGCATTGTACTTGAGAACCGGATAAAGAAGAGTCAAAGCCGCTCCGGCAAGTCCGATCCAGAGCAAAGGAAGGCCTGTAAGGAGCACAAGAGCGACACCTCCTGCAGCCGCTACAACGAATACACCTATAGCAAGGTTTCTGATTTCATGTGGCTGGAACATGCCTGTTGTGAGAGTAGTCGCGCCCGTGGTATCCTCTCTGTCAACAGACTTCCTGAAGTCATTGTAATCACTCCATACATTACCTGCAACATGGAAGAGAACCATATTGACAAGAGCCCAGACTCCATATCCCCAATTCATATCCGCCCCTGACCAGAACAGATAAGCAAGAGTCACCAGAATAGGCATCGCAGAGGCCGGAAAAGACCATGGTCTTACCGCAAAAAGCCACTGTCCAAACGAATGTTTTCCCATATAATTATAAGTATTAGTTTACAAGGGTTCAAAGTTAACATTTTTATGTAACTTTGTAATCAGCACATGAAAGAATAACTTTTTATACAAAGAATACCATGGAAAAGGAAAAAGGATTCAGCATCGACATCAAACCGGAAGTGGCACACGGTTCATATTCAAACCTTGCTATCATCACACACTCCCACAGCGAGTTCATTCTGGATTTCGCGACAATGCTTCCGGGACTTGCAAAACCTGAGGTCGGAAACAGAATCATCATGACTCCTGAGCATGCAAAGCGTCTCTTCCTTGCTCTACAGGACAACATCAACAAATATGAAAGCCAGATCGGTCCAATCTCACTCGGCGGAGAGCCAAAGGCGACCTTCCCTATGGGTGGTCTCGGCAGCGGAACCAAATCATAAGGCAGATGGAAAACAAATTGAAAAACATCAAGGCCTTCGTCTTTGACGTGGACGGAGTGCTGACTGACGGACGCGTGTTGGTCGGTCTTGATGGAGAGTTCTATCGTTCATTCGACGAAAAGGATCTTTTCGCCCTCAGGATGGCAACTATGAACTCGTACACACTTGCCGTCATCACCGGAGGAGGTTCACAGTGCATTCCGGAAGGACTATGCAAATGTGGAATCAAAAGGGAAGATTTCTACATGAAATCCAGAAACAAGGTTCTGGATTTCAACAATTTCTGCGAAAAATACGGACTCTCCCCTTGCGAAGTAATGTATTTTGGAGATGACACCCCGGACGCAGAAGTCCTCAGGATATCCGGGATAGGAGTATGTCCATCAGATGCTGCTTTCGATGCAAGACAGAACGCCGATATAATATCAGACTACCCCGGTGGAAGAGGATTTGTAAGAGATATGATCGAAAAGACTTTGAGACTGCAGAACAAGTGGATATTTGCCACCGACCAGTACAAATCTAAATTTTAAAAAGGAATGGAAAGCCACAAACCTATATTCATTGCGGGCCCTTGCGTAATCGAGCCTCAAGAGATTATGGACACCATTGCTCAGTGCCTTTGCGACATCCGACAGTCTTTGGACGTTGAGATATATTTCAAGGCATCATTTGACAAGGCAAACAGAACCTCTTACAGCTCATACAGAGGTCCCGGTATAGACAATGGATTGAGAATACTTGCTGATATAAAATCCAGATACGGATTGAAAATCACAACAGACATACACGAGGCATGGCAAGCAGAACCGGTCGCAGAGGTTGCCGATATTATCCAGATACCTGCATTGCTGTCCAGACAGACAGACCTGATATGTTCAGCCGCAAAAACAGGAAAGATCGTCAACATCAAAAAGGGTCAGTTTCTATCAGGAGAGGACATGCAGCATGCTATCGGCAAGGCCAGGAGCCAAGGTGCGGCAGAGGTCTATGCCACTGAGAGAGGCAACACGTTCGGTTACAACAACACCATCATAGATTTCAGAAATATCCCCGTCATGCAGAAGTACGCTGACAAGGTTGTCATGGACTGCACACATGCAGTACAGACACCTGGTACCGGGAATGGTTCCAGCGGAGGAAATCCTGAATACATCCTACCGATGGCAAAAGCCGCCAAGGCATTCGGAGCCGATGCGTTCTTCTTCGAAATCCATCCGACGCCTGAAACAGCTCTCAGCGATGCAACATGCAGCCTGCAAATGAACAGACTTGAAGATATCATCAGACAATTGCTATGAATAACATCAAAGAAATAATGAAAGAATGCCTCACTTCTGAGGCTGAAAGCTTGAGATATCTATCAGAATCCATTGAACAGAATTCCGTATCATTCTGCGAGGTTATTTCAAAATGCTCCGGTAAGGTGATATTCACCGGAGTGGGTAAAAGCCTGATAGTAGCAAGCAAGATCGCCGGCACATTATCAAGTATCGGAATCGCAAGTACAGCCATCAGTCCACTGTCATTATTGCACGGAGACCTTGGCTTCATAACTTCAGACGACCTTGTCATTGCACTTTCAAACTCAGGCGAAACCGACATCCTCATCGATGCATTGGATTGTATAAAAAGCAAAGGAGCAAAAATTCTTTCAATTACCGGAAACGCCCGGTCCACTATTGCAGGATTATCCTCTGAAACAATAGAGATCCCATCAAAAGAAGTCGGTCCTTTCGGACTCGTCCCGACCACATCTACAACATTGATGATGGCATTCGGCGACGCTATTGCATGCGCTCTGGTGGAAATCATGAATATTGACATCAACGACTTCTACGCCAATCATCCGTTCGGAAGTCTTTCAAAGAAATGATCACAACTAACCTAAGTAACTACTTATGATATACTCCTGCTTAAACACCGGCTCAGAGAAGAGCTCAAGCACCGTAAAGAACGTATTAGATATAAGTGCAGAGTGGATCCAGAATCATCTATGGTTTCAATGGATAGTGTTTGCACTTGTCGCATACATTTTCTTGACAGCAGCAATACACCTTATTTTAAAGGATGGCCACGATCTCAAAAAGAAAAATTGGTTCAATATCGGTTACCGCACAGTCAAGTATATTCTCAGACTGGATGTTCTTCTTGCAATAATATTATTATCCGTACCCGTTCTCATTGTACATTGCATCAATTTAGGAGACAAGGGAAATGTTGAACTTACAACTCTTACAATCAGTTTCACATTAGCGGCAATCATACCATATATCATAGGAAGGACTATCGCAAAGAACGAAGTCGACAATATAGTCGAACTAAAATTCAACAAACGTTTTGAATCTGTAGCTGAATCCTACAACACCTCTATCAATTCTCTCAGAAGAAGCAATGCGCATTATAGAAGAATTGCCGCCTCGTTACTCTCGAACCAGACCGAAAAAGACTGTGAGTGGGCCATCGGATGGGCTGCTGAAGCAATACTCTCATATCTGCTGATAAACGAGACATACCCTAAAGGAAAGGAATATGCAATTGAGTGCGCTAAAACTATAAGAAAATCGTTTGATAAAGTAAATAAGAACGATATCGGATCATACGCAGATAAAGATATTCACGAAAGAACATTGCGAAGTGTATTGACTATGCATGCCTATAGGTCAATCAGAAAACTTAACGGTTTCGGAGAAATAGAAGATACTGAATTGACGGACATTGAGAGCAAGTTATGGAAATCCCATCGTGATACATACAAAGAAATCGAAGTCAAGGCAATCAAAGAAAAACTTGTATCGGAGTGCAAGGTTACAGATCTGAACGACGAGGATTTAGCCAAGGAAATTCAGAAGAAAGTCATGAACATCATAGATTGCATAATTGAAAAAGGCAATAATTAGCCTTGCGTTTCGCCACACTTTCGTAGGATTTCACCACATTTCAACTGGTTTTGCAACAAACTTACGACTTTGACAACATTGCCGTCTGCATATAGCAGGCGGCATTTTTATTGAGATATCTTTGCGGCTCTTTTAAACATACACAGCGGATATGAAATTCAAGAATTCAAACGTACTCATCACCGGAGGAGCATCCGGAATCGGCAAGATCATGGGCAGGATTGCCCTTGAGAAAGGCGCAAAGACCCTCATCATCTGGGATATCAACCCGGTAAGCATAGAATCGGCAAAACATGACCTTGGCAAACTCGGCAAGGTAAAGGGATATATCGTAGACGTAGCAGACAACAAGAAAGTGACAGAGGCATACGGGCAGGTCGTAAAGGACTGCGGCGAAGTCGACATCCTTATCAACAACGCAGGTGTCATCACAAGCAACAAGACCTTCGACCTCCAGACAGAGGATGAGATCCTTCGTACGATGAACATCAATACAATCGCTCCAATGTTCGTTGCCCGCGCAATTCTCCCGGGAATGCTCAAGAGGAACTGCGGACACATCTGCACCATCGCTTCAGCCGGAGGTATGCTTTCGAACCCTAAGATGTCCGTATACGCAGCCAGCAAATGGGGTGTTATCGGATGGTCAGATTCAGTACGCATCGAACTTCAGGAGATGAAGAGCAATGTACGTGTGACCACAATCGCACCTTATTATATAAATACAGGTATGTTCGACGGTGTAAGATCACGGATCATCCCTATCCTCAAGCCTGAATATGTGGCAAAGAAGGTTGTGAAGGCCATAGAGAGAAACAAAATCTTCAAGGGTATCCCGTTCGGATTCCACTTCATCCGATTCTGGCAGACAATACTTCCGGTCAAGATCTTCGATTTCTTCTTCGGCAAGGTATTCGGAATATACCATGCGATGGACGAATTCACAGGCAGAAAGCCGGAGCAGACGGCAACTAAAGCATAGGGAATCTGTTCATTTTATTTAATTTTGCACAAAGCATTCAAAATGATGACAAGCACAACAAACGAACAGATCATCTCCATCAGAAAAGCTCAGAAGGAATTCTTCATGAGCGGAGCAACTCTCGACATCAAGTTCCGCAAGGAAATGCTGAAGAAGTTCCTCTCTGCCATGGAGAAATGGGAAAAAGCGCTCACAGACGCCCTCTGGACTGACCTTCACAAATCATATGAAGAGGCTTATATGACAGAGATCAGCATCGTCAAAGGCGAGATCAAGGCTCATATCAAGCATCTCAGCAAATGGGCAAGACGCAGAAAGGCAGTCTCTCCTTTGAAGCTTTTCCCTTCACGCAGCTATGTTGTAAAGGAGCCGCTCGGCAATTCCCTGATCATTTCACCATGGAACTACCCGGTACAGCTTCTCCTGAACCCGCTCGTCGGAGCGATCTCGGCAGGATGTACGGCTGTACTCAAGCCTTCTCCATATGTCCCTAATGTATCTAAGGCTATCGAGGACATGATTGCCGATACATTCTCTCCGGAATATATTGCAACAGTCCAGGGTCACAGAGATGTGAACACTGCCCTTCTCGAGCAGAGATGGGACATCATATTCTTCACAGGAAGCCCTACACTCGCAAAGACAGTAATGGCTGAAGCGGCAAAGAACCTCACGCCTGTAATCCTTGAGCTTGGCGGAAAGAGTCCATGCATCATAGACAGGACAGCTGATATCGCTACAACAGCCAAGAGACTTGCATGGGGAAAGACGCTCAACAGCGGTCAGACATGCATCGCTCCTGACTACATTCTTATTCATGAGGATGTCAAGGAGGCATTTGTAAAGGCATTCGGAGAAGAGGTCAGAAGACTTCACGGAGTCGACATAAAGGCAGACAGGCACTATGTGCGCATGGTCAATGAGAAGGCCTTTGAGAGAGTGACCGGATATTTCAAGGACGGAAAGATCGTCTACGGAGGTTCAACTGACGCTTCTGAAAGATTCATCGAGCCTACAATCCTTGACAACGTATCGATCGACTCCCCTGTCATGACTGAAGAGATATTCGGCCCTGTATTCCCTATGGTAACATTGAAGGGAGACGACTTCAGGAAGCAGGTCATCGACTTCGTCACATCACGCGAGAAACCGCTTGCATTCTACTACTTCGGCAAGGAATCAGACGGATGGGACATCATCAGCAAGACTTCTTCGGGAGGAGGCTGCATCAACGATGTGATCATGCATATCGCAAACGAAAACATCCCATTCGGCGGAGTAGGAAACTCCGGAATGGGACGCTATCACGATAAAGAGAGCTTCGAGGCCTTCAGCCATACAAGATCGATTGTCGCTACAGGCACCTGGATAGATCTTCCATTCAGATATATGCCTTACAAGATGTTCGGACTTGTCAAGAAACTTCTTTAAGAATATGTTGCAGACGACTACCTGAAGTCGTCTGCAATTTTTCTACAACCATCTCCGTTAGGATGGAGGCCATCAGTGAACAACGACTCGTCAACCTTCTTGCCACCCTTCAGAAGAAGGTTCTTGCCAGGGTTGCCGAATTTGACACCCATCTCAGCTGCAAGTTTCTTGACATCCTTATTGAGATTCTTGATTCTGTCCTCGCGGTCACGTCTTGGGAACAGACCCATCAATGTAACATCAGCCTCTGGACGTCTTACCTTGATTGCATTGAGAATTGCCTCGATACCTGCAAGGATATCCTCGTCGGAATGTCCCATTGAAAGGTTGTTTGTACCGATCATAAGGAAGATCTTATCAGCAGTAAGATTGTCCAATTCGCCGTTATAGATACGCCAAAGCACGTTCTGAGTGCAATCATATCCACAACCGAGGTTAAGAGTCTCTCCGCCAAGAGCAAGAAGAGAATCCTCTCCACGCTTCACATGAGCGTCAGGCTTGCCGCCCCAGAAATGCATGATCGAGTCACCGATGAGAATACGTGTGAAATGCTTTCCGTTACCCTCTTTCAGAATTTGATTGTGTCTATCCATCCAGTTGTAACCGTCCCTCTGCTGAACAACAGGAATTGTAGCCTCTACACTACCCTTTGGTGCTTTGAGGATCTCTCTGAGAAGTGGCTCGTATGCATCTGCATATCTTGTCATGCCATAGTCTGACATATGGATTCCCTCCACCATCATCTCGGCCTTCATTCCGATCTCATCATAGCTCAACTTGTAGAGGTTCTTTACACCCTCTGCGACAAGCTGTTTGTATGCAGCATCCAAAGACTCCAATGCATTAAGTTCATCAGCCTTGTACTTCTTGTCAACCTTGCCCTGCGGGTAGCCTGAGTGGTCAGTCATAATGATCGGAGTATCAGGACGTTTTGCTCTGATCTGCTTCACAGCCTTCACGAGGGTATCCTGAAGAGCCGGTGCAGGAATCGAGAACGAGTTCGGCATACCGTCAAGGATATATACTGCTGCATCTACATCAGAAACCATATCAATGACTTCCTTCTCATGCATGGCATTGCCTGAGAATCCAAGGTTTACGACAGTTCTGCCAAGTCTGCGTGTAAGGATATTTGTCCAGTTCATACCAGGACGTGATGCACACGCACCCTGGCAGATGGAAGTACCGTAAGCTACGATAGGTTTCACCGGAGAAGCTTCCTCGAAACGGAATTTTGTACCGTCCTCTACACCGATCTCCATCCATTTAACCTCGTTGTACAATGGAAGGAAGAGAGTATATCTGTGGTATTTACCCTTCGCATTCTCCATCTCGATGGCAGAATATTTATAGGTCACAGTATCCTTGAATGAATATTTGCCCTTTAGCCAAACCTCGTTTCCATGCTTGTCATAAGAGTAGAGATCAACTCCGGAAACTCCTGTTGCAGGCATATGCGGCATTGCATGCGCTCCGCTTACTTTATATCTTACGGTAATTGTCTTTGAATTGGTACTGAATACAATACGTTCACCGGCAGATGTCGTTCCACGGTTCCATACGGCCTTTCTTACGACGCCCTTATACTTCGCCGGAAGGCGATGATAATAGCATTCTCTTGCCTCCGATGTCATGATCTGACCCTGTACAACCTTGAAATCCGCATCTTCCGGATTGTACCATTTCATAGTCTGTGCTGAACACACTGCGGCAAAGAACAAAGCCACAGCCAACAGATAAGTTTTTCTTAGCATAGTCATAGAATTATATATCAAGGCAAAATTAACAAATTCCGAAAAACTAAATGGCAAAAATTTCATAAATTTGCGTTTCTCAATCCTATCAACATGAACATCGGAAACAAAAAGATAATACTCGCAAGCGCATCACCTCGCCGCAAAGAACTCCTTGCCGGATTGTGCGTTGACTTTGAGGTAGATACAAGAAACAACTTTGAGGAGACCTATTCTGACGACATACCTCACGAAAACATCCCCGAGGTGCTCTCAGAAGGCAAATCCTACGGTTTCCACAGAGAATTGGCTTCCGATGAAATCCTCATTACATCCGACACATTGGTACTTTGCGAGGATCATGTGATGGGTAAACCGGCGGACAGAGAAGAGGCATACAGAATGCTCCGACTTCTTTCCGGAAAATCGCACAAGGTCATCACAGCCATCACCCTCCGCGACAGCTCCAGAATCTCGACGCTCAGCGACACAGCCCTCGTACATTTCAAGGAACTTTCCGACGAAGAGATATATTATTACATCGACAACTTCAAACCGTTCGATAAAGCCGGTGCATACGGAATCCAGGAATGGATCGGATACATCGGAATAGACAAGATAGAAGGTTCATACTTCACAATTATGGGATTCCCAGTACATCTTGTATATAAGGAACTTATGAAATTCATCGCCTAAACATGAAACTTGATTTCCATAGCCATATACTTCCGGGACTTGACGACGGAGCCACTTGTCTTGAAGATTCCCTGATGCTCGCGAAAGCATTGAAGGACTGGGGATTCGAACGCGTGACATGCACTCCGCATATCACAAATCTGCACCCGAACACACCTGATACCATAAGACCTGCATTCGAACAGCTGCAGGAAGCGATGGCCGTGGCAGGAATCGACCTTGACATCAGAATGTCGGCCGAATACCGCCTTGTACCTCAGACATGGCCGGAAGTGCTCGAAAAGAACTGGATCATGCCGATCGAAGACAAGTACCTGCTCATGGAACTTCCTATCAGCAATCCTAAACAGATGGGCGAAATCAAACCGTTGGAGGAATTCAGAAGGATCATTTCCATGGGACTGATCCCTATACTTCCCCACCCGGAAAGATATTTCTACCTTTCCCACAGGGAGCTTATGTCATACGTAGAAGCGGGTGTGAAGATCCAGTGCAACTACGGTTCGCTCGCCGGACTCTACGGAGATACTGTGGAGCAGAACGTCCGCAACATTATTGACGAAGGAATCGTATCATTCTACGGTACAGACCTCCACAACGCGCATTATGTAAAGGTACTCACCGACTGGTTCAATGCCGGAAATCAGATTGCCGAATACATTTAGGGCTGCCTGATCATTCTCCCCAATATCTTGTTCTTTTATACTTTATATAAACTGTTCCGGATATTTCTTCAACGACTCCTACCTGCTTCTGAACATTCACAGCCAGCTCAGCTCTTAGCGCGACTTCACCATATCCTATATGCTCAAACTCATACGCATCATGAGGATCACTGAATTCCAATCTCGCTTCGTCCCCATCAATGACCGTCCTAATATCAATCTTACAATCAAAGGTCAAGCAATCAGGATATGCGGGACCTGAACCTATAAGCGACTTGACTGTAACAGGGACGTCAAGCGTACCGCCGTCATTGTGGAGCGAGCATTTGGTCGGATATCCGGGAGAAAGCTTATTCCATTCCGCAAAATAGTCAAACGAGGCAGTTCCGTCCCCATCAATATCTATCGGTTCATCCTCTTCCCATACGGCTGACACTATTTCATACTCCCCTCTTATGGTATCGAGAGCACGTTCCTTCAGGTCTGCCTCCCAGACCTTCTCACAAGAAGACAGCAAGAGCACAGCAACTGCTGCAAATACATGTAACTTATTCATTTTCATAACCTTTCCAATCTGATTCATAAACTGACATCGCTCCGAACATTCCCAATCCTCCTACAATATTCGTATAGGTATATGTGACCGGTGAAAATCCCAGGTGAACAGGTGCATCCGAATTATCCGCTATATACCGCGACTTGAAGCAATGGTACATTTCAGCAGACAACCTGTACACCTTGACCTTGTATTCGAAACATTCATATATCTCATATTGATCTTCCGGATTCTGTCCATACGAACCCCTTATCAACCTTCTTTCCGTGGCCTTGACAGGGATTTCCAATACAGACTTGCCATTGACAGAAGAGGCTGGCAGCACCTTCATTTCACCACCTTCATAGTCAATGATCATATCTACTTTCTGCGATGACAACGCAGGATTCTCCATCATCTCCGAATTGACGAAAATGTCGTCATACCCTTCTTCCGACAGTCTGTCATAGTACTCTTTATCATGTTCCCTGACATTTCCTGTATATTCATGGAATTTCCTGACATACATCTGTACCGCGAAATACGAGTTCTCGCTTACGGGTTCGTCCAGGGCAATACTGAAATTGAAGATCTCCTCAAGATGATCTGTCATAAGTTCCGGATCCCTCTTCATAGGAGCGAACATACGTTCACAACTTATGACAGGGACAGGCAGTTTCTCCGGAACTGTTGTATAAGCGACCGCTGACGGAAGTCCCTCGGCCTCTGCAACTAGCCTCAGCTTCTGCCCCGGCATGAAGGTCTTCTCTGTCACATAAGATACTTCTCCCGGATAAACGGCTAAATATTCCTGATCACGGACCAACAGCACAGACTCCCCTTCTGTCTCCAATGTAACCTTGACTTCTTCCGCTGTGACTGTCTCAGAACCATTCAGAGGCTGACTGACCATAAGATTGATACGGCTGCCGGTTCCTGAGACAATCGCATTTATATAAATTTTGCCCGAATCATCCTGTGGAAAGTCCACCAACCTTTCGCAGGAAAGAAGAAGCGGCAGGATGAAAACAGATATAAATATGAATATATTCTTCATGACAAACTAAAATCTAAGTGTGTAACTGAACGAAGGAATGATAGGGATTGCACTCAAGACCTTAAGTTCATTGATTCTTGAACCGTCCTTCATATAACTGTCATACATGGTGAACATCGGATTCATCCTGCAATATGCATTGTACAGGCTCAAGTTCCATATCCCTTCATTTCCTCTCTTGGTCGTATTCCGGAAATTGAATCCGACATCAAGTCTGTGGTATGCAGGAAGCTGATAATTATATGGTTCCGTAAAATATAGTCTGTCTCCTACTATCTGAGTAGGCACAGTCATTCTGTCCCCGCTGCGGAAGTTCCACGCCACATACATATCGAACCTCTTGCTGAACTTGTGCGAAGCATTGACCGTAAGTTTGTGACGGTTATCGTTACGGGCCGGATACCAATCATACCATATTCCTTCAAAGAATCTATCTGTCCATGACAAAGTATAATATGCCGATACTTCTGTCTTCGCCGACTTCCAGCCGAGTTCCACCTCTGCTCCATACGAGCGTCCCTTTCCCCTGTATAGTTCATATTCCCATACGGAAAGATCCGGATAGATGCTGTCTATACCGCAGTACTCATTGAGATTATCCATTGTCTTATAATATCCCTCAACATTGAAGACAATATTGTGGGGCAGATCTGTATAGATTCCTGCTGCAAACTGTCTGGAGCGCATCGGAGGCACAAGAGATGTAGATGGAAGCCAAGTTGACATCGGTATATCCAGATAATGGGCGTGAAGCAGGTGTATGAACTGACTCATTTCCGTGTAGGACATCTTAAGAGCAGCCGACGGGCACAACTGAAACCGGAGAGCGGCACGCGGTTCCAATGAATGTCTCATTCCGTAATCTGTTCCGAAAGCGACATATCTCAGACCGACATTTGCCTTGAACCAGCTTGTCAGTGATATCTCGTCTTCAGCATAAGCGGACAGTTCCGGTGATTCATAACCGATGCTGAATGAATCCCCATCTACTACATCATCTTCCCCTGTCTCCTTCGAGACCACGCTTACATCCCTGTATGGACGGAAAATATGATATACTGCCGACAGACCGCCTCTGAGGTGATGATACTCCGAGGGAATCCAATCCAGATCGGCTTTCAGAGCGACATCATGCAGCCTTGACAGGTTTGTTTCCGACACATGATATTCTGACACATTATATTCATATACTCCCATTTCCCAATCATCATTTGTAATTGAGACATCTGTATTGGTCCTGGTATAGTACAATTTAGCATCCAGGTGAAGGTCATCCGAAAATTTTCTCCTCCAGTTCAGACTTGTCAGGATATTTCCCCAATCTATATCAAGGTCGTTGCCTATCTTTCCGGTATGTCTTACTCCCTCCCAATATCTGACAAGAGTCTCCTCCATACCATATCTGATGCGATCTGAACCCAGATAGGCATTTAGCGAGAGTATATTATCATTATCGAAAAGATGAGTGAGAGAAGCATTGAAATCAGTCATTGCATATCTCATCCGACCCTCTTGGCCATAAGGATATGTCATATTGACTATAGCAAGTACAGGCACCGTCAATATGTCAAACCAACTGCGTCTGAGTCCGACATTGAAAGAGGTCTTTCCCGGCACTATAGGGCCCTCGAACTGAAGTCCTCCGTTAAGAAGACCGATGTTGAAAGAACCTGAGTACTCATTCATATTGCCAGTACGGGTAGTGATATCAACTACAGATGAAAGTTTGCCGGCATATCTGGCAGGAAATCCGCTCTTGTAGAAATCCAGATTATCGACCATTTCAGTATTGAATGATGATATCAGACCTGCCAGATGGCTTACCTGATAGAGAGGGACTCCGTCAAGAAGAAAAAGGTTGTCTGATCCTTCTCCACCATGGACATACAGTCCGGAAAGGAGTTCGGTACCACCTGAAACTCCCGGCATATTCTGTATTTCCTTTATCAGGTCAGGAGAACCGAGCACTGCAAAACCCTTTCTGAATCGGGCCCCGTCTATCTTCTGAAGGCCTGTCTGGGTCGAATTGCGACGACGGTCTATATATGCTGTAATCAGAGATTCGTCAATAGTATCTTTCTGCTCCTCTACGAAGATAGTATAGTCCTTTGGCTTCTTTCTTTTGTCAGACTGTGTAAGGACTATGTATTTCTTCATGATCTCATAGTCGATGTTTGTGCCGGAGAAGAGGATCTTAAGGCAGTGCTCGAGGGATGCCCGATGGGAGTCGGGCATGACGAAAGCAGTCGGCACATCGATCTCAATTGCCGAGTCATAGACGAAGTTCACTCCGTATTCCTGGTGGAGGTACTCCATCTCCGACTTCAACGTCCTGCCCTGGGGTTGGGCTGCTGCCGAGATCACAGACACGAATATACTTATCAGTAATAGTAAATGTTTCATTGTCATGTTTCGTAGATTACTGGATTATTTCGAAAAGTCCACTATCATAAACCGCAACTCCTGCAAAGATTCCGTTGCCGCCTTCTATGTTGTTGTAAGACATGAAAGGTGTGGCCGACGGGAATTCCGAATATTCAGCCTTTCTTGCAGTGTCCCAAGCCTTAGCGTATTTGTAGAGCTCTTCTGACACACGGTAAAGGCGGAATATGTATTTGGTTGTGCCATTTGAAGTCAGACGATTCACCATAACTTCTTTTGTATATTTCTGTCCATCGAATTCCTTGTCGTCAAAGAACATGACCAGATTACTGTTATATCCTCGGTCATAGTCGATAGTCTGCCAAGGACTTTGATGGTTTGCCAGCAGCGCATTGGTCTGAGCCTGTTCAAACAGATCTGTATTAATCCTAGGTACAACATATGCGACCGAAGTACCATATGGCAGTGGCCTTCCATTACTGCTTAGAACCAGCTGGGTCACCTCTATCATATAACAATCCCTCACACCAGGCTGATCCTGGAATGTAACCTTGAATTGGGGCACTTCTTTTCCAATGCCTTGACTTGACCTGTCATCTAGAGCGGCTACATAGTAATCTGGATTAGGACCAGGGATTATGCTGGCTGAAAGTGTCAGGTCTTTTATTTCCTGAGGGATTACAGTCTGGGCCGAAATAGGATCAAAGCCGTCAGCCTCTGCATGAAATTCAAGTTTGTCACCGGGAACCAGCGGTTCTACAGCAAAATATGCATCTGACGGAAAAGTTGACGACTGTCCTGCGTTGGGCTGGAGATCAACCTCATTCCCATTTACCTTGAAAGACATTTTCGGGTTGACTATCTCCTTTTGAACCAAATCCTGGTTTACAGGAATAGTAGTGCGAAGCCAGAACACAGTAGTGTCCTGAGCAGCCGGAAGGCACTGGAAGAAGAGCTGCGGATCTGTCTCCATTCCTCTGAAAGGTATCTCCTTATAGCATGATGACAGCACCAACAGGAGACAGGCTGCCAATATATTGTATATCTTCATTTTCATTAGAATTTAAGTGTATAACTGAATGTCGGAATGATCGGAATCCATCCCTGCATCTCTGAGTATGAAGAGAGAGGACCAGAGCCATGGTGTTCCTGATCATACTTAAACGTTACATATGCATTGATTGCATTCATGTGGCAATATGCATTGTAAACACTCAGGTTCCAGATTGCCTCATTACCTCTACGGGTAGTCTTATGAAAGTTGAAACCCACATCAAGGCGATGGTAAGCTGGGAGGATGGCATTGTTTGGCGATGAGTAGATCGCACTATAGTCGTAACCACCATAGCCGTCCGGCTTGGCGATGATCTGATCCGGCAGCGTCATTCTGTTACCTGAGTGGAATGTCCATCCTGCATACATCTCAGTTTTCTTGCCAAGTTTCTGAGTTGCGGAGAGATTGATCTTATGGCGGTTGTCGAACATGTCATAGTACCATTCATCGTGCATCTCAGGGAAATATCTCTCAGACCATGACAGCGTGTATCCAAGAGACACCCATGTCTTTTCGCTTGACCACTCCAAATGCGTCTCCATGCCATATGATCGTCCAAGACCGCTTGTGTAATCTTCCTCCCATTTGTCTAGAGGCGGATACAATGAGCTTATGCCCATATATTCGCGGATATTCTCCATTGTCTTGTAATAGCCTTCAATATCGAACTTGATATTGTGAGGAAGGTTGAAGTAGGATCCCAAAGAATACTGACGTGAATGCATCGGAGCGACAGTCGATGTGGAAGGCATCCAGAAGCCGGTCGGCACCTCCAAAGGAGAGGATGCGTTGACTCTATGGCTGAACTGGTTCATGTCACTATATGACATCTTGATTGATGCAATCTCGCCGACACGGAATCTGAGTGCTGCCCTTGGCTCAAGACGGTTATATGCCTTGCCGTCAGTGAGGAACATCACATAGCGCAGACCAAGGTTTGCGGTCATCCAATCTGTCAGAGTAATCTCATCTTCGATATAAAGCGATGGCTCGATTCCGTGATAAGTGGAACCTTCTATATTCTTTGTATATATAGGAGCGGTGTCAGAGTTTCTATAGATTCTTTCAGAGATCCTTTGAGGAGCAAATATGTGCCATACTGCCTCTGCGCCAAATCTTACATGCTGGTTATCAGTCGGATGCCAGAGAAAATCTGCTTTCAGACCAGAGTCGTAAACATTAGAACGATTGATGTCATCATCAGTTTCCTCATATGAAACCGATTCATCTGTTCTTTTCCAGGAATCCACCAGGCTGACGCCGGCTCTTGACTGGACATGGTAGAGATTGACATCAGAGCGAAAATTGTCGGATATGTTGTATTTCCATCTGAGTGATGCCAGAATGTTACCCCATCTGAGTCCTAGTTCCATGTTGCTCTCATTACCTGCTGTATCCCAATCTGTGGGATCACTTAAAGATTTTGACTTCAATGCGTCCTGACCTGCAAATACACTGAATGACAACGTATTGTCATCAGAGAACTTATGAGTTATCTTTCCGTTCAGATCGGTCATGGCATATCTCATTACAGTATGATCGGAATTCTCAGAATCACGCAGCGCATTATAAAGTGCGAATCCCGGAATCGTCAACACATCCAGCCAGCTGCGTCTCAAGCCAAAATTGAAGGATGTCTTTCCTTTGACGATAGGGCCTTCCATCTGGAATCGGCCCTCTATCAGACCGATTGTGAAGGTGCCGCTGTAATCGTTGAAATTACCGTCACGAGTGGTCACATCCACTACAGAGGACATTCTTCCACCATATCTCGCAGGAAAGCCGCTCTTGTAGAAATCCACATTGTCAATCACGTCTGAATTGAAGCTGGAAAAGACTCCTGCAAGATGCCCCACTGAATACAAAGGGACACCATCCATGAGATAAAGATTGTCGCTGCCTGTACCACCGTGAACATATAGACCGGAAAGGAGCTCTGTACCGGAAGATACTCCTGGAAGCATTTGGAGAGTCTTTATCACATCTGGAGAACTGAAGAAGGCGAATCCCCTGTTCAACTTTGACCCATCTATACGCTCAAGACCTGTCTGGGTAGAATTGACCGGTGTCTGTACAAGTGCCGTAATAATTGCCTCGTTAATTGTATCATGCTGCTCCTCAACGAAGATTGTGTAGTTCTTCGGTTTCTTGCGGGAGTCCGCCTTGGTAAGGACTATATACTTCTTCATTATCTCATAGTCGATACCGGTATTCTGGAAAAGTGTCTGAAGACACAGTTCAAGCGTCGCTATACCCTTCATCGGCTTGCCGGTGTACGGAACATCCAGCTCCAGCGAAGAGTCGTACACGAAGTTCACACCGTATCCCTGGTGCAGGAACTCCATCTCCGACTTGAGCGTCCTTCCCTGGGATTGGTCGGATGCCGACAGAACGGATACGCATACGCTTATCAGTAACAGTAAATGTTTCATTGTCAAGTTTCGTTAGTGCAAATTTATTTAATCCGCATATAAGACGCAAGATATCCGAAATAGTACTATACACTCTGTAAAAAAGTTTATCGTTCGCACTTTTCTTCAGACCGTCTTCGTTACTCCCGACTCATAGCGATGTTTCTTCGGGAGTTATGAGATGAGCCACCTATTGCTGGTCTGCTTGACTTATAATGAGCAGTGCAAAGCATTCGTCAGCTCACGTGGCATCTAAACTCATAGCTATCAGCCGATTACTTAAACTCGATGCCCCTTAAACGGGGAATCGATTCTTAGTAAAGTATTAGCAATCAGCATCTTAGACGCCACAACCATCTTAGGATGATGCGTAAAAATCTGTATGGTGATATCGATCAAGAAAACATAGAGACAGCAGTACGGAGTATAGCATGGAAAACCTGTTGGCCGGCACTATCGCTGGCAAATACGACAGCCAGCGATTCAAAGTAAGGTGCGCGAGCTCGCTAAAGGGCCCACTCCGCTTGCTTTGTGCCATAGAGTGATAATTGACTGAAACCATACTAGAACAAAAGGGGCGAGATCTACAACAAAAACAGCAGAGGCAGCACAAGGACGGCAGTTCCCCAGACTCCGGCACATACCTTCAGGGTAGTTTTAGCTTTCTTCTCGTCTTGGATGTCGAAAGCTACTTTGTTGCTTTTCACAAGATAGCACATATGGTCCGGTCCGACGTAGAAATGGACATAGGACTTGTGGGTCTGAACTTTTGTAGTATAGTCAGGATCGAAATTTCCGAAATGCGTATCCACATCGGTTGTAGCTGTAGTGCTTACCTTCTCATATATAAGTATATTTCCTCCATTGCCGTCCGACTCCACCCTGTCCGGAGCTCCAAATCGCTTTACGATATCTGAATGGCTTCTGCCTTTCCACACATCATTATATTCCTGTTCCACCGGATATGTCTTCAGAATCGAGCATGATGAAAATGCCACTACGGCTGCAAGCAAGCATAAAATTCGACTACGCATGATTTATTTCTTTTGATTCATCTATTAGACGCAATCCAGCAGAAATAGTACTATCATATAATCAAAACCCGTCTGTTTTTCTTTAAAGAAGACAGACGGGTACTTGTAGAAGTGTATAAATTATAGAACTATGTACAGCAGCGATCCTATACTTATGACCGCCCAGAGCAGAACCCCCTGTATAAGCGGCCTGATTCCTACGGCGCGGAGGACATCAGTCGAGAGTGAAGCTCCGATGAAGAACATCGTGAGGGTGAGACATTTACGAGCCACACCGGATACGGCTGAACCTACTGCAGGACAAGCATCAAGAACGAATGTATTCAGGAGAATTGCAATGATGAAGTAGAGGATAAACCACGGGACAGTGATCTTTTTATCCTTGTTCTTGAAGATAAATGACGTGACAAGCGCCAACGGAATGATCCATAAAGCTCTGGTCAGCTTGATAGTCGTCGCCACCTTCAATGCCTCTTCACCATAGGCTGCTCCGGCTCCGACCACTGAACTCGTATCATGGATGGCAATTGCCGCCCACGTGCCGAATTCCTGCTGAGTGAGTCCCAACCAATGTCCTATTGTCGGGAAGACAAACAATGCGATGGCGTTCAACACAAATACGACCGCAAGCGCTACAGACATATTCTCAGGTTTGGCCTTTATCACCGGACCGACTGCCGCAATGGCACTTCCGCCGCAGATTGCAGTTCCGGAACTTATCAGATAAGAAGTCTCTTTGTCTACCTTAAGAAGTCTTCTTCCGATCAGCATGCCTATGAGAAGCGTTCCCGCAACGGATACCACCGTAAAAAGCATTCCCTCACGGCCTGATGCAAGCGACTCATACAGATTCATTCCAAAGCCAAGTCCCACAACAGAATACTGTAGGAACTTCTTTGACATCGTCTTATTGAAACTCGGATAACCTTGGCCTAAAAGCAAGGCATATGCAAGTCCCAGGAACAGCATTACCGGAGGTGTACACCATTTTGAAATGAATTTCAACGCAGGTATATACGATAGGAAAAGGCACGCCGCTGCTACGACAACAATCAGTATATAGATTTCTTTTGAATATCTTTTCATCGCGAGTCTCATTTGAGACGCAAAGATAATATTGTGCAACGGAATTTCCCAAGTCTGTTTACGGATTCATTACAACTCCTTCAAAGAGTATTGTTCCGGAAGTCTCCTCGCCGATGATGAAGACAAACGGATGGTCGGCATAGAAATATACCGGTTCTGGATTTGGGCCTTCATCAGTTGCTCCGATCATTTCAACAACTGTTACAGAGCCGGCTTCAGTACCCCATTCAGACACAGCTATGCGTGACTTCTGTATAACCTTCTCTATCCAGTAATAGAATCCGTCCTTCGGCTGGAACATCATTTCAAACTCAGTATGACCTGACTCAAATGCCTTTTTGACACCAAGGGCGTTCAATGCATCATTCAGATTGTGTTTGTTTTCGATATTGAATTTAGGAAGCTTCACATACACCTGCGCATCCTGCTTCAGACTGCCGAGAATGTCGCTCCATGATGTGGTCTGAAGCTTACCGACAAGAGATTCGATATCATTTTCATCAGGAAGAAGGACATACATATTGAACTTGCCGTTAGCGTATGGCAGAACCAATACCTTATATCCATCCATCTGAGCATACTGATGATAGCCTGAATTCCTCATCATAGCAGCCTTTACCTTGCTGCCATCGTCAAGGATGAAATCTTCCGTCTTGGTACCTTCCTCCCTGAACATCGGGCTTGCCTTACTGCCTGCCCATTTCGCCTTGAAATAAAGGGCGTTCATGATATACGCCACTGCCAGTGAAGATATTTCCGATGGTTCCAGTACCTTGTCGATGAACCCGCCGGTATTTCTCTTGGCCCAATCGTTTATGCGTGCCGCAATCTGCTCCGGATCGGAAAAGTCCATATTATCGACTGCTGCATAGTAATTGTTCTCGACAGCTGTCTTGAAAGACGGCAATAGAGGAAACTGATCATTCACAATCAGAGCATCTGTCACCTTAAGTGTCACATCAAGATCAACAGCGGGAAGCTGCTCCAGCAAAGCCTTGCAATACTTATTCAATTCATCGATGCCATCTTCTCCATATCCCAGAAAATCAATGATTTCCTGAAGGGTATCGCCGGATGCACCGTTTGCTGTCATTGCCAGGGCATACTGAAGACTTAGAGGAGAACAGATAAGGTTCTCGCCGTCATACAACTGCCCAAGGAATCTGAACGACATCGAGTTGCCTGCCTCGACATAAGTCGCCTGAGTGTCATCGAGGGAAACCTTTGTTATCTGTTCGGTCGGAGTCGGCGATGAAATCCTGATGGGATCCTTGACCTTTACGATATCAAGCGACGAGCAGGAAATCAATGAAAGCAACCCTGCTACAGCTCCCAAAATATGGTAAGTCTTCATAATCATGTCATTTTAGAAATCTACTTCTGGCTTATGCTAATTGATGTGAACGAGTCACCGACTGTCATATCTATAATGGCAGTACGTGGTTCTGAACCCTCGTTGGGTTCTACTGTGATGATAACCGTGTTGCTCTTTCCCTGATCAGGAACGAGGACATGAAACCAACCTCCATCAAGTGTATCGTAAGTCACATATTCCTCCACAGAAGAAGTCGGATATACATAATCATCATTTTCCCAGCGTCCGTTTACCTGTCTTTTGGATCCATATCCTCCACATATCCACCAACGGGAATAATTCAGCGCAGATACAGTATTCTGACCGCCTTCCGACGGGAAGTTTACGTGCTTCTTATCCAATTCGATCGGATCCCAGTCGCCGTCCAAGATAATCTGCTCACAAGAGGTAAGAATCGCAGCAAGCGATATAAGTGCAAATAATATACGTTTCATACTTTGCTATTCTACTTTATGTGCTATCAATGTAGCTGTTCTTTGCTCTATTCCTTCTCCCCAAGTCAGAATCATATAACCTTGCGAGAAGGTGCCTCTATATACAATTTCCGAGTCTCCTGGCGCGACACGCAACGCTATATACAGTTTATCGCTACTCAGATCCACCCAATATGTCTTCACTGTCACAGCAAGCATCTCATCATTATATCCTCTGGTCATTGTACATTGAGTCCTGTCTTCTGAAAATATGAGGTCGATAAATGCCTCGACAGGTCTGCTTTCACCTGTATCGTTGTTGATGACTGTTGTTTCGTATATGCCGCCCCAAGTGTGGAACAGCCAATGACCCTGATTCTGTTCCTTCTCACAGGAACAAAGGCAGACAATTGCTGCCAGAAATGTTAAAATCCGTTTC
This sequence comes from Candidatus Cryptobacteroides sp., assembly GCA_045120635.1. Taxonomy (GTDB): domain Bacteria; phylum Bacteroidota; class Bacteroidia; order Bacteroidales; family UBA932; genus Cryptobacteroides. The sequence goes on from JBGVEY010000011.1 coordinate 38,048, forward strand.
ATCTTCCATTTTCGTTTATCTTATAACGTAATGGTCTTGAAAATACTTCCGGCGACTTGCGTATTAATTCCTTAGTTGGGACAACTCGCGCAGCAAGTCACCTGAATTGATTGTTCAGTTGTCCTTGAATCTGCCACTTTTAAGGACAAACCATCATTTGGACATCGGTTTGTCCTTGGATTGGCTGATTTTAAGGATGACTCAGGAAGATTTTGAGTTATGCACACAACGCGGCCGGCGAAAACTCCTGTCCAGCCTGCTTCCATCTAAACCTGTACTCGGGTCAATGGACTGGATTTTAAGCACGCCCCGGTTGTTTTTATGGCTTTTTTCACCCGAGCTTTTTATGTAATCAGAAATTGAATCTCAGACCGGCGCGGACGGCGATTGTGAAAGGTTCGTCAGAGCGGAATGTTTCGATAGAGCCTTCGTTCAGAGCATAGGACACATCCGGCTCAAAGTAAATGCCGACCATCGGAATGACATTTACCTGGAGACCTACGGCACCATTCAGACCGAAGAGTATCTGCTTCTCATGCAGTCTCTCTTCGCCTACGATCGCATAGACACATTTATCCATCTGCATACCGGCACCGACATAGAGGTTGAAATGCTTCCTGTTCACAGCCATCCAGTCAAGTCGGACAGGTACACCAAGATAATGTACATACTGCCAGTCTTTCTGGTGATCATAAGTGATTGTGTATGTTCTCGTTCTGAGTGATTTGTATCTGGTATAATTGAGGCCTGTATTGATTGAGAGTCTGTCAGTCAGGAAGAATCTTGCGGATATTCCTGCAGATACAGGGATCTGATGGTCATAACTATCGCTGTAAGCTCGCTGCATCCTCTTCATCATCACATTGGACGGATGCATATCTGTATGCAGACTGTCGCCAGGACTTTCCACAGGGAAGTCAGAACCACCGTTATAAGGAGGCTTAGGTTCCGCTTCAGGATATGCAGAACCGCCGTCATAGGATTTCAGTACCGGACTGTCAGAAACCGCGCCGGACAAACCTATAGACATCGGACGGCGAACCCATCTCTGAGGCTCCTCCGGGAAGTCCTCAAATCCGAATGTACCTGTCGGCTTGACATATTCCTCCGTTTCTTCTGCCTTATCAGTGGCAGTAGAGGCATCTGCAAGAAGCATATCTGTAGTTGAAGTCGTATCCCGGATAACATCAAATACCTCTTCCTCTTTAACAGACGAAGCATCTTCTGTATGATTGTCAGCTACAAGAACTTCATCCGTTGTTTTCTGAATGACAGCAACAGGCGAAGAGACATTCCTTGACACCACAGGACTGTCATCTGGGAGTGCAATGTCCGATTGTACAGTTACGCTATCTGCTGGAACTGTTATTTCTGTAGATGGGAGATTATCTGCAACGAGGTTGTTGTCAGTGACATCAGACGAATCCGGACGGGTAAGCAGAAGCACCAGAGCGATGGCTGCAGCAACCGACGTGATGCCACCGGCCCACGCAAACGCAGCAGCCTTCTTTCTCTTCTGAGCGGCTGCGTATTTCTGCTGAAGGACGTTCCAGTCATCAGCAGGAAGGGGCTCCTCGATATTCTCGAGTTCCTCACCTATGATATCTGTCCAGTCTTCCATCATAATCCGTTTCTTCTGATATAATCCCTGACATTTTCCGCCAGCTGGGCTCGTGCCTTGAACAGCAGCGAGGATGATGTCTTCTCCTTTATGTTCAGCATTTCCGCTATGTCCTTATGCGAATATCCTTCCACACAGAACAGGTTGAAAATGATTCTTTTCGTCTCCGGCAGTTCCCCGACCATCCGCATCAGTTCCTGTTTCGGAACCCTTGAGACATCTTCATTCGCCGGTTCGGGTATCTTTTCCTGCGTCGGCTCCAACGGCTGCAGTTCCATACGTTTGGATTTGCGCAGATGATCGATCACAAGATTCACAGTAACCCTCGCACACCATGATTTCAATGATCCCGTCGGCCTGTACTTCCCCACTGTGTCAAAGATCTTTATCATCGCATCGTGCATCAGGTCCCGGGCCAGTTCCCTGTCACCTACATATCTGATACAGAGCGCAAAGAGGTAGGCCGCATACCTTGTATACAGCTCATGTCTGGCATTTTCGTCCCCTTTGGAACACAGCTTAGCCAATTCAATGTCCTCTATGTTGATTATCTGCGCCAATTGGTTTCCTGACTATATAACGACGCCTGTCTGAAAATACTTCCGCGAATATACAGAAAAGCCCGACAAAATATTGTCAGGCCCCTGCAGACTTTCCTATAATTATTTAACTAAGATATATCCAAGTGCAACGAGAGCAATGCCGGCAATGACGCTTATTGCGACGTACGAACTGTTATTTTTTATGTCCCGGTCCTTCAGGGAACCAACCTTTGCGCACGCGTTCACGCTGGTGAATGACTTCCAGAATGCTCCAGAATGAAGAGAATGCGACCACACCAAGAACAGTAGACCAGATAAGGTCAGCCACCATTATCGATGCAATGCCGAAGAGCACTCCGGCGACTGCAAATATTATCCAGCTCTTGACGCCGATGTAATATTCCGCCTTGATCACAAGCGGATGAAACAATCCGATTATAAGAAATGTGGACAGACCCACGAGAAGTCCTGTGAAATTCATACGGTGCTATTGCTAAAGTTTCTTTGATACGATTGTGCCGGTTGCCTGGTTTGTCGGCATTACAAGGATTTCAGCAACCTGCATATGTTCCGGAGCTGACGCTGCAAAATACGCCACCTCGGCGATATCGTCTCCTGTCAATGGCTGGATACCCTTGTATACATTGTCTGCTCTTTCCTTATCCCCTCTGAATCTCACCACCGAGAAGTTAGTCTCAACCATACCCGGCTTGATATTCGTAACTCTAAGAGGAGTATCCACAAGATCGATGCGTAAGCCATCAGACAATGACTTCACAGCTGCCTTTGTTGCACAATAGACGCTGCCTCCCGGATAAGCTGCATCACCGGCAATCGAGCCGATATTGATGATATGTCCGCATCCACGCTCTACCATTCCCGGTACAACAAGACGCGTCATTGACAGCAGGGATTTTATATTAGTGTCAATCATTCTGTCCCACTCATCGAAATCTCCCTCGTGCTCCTTGTCAACTCCTACCGCCAGACCGGCATTATTGATCAGAATATCGATAGCTTTCCACTCATCCGGCAATGCCTCAAGCGCCTCGGCGGCAACCTTACGGTCGCACACGTCAAAAGGCATTACAAAGCACTCTGTATTGTATTTTTCCTTCAATTCCTGAGCAAGAGCCTCCAATTTGTCTGTACTGCGGGCGTTCAATATAAGACGTGCTCCCTGAGAAGCAAACTTCCTTGCACATCCTTCTCCGATTCCACTGGATGCTCCTGTTATCAATACTATCTTGTTCATAAATATGGTATTTTATTCTACGAATGAATGATCTATCTCGATATGTTCTGACTGAAGTCTGACTTGTATCCATTTCTTGAATTGCTCAAGCGAGGATTCTGACATCAAGGTATCAGACTTGACTTTCACGATTATACAAGGAGAGACCTTTGAACTATCGATGGCAATATGACTTCCCTTGCCTATGTAAACGTGTTTGATATCTGGATATGAGGCAGATATTTCATTGGCAATCTGCATGTATGGCAACTCCTCTTGCTTTGACGCCTGTAACTCCAAGGTTAACTGTTCTATAGTTGTCTCATACCGGTCAATCTTCGAATCAAGTCTCTCATAGATACCTTTGAACACTTCGTCATTACCATATGAAGTCTGAGTAAGATACTCCTTGATCACTATCTGTTCCTCATTGATTCCATGTTCTTTCGCGTATACATACAGATTGCCTCTGCCGGCCTCGCTAAGAGTTTCACCTGTCAGGAAAATCTTAAGAACGGATCCGTCATTATGTTCAATCTGATAGTCATAAATGATGCTGTTGCCTATTGAACGATGAGCTTCGACAAACTCAGTAGCCTTCTTTTCAAAATTATTCTGCTTGACAAGAACGACAGCAGACCACACACTCGGAATCAGGAAGACAATTATAAGAAAAGTGGTGATTCTCTGTGTTCTCAGGCCAAAGCCATGATCAGCATATTCTGTCTTTTTGAATCGGAAATACTTCACCAGGAAGTAAGTAGCCATTGTGATGAACAGACAATTGATGCAGAAAAGATAGAGAGCACCCAGAAATGATCCGAAATTGCCTGTCGCAAGTCCATAACCGGCAGTACACAAAGGAGGCATCAATGCGGTTGCGATTGCAACTCCCGAGAAGACTGTACCTTTTTCCTTTCTGCACTGTTCAAAGATACCGGCAAAACCGCCAAACAAGGCTATCATCACATCAAATATTGTAGGCCTGGTTCTGGCAAGAAGTTCAGTAGGATTACTAAGACTGAGCGGGGTAATCAGGAAGTACAGGAATGACACCGCAACGCTGATGGAAACCATGATGACAAGGTTCTTGCCGGCTTGTTTCACCAGATCGATATCATTGATTCCCAAACCAAGACCCAAACCGAAAATAGGTCCCATCAAAGGGGAGATAAGCATTGCTCCAATTATGACAGGAATGGAATTGACGTTCAAACCTACAGATGCAATTATGATTGCAACTGCCAGGATCCATGCATTGGGACCTCTAAATTCAATGTTTCCTCTGATTGCCCGTTCCGCTGCATCTGTATCGATATGCGTGTCAATGTTTATTACATCACGGATAATACTGGTCAGTTTCTGAAAAATGTTCATAGTTTAATACAATCGTATCTTCCCTCTATTTCAGATGAGGTTATTGAATCTTTACCCCGTCCACAAGATATTTGACGTCACCGACCTCGAAATAGGTCTTTTCGCCATGACCGGTGAGATAGAACCGGTATTTTGTCTTGGTCTTTACGTTCTTGAAGTTACCGGACTTCTTTTTACCTACGCTTGTGCCTCCGACACGGATAATGTCGTGACAGACCTCTGCCGGAACAGGCTTGACCACGGCATCCTTGATGTCGATCACCTTCTTACCTATCACGAACTTCACGACAAGTTCATTGCCCTCAACCTTATTCTCCATAGGAAGAGTACCAAGCACCAGCAGTAAGCTACCGGCAATAATCATAATAGCAGCAAGCGTCGTTGTCCACATAATCTTCCTCAGCTCCATAATTATTTCTTGATAATAGTCACATCCAACGCGGATTCGATGATCATAAGGATCAGGTCAAGGTCCTCTGCCATAAATTCTCCGCTAAGACACCTGTCAAGGTGCTCAGCAGCAAATGACACGCCATAATACCCTGAGAGGCAGTCAAGTACATCTTTGAGAGGAGTCTGATCGAAGATGAATGTCCCTCGCTGCCATGCAAGCGTATTCACATCTGCAACCTCGGCTATCACCGGAACATCGTCGGACTCCGACAGGCTTGCCTGCATATCCTTTGTCAGTATCACACCTTCCGCATCCGATTTTCTTGCAAAGAACACCTTTCCCTCGGTAACATACACCTCCTTGCTCTCCCCTGACGCATCCACAAGGAACTTTGTTCCAAGCACCTTCACATACGCACCGTCGGCCTTTACCTCGAACGGCACCGCCTCATTTCTCGCAACTTCGAAATATGCCTTTCCGTCAAGCTTGACACTTCTCGGACCCTTCTCCTTATAGCTCAACATTGAGCCAGGAGCAAGGGCAATCTCTGTTCCGTCAGGAAGAATGACCTGCTGAACCTCTGACATTGCAAGAATCTCAACAGGTTTCTGACCACCGATAAACAGGAACACGCCAAGCGCAACAGCGGCTGCCGCAGCAACAATGCCGGACACCCACGGCAATACCCTTCTGCGAGGCTTCCGCTGAATGCCGTGAGCCTCGTTAAAGCGGTCAATCGCCTTCTGAGTATCGAACTTCCCCTCCTGATAATGCTTCAGGACGAAGTCGAGTCTTTTATCCTCAAAATCTGACATGCTATATTCCGTTTATACAAAGAAAAACATATATAGTTTCTGTACTCCCTCCTTCAGGACTTTCAGAGCCTTGCTGATCTGATTTCGGACCGTATTTACCGAAAGTCCCAGTTCCTCAGCGATCTCCTCATACTTGAGTCCGTCACGTTTGCTCAAAATGAACACTTCCCTGCACTTCTCCGGCAGACTGTCTATCGCTGTCCAAAGCCGTGCCTCAGTCTGCGAGCGTTCCTGTGCCTGATCGTCATCTATGATGCCGTATGTATCGTATGGTTTGAGAGATTCGGTAGGAATGCCCTTCTTACGAAGCAGATCCAGACAACGGTTACGGACCATCATATATAGGTAGGATTTCCTATTCAGAACATGCGCACCTTCCTGAAGTTTCTCCCAAAGGGATGTATAGCTCTCCTGAACCACATCCTCCGCCTGATCGGCATCTCCAAGATAGTGAAGCGCATACATACAGAGCGGCCTGTAGTTGTATCTGAACAGGTCTTCAAAATTCATTGTATTCTCTGTATGACTCATAACTCAACAAAGATACAACAAATTATACGAAAGTCCTATCAGTCCAGCTTCCAAGGAACAATAATGGCACTACGGGCATTGAACACCTTTGCATCAGTCGATTCCGGATCAGGATACACACCGTCCGTCACATCGACATATCTGAAGTCATAATAGTACTCCGGAATCTGGAACGCCTTTGTCTGCACAGGAAAATCCTTGAGATTCATATACATAAGCATTGCCTCTGCCGATCCTGCACCGCCTCCGTAGTAAAACTCCACTTTGTAGATTTTCTTTATCTCTGTTCCGCCGGCACATGGCTGTTCATTTTCATCCGCCGGATATGTAAGCTCCAGCGCAACAGTGGATTCATAAGGAACAAATGCATATCTGCCTTCTGTTACACATTCAAGACTGCCCTCATAGAAATCTCCTGTACATATCTTGACTACATCATCGACTCCGTCGTACCTGAACGCAAGGATTGTATGATTCGCCAGGCTGTTCCTGCTATCCGTAACCTGTATCGCCTTGTATGCCGGACAGACATGTACCGTCAATGAAATCGCTTCCCCAGTATCCTCCTCAGTCACTGTCAATGTACTCATTCCCAACTTCTTAGGAAGGAGCGTCACACCGGCAGGAATGATATCCATATCCATGAAACCGTCACCTTTGACATTACCTTTTTCGTATGAATAATCCAGATACTCAGGACTGTCGATAGTGACCGTATGCTTTCTGCCCTTTCCACCGTAAAGTTCAAGTACATACGGCTCGTCTGATTTAATAGGAACATAGATATGCCCTCCGTCAGTTTCAAGGAGTCCGCAGTCCACATGGTACACGCAGAACTGCTGTCCGTCATACAACGGATTGTACTCGCATCCGCTCAATATAATGATTGCCGCCGTTACGGCATATATAAATCTCTTCATAACTATCTGTTGTTTTCAATGAATTCCTTTGTAATCCAATCGGTTTCCACCCACGATACCGCCGCAAATGCACCATATCCGCCTTTGACATTTGTGTAGCAGAAGTTCGAAGGTGCCAGACCTGCGATAAACTCGGCATTCGTATTCACCAATTCCTTGGCGATCATATATTTATAGAACTCATCCGACAACGAATAGAGAATCAGTTTATGACGCGTTCTTCTGATGGCTGTTCCTATTATTTCCTCCCCCATTTCATCATATATGTTGAATTCGCCTTCATACGGGAAGAACATCTCATAAGAATCTTTGCCTTCGAAGGAATATGAAGGAAGGGCAAACTGCATTACGTCCTTTCCGTCGGCCTCCGAGCCTGCTCTCCAGATAGACATTTCATATCTATCGAAGGTGACTTCCATACCGTCCATCGATCCGGGGGCCATGTCATAGTAGTCGGAAACACGGTCTCCTACAAATTTCGAAGTATAGAATGACACACTATCTGTGTAATCATATTCCGTTTCCTCATAGATCTGTATCGCGTAACCATGGTACTTGCCTGAGCTGTTGTCCGGAGTGACATATATCATGTTCAGCTCATTTTCTCCGAATGTTTCAGATCTGTAATCGATTTTCCTTGATGGGAAAGTTTCCGGAACGGTGGTTTCCGCATATATGCTCTTGAATCCCTCCGAAGACACATCCACCCTCATCTTGTCGCCCGGAACAGGCTTATATTCAGCAATGTATCTTGCCTCAGGGTACTTGTCGGTAACACATGACCCTGTATTCAATGTAACTGGAATCTGCTCACCGTTCACCGTCAGGATTACCTCAGGCCTGAATTCAGGTCGTTTTGGAGTATTGGATTTTGAGTATGCGGGTTTGATGTCGAAGACAACAAATTCATCGGAACCAGGGAATGACTCAAGATAGATGATCGGATTGTCATCAAGGTCCATATCAAACGGTACCGTACATGAGACTCCCGCAAAAGCTATAAAAGCCGGCAATATATATTTCAAGAATTTCATGTCGTTAGAATTTAAGTGTGTAACTGAATGTTGGGATTATCGGAATAATACCTGATGCGGCTCCGTAGTATGCAATCTTTTCACCGTCAACATATTCACAATCTATGTATGCAGTGATCGGATTCGTTCTGCAATAAGCATTGTAAACACTTAAATTCCAAATACTTGTATTGCCTCTCTTTGTATTCTTTATAAAGTTAAATCCGAGATCAAGTCTATGATAATCAGGAAGTTTAACATTGTTAGGCTCAGAGAAGACATCAGCAGTGTTGTAATATCCTCCGGAAGTCTCTATCTCGTGCGTTGCCATTGTAACCCTGTTTCCGCTATGGTAGTTCCATGCTCCGTACAACTCGAATCTCTTGCCGAACTTATGCTTAGCCATGAGGGTCAGCTTGTGACGGTTGTCATTTCTGTCCCTGTACCAGCTGTGATAGAAATCGTCGTATTTTCTCTGCGACCAAGAGAGCGTATAGTACACATTGGCCTGAGTCCTGCCGTTGTCGAATCCGAAGTCAACCTCCGCTCCCCAAGAACGTCCCATTCCTGTCCTGTAACAGCTTTCCCAACCGGTAAGCGGCGGAAATATGCTGTATGAACCGGCATATTCCAAGAGGTTATACATGTGCTTGTACCAACCCTCGACGTTGAGATGGAGATGGTGTGAGAGATTTGAATATACACCTCCTGCAACCTCACGCGAACGTGACGGGCGGATCTTTGCCGTCGACGGCAACCATGAATTTGTCGGAAGATCGAGGTAGAGAGATGAGACGAGGTGTGTAGGCTGGCTCATTTCCGTATATGAAGCCTTTGCCGTCAATTTATCGTTGAACGAATATTTCATCGCAACTCTCGGCTCGAGCGAATGCCATGTCTTTCCTGCTGATGAATAAAGCGTATAGCGAAGGCCGGCATTGACCGAGAACTTGTCTGTAACTGCGATTTCGTCCTCGGCATAGAGCGACGCTTCAACGGTACCGTACCTCAACGAGTCCGCATATGCTACATTCGTAAACGTCTCTTTTCCATACACATAGTCAGACTTGGATGTTGCATTCGGACAATAGATATGGTATTGGAGCGTGCCTCCATATCTGAGTTTCTGCTTCGGCGTCAGTTCATAATGCCAGTCCGACTTGAGGCCTATATTATGCACCTTGGAAGTATTGTACTCTCCATTGGTCATGCTGTTGCTATCCTTGTCGATTTCCTGATATGCGAAAACAAGATCCGAATTTGAACCGCTGTAATATGCAATTGTCTTCATAGAGAGACGGTCGTTGATCGCGTAGTCCCAATTCAGCGAGCCGAGGATGTTACCCCATGAAAATGAAATGTTTACAATATCTCTATTGTAATGATATTCATTCTCGTAATCATAATATTCCTGCACATTGTCGTTCTTGTACTTGAGGGCGTCGTTTCCGATATAGAAGTTGGCGGTAAGCCTGTTCGTGTCGGTGAACTTATGTGTGATCTTCGCATTCAGGTCCGTGAAGGAATAGCCGGCATACTGTCTGTCCGGTTCATTGATACTGTTGAATACAGCAAAGGCCGGGATACCGATGGTCTCTGTCCATGTCCTTCTCAAACCCACGTTGAACGATGTCCTGTCCTTCCAGATAGGGCCTTCATATTGGAAACGGCCGTCGATCAGACCCAATGCAAATGTTCCGTGGTAGTCCTTGAAACTTCCGTCCTTGGTGGTCACATCCACGACAGAGGACATCTTTGAACCGTATCGTGCAGGGAAACCGCTTTTATAGAAGTCCAGGCTGCCGATCACATCGGAATTGAATGAAGAAAAGAGACCTGCAAGATGGCTGATCTGATAGATAGGAACGCCATCAAGCAGGAAAAGGTTGTCGCTGCCGTCACCTCCGTGCACATAGAATCCCGAGAGAAGTTCAGTGCCGGAAGCAACACCGGGCAACATCTGAAGGGTCTTTATGACATCCGGCGTGCTGAACAATGCAAATCCAGAATTGATATCCTTGCTGTCGATACGCTTCAAGCCGGTCTGTGTCGAGTTTCTCTTCGGATCCCTTATGGCAGTAATGACTGACTCGTCGATCGTATCGCGCTGTTCTTCAATGAAAATGGTGTAGTCCTTGGGCTTCTTTTTCGCATCCACCCTTGTCAGGACTATGTATTTCCTCATTATCTCGAAGTTGATTCCAGTACCTTTGAAGAGAGTCTGAAGACACAGGGTAAGATCGCCCTTGGCGGCAAGTTCCTTCATAGGCTTTCCGGTGTACGGCACATCTATGTCGAGGGACGAATCATAGACGAAGTTGACTCCAAACTCCTGATGGAGGCACTCCATTTCCGTCTTCAGCGTCCTTGCCGGGGACTGTGCCAAGGATGAAAAAGCGAATGAAAGGATAGTTGTAAACAATAACAGTACGTGTTTCATCATTAAATTATTTCCGTTTTCCGACATTAAGACGGAAGTAATCTGAAAAAGTACTATCCGTTTTTGAAAAAAAATCTGCAGTCGTTGATGACCGTCAACAAAAATAGCAATTAACGGGTATATGTCCAACCGACAAATCGGAATATTTTGTACATTGCGGTTCAATTGAAAGATTCAGATAAACAACCGCACCTACTATGAAAAGAATATTATTGTTATTAGCGTGCCTCATGAGCACATTCAATGCTTTTGCCAAAGATTCGACAGCAAATGCATCAGCCGGAAGCGCTGATACTCAGCAGCTGATCCTTGATGAATTGAAGAGCATCAGGTCAGTTCAAGACTCTACGTATAATCAGAGGATGAGAGCAGTCAAAGCCAGGACAAACGCCGCTTCACATAAAACGGATACCGCTCCATCTGAATATTCGATCCTGACCGGTATCGAAGACAACACGGACAGCAACTTCTTTGCTGATTCATGGAATCTATACGGAATATTCGCTCTGATATTCAGTATATGGGCTCTCTATTATGCATGGAGACAGTATAAATCACAGAAGGAGACAGAAATACATACCGGAAATGCAGAGAAACAGACAAAGAATGCCCCAATATCAGTACAAAAGGGCAAACTTGCAGCATTGCCGAGACACTTCTACCGCAACCTTGCATGCACGGGAGCCATGATTTTCAACCACCTGCATCCATCAAACGGTAAAAGTGCAGCCAGGAATTCATATCCGTCAGAATCCAACTTACTGAAACTTCAGACCTTGCCGGACGACATATTCCTGCCTATCGACATAGATGAGAGATCATACAAGGAAATGCATGAGTTGAAACTTCTGTTCAGAAATTACAACATGGAGATCCTGGTGGCATCAGAGCATCTATCGAAAAGACACCTGACAGACAAATCTCTGGAGCAGGATTTCGACAATCTTCTATTCAAGCCTCTGTTCCTCACAAGAAGGATTTTCAACTACGAGAAAGTGCTGTGCGAAACCGACGTCAAAACGTTAAGCGAGCTCGCAGCATATAGCATTGTAAACGAACATTTTACCAAACTGAGAACTGCAGGAAACATATCTGTGCTGCTGCGTCCGGAAAACAACGGATTCCTTAAACTTCTGCTTGAAGACAACTTCTCATATCTGGGCGAACTGGACAAGAAAGGCGCGCTGGCACGTTCCATCAATTTCTTCTCAAAAGAGGACATCACAGTCATAAAGGAAAACTGCAGCAGTGAACTTTCAGATTTCATAATGGGCATATCCGATGACAAGGAGACCTTCAAAAAATGGTTTGAGGATAATTACGGCGGCCAGATTGTTGATGTACAGGCAACACTGACAGTTGATGAACTGTATGAAAGCATGAAACCATACCTGACATTCGTAAGTGAGGGCAAATGGAGTTTCAAGACATTGCTCTATTACATGCTTGCAGTTGATATCGCCATAGAGACAGACCGTATAGGAATGATCAATCATAAATCAGAATAACCAACATAACATCCAAACAATGAACAGGTTTATCCATCTGCTGTTTTTAAATATACTCATCGGAGGCCTACTCTGCTCCTGCCGCCCGCAGAATGACACATACACAGTCGTAGTATCACTTGACGCCTTCCGTTCGGACTATCCGGACATATTCAAGACTCCTGGACTTGACGAGATTGCTTCAGACGGCATACGATGCGTGCTGGAACCGTCATATCCGGCCTCAACATTCCCGAACCATTACACAATCGCAACCGGACTTGTACCGGACCATCACGGCATTGTGAACGGATCGTTCTGGAATCCGAAAACCCAGGAGACATACTCCATGGGAGACAGCTCAACAAGATATAATCCAGAGTATTACGGAGGTGAACCCATATGGGTGACAGCCGAAAAGGAAGGGATAAAGACAGCCAATATCTACTGGGTAGGATCTGATATCGCCATTCAAGGCATATTGCCTACATACGGACACGTATGGTCCGAATACCCTCATCCGACATACGAGGAAAGAGCCGACGAAACCGTCCGTATGCTTTCTCTCCCTGAAGCGGAAAGGCCAAGGCTCATGATGGTATACTTCGACGATCCCGATCTGGCAGGCCACAAATACGGTCCGCTTGCTCCGGAAACCGAAGCAATGGTTGCACATCTTGATTCCATCATGACAGACATGTATCACAGGCTTAAATCGCTTCCTCATGGAGACAGGATCAATCTGATAATCGTTTCAGATCACGGCATGACGGAAATCAGCCCAGAGAGATTCATCGACTGGGACGACTACCTGAAGCCTTCATGGTACGATCGCATCATCGGCACCACTCCGACAAACATTTACGCGAAGGAAAACTGCGTTGATTCCATCATGACAGCACTTGCCGGTGTCGAACACATCAGCGTATGGAAACACGGAGAAGTACCGGAACACCTCCACTACGGAACATCCGACCGCTGCGGTGACGTCATCGTTGCGCCGGATCTCGGCTGGCAGTTCGCAGGAAAACCGAGGACATATGTCGGTGCCCACGGCTACTCCCCTGCCGAAAACGACATGAAGTCCATCTTCATCGCTTCAGGTCCGTACTTCGACAAGCACAAAGACACATCACTCACCTCGTTCCGCAACGTAGACATATATTCACTCCTTGCTGACATACTCGGCATCAGACCTGTGAAGACAGACGGAGCGGTCCCGAAATTTTAAGTCCCTCATGATTGTGCTTCACTTTGGCACATTGTCAATTTAATTTTGCATCCGTGAAACTATACATTTTTGTATAGCAAGGTGTAAATCTGTCAAGGGGAAAGCAAACATGGAACTCAGAGGACTGAATGAAAGACAGCAGGAAGCTGTCAAGGCAACGGAAGGAACAGTAAGAATCATCGCCGGAGCAGGTTCGGGCAAAACGCGCGTACTCGCTTACAGATATGCGTACCTTGTCGATGTACTCGGAATCGATCCGGGCAACATCCTGTGTCTTACATTCACCAATAAGGCGGCCCAGGAGATGCGTCAGCGCATCAACCGTCTCATCGGCGGCGATTATGCCAGCGATTTCATATGCACTATCCACTCATTCTGCGTCAAATTCCTCAGAGAGGAGATATTCAGGCTCGGCTATCCGAAGACCTTCCAGATTCTCGACGAGGAGGACATGAAGGCCATTGCCAAGGAAGCGCACGAGGAACATGGAGTCGAAAGAAAGGAATCCACTGTCGAACGCTTTCTCAAATGGTTCTACAAGATCAAGGCGCAAAGCGACACAATGTACATCCCGGGTTACCTGCTTCCCGATGCTCCGCTTGCCATGGACAGCAGCACAGCTCAGTACATCAGGAACAACTGCGAGGACAAGACATTGGACCTGTACGTGAGCACATTGGCAAGACAACGCAAGTATCTGTCGCTTGATTTTGAGGATCTTATATACTTCACCATCTACATTCTCAAGAACTTCCCCGAAGTGAAGGAGAAATGGCAGAGAAGGATGAACTATGTAATGGTGGATGAGGTCCAGGACTGCAATGCACGTGACTGGGAGATATATGAAACCCTCAGCCAGAAGCATGGCAACCTGTTCCTTGTGGGAGACCCGGACCAGACGATATACGAGTGGCGAGGTGCACATCTTGAGAAGTTCGTCGGATGGAAACCAAAGACTGATGTCATAATGGCCCAGAACTACAGATCCACTTCAATCATTCTCGATGCGGCCAATTCCATCATTGAGAACAACGACACGCGAATAAAGAAGAATCTATTCACTAAAAACGCTGTAGGAGAGAAGGTTATCCATTACCACGGCAAGGACGAACGTCAGGAAGCCGATTGGATATCCGACAAAATACTTGACATGACAGACTGCGGAGCAAATTTCTCGGATTGCGCCGTATTGGTCAGATCATCATATCTGACACGATCGATCGAGCAGTCGTTCATGAGGAACAAGATCAGCTACATCATATGGGGCGGAGTACGCTTCTTCGAAAGAAAGGAGATCAAGGACGCCCTGAGCTATCTGCGTGTAGTTGCGTTCGACGACGATCTCTCATTCAAGAGAATCGTCAATGTGCCGTCAAGAAAGATCGGCAACAAATCCATAGAGCAGATCGCCAAATATGCTCATGACAACGGCTGCAGTCTCTTCGAGGCTCTCAGGAAACTTTCAGGAACAAAGGTATTCGGCAAGGAGCCTGTGCGTAAATTCATCGAACTGATAGACACAGCCCGCACCCTTTCCGAAAGCATGTCCATAAGCAACCTGTTGGAATATATCCTTGCCAACAGCGGTCTCAACGAGCTTTACAGAAATGACGAAGAGGAAGAACGTCTGGAGAACCTCAACGAACTGATCCAGTCCATCAAGACATACGAAGAAGATCACAAGGAAGACGAAATCAACCTTGTGACCTACCTTCAGGAAATCGCCCTGTACACCAACCTTGACTACAACAAGAGCAAGAATCACGTCAAGGTGATGACCATCCACCAGAGCAAGGGTCTTGAGTTCCCTTTTGTGTTCATTGCAGGTCTGAACGAAGGAATCATGCCGAACAAACGCAGCGTAAGAGAACGTAAGAAAAAGGCGATGGAAGAAGAAAGAAGACTGATGTATGTAGCAGTGACACGTGCAGAAAAGAAACTCTTCCTGACCGAATCCGAAGGCTACTCCGTACAGGGAGGCTTCAACAAAGTACCATCACGCTTTATCCGCGAAATCCGTCAGGAACTCCTTGTGACTGAAGGACATATGGACGAATCGCTTTGGAACCGCGCTGCCACTTTCAGCAGATCACTTGATGCCGAATGCGGTCTCATCCATATCGAACGTCCCAAATTCACCGAAGGGGACGAGGTCACCCACGCCCACTTCGGTTCCGGCATAATCCGCAAAGTCTACGATGACGGCGAATACTGCGAGGTGGAATTCCGGGAGGCCGGAGTGCGTTCTCTAAAATCCGAGAAGCTTTCAAGAAGTTAGCGTATTACTTCCTTTCCTCAGCCTCATTCATTGCCTTACCCAACGCAACGAGTGCACCGCCGAATATAATAAAGATAGTTCCAATTGTAATTCCCATAACGATATACTGCTTAGAAATCAATGACTTGTCGAGTGAAGGTCGTAAGCCCCAAGTCAGATAAGACTTACGACATTGTTCTCAGAACATTCTATTTTAAGTAGAGCATACACATTGGAATGCTGACTGCATAAATCAACACTGAGAAGAGGTTGACAGAAAAGCATCTTTTCATAATCTTTTGCGTATCAGGTCCATCACACACCCTGCGCAATGACGCATTGACAATCATGTTCCTCAAGTGAACTATAAGCACCGGTGCCATCAGGATTGCAATCAAGGTCAGTCTGAACTTGGTCACATGATCCGTGACGAATACACCTGTTGCCACTGCAGCCACTACCCCGAAAACATATAGCGACATATAGCGGAAAGATCCGGACTTGGGCATCGCACATACAGTCTCGCTTTTTACGACTCTGCGCCATTGTGACATATCCATCATGTAAAGTATTACGAACATGCACTGCATGATATAAAATAAAGGTGTGTTCATACTATCTATCTGATTTAGTGAATGTCGGAAACTGTTCCAAAAACTTCTTCATGCCCCACATCATGGATTCGTATATCTTCTCGGGCGAACATCCCATATATGAAGGATGGTAACTGTTCACTACCAGTTTGTTAGTTGACCTGGAAAAATACATCCAATCCGTACCCTCAACAGCCTCTAAATCGGGGAGATATTTCTCCTTGATGAAGTCCTTTATAAGGTCGCTTCCTCCACAGCATAGGATAATATCCGCATCATAAAGCGCAATCTGTTCCTGCAATAGATCTCCATAGGTTTCCAGATGCTTACGCAATACCGCATTCGGACATTTTTCGCTACCTACCGTCTTCTTGCAGTTCACTCGAGCAATCGGCGCGGTTTCATAATATTCGCGCAGCTCATCCCATGACGGGGTCATATCAAAAACATCTATAGGATTGCCTTCAGACGCATCAAGCAGTGCATATGCCCAAAGAGTCAGATTGGAATAAAATCTCAAATGGCTGGTCCTGACCACAAACTTACCCGCATCGTAGACACGTCCGGTGTCATAACGTATATCCCAGCCGCCTTCATTGTCATTCAAGTCTTTTGTCAATATCAAAAGACGTTTGGGAGCGGCATCCCATTGTTCCGCCGCTTTGCCAAGGGGTCTGGGTTTATAGCCGACACCATCTTCATTGAACTCTATCGAGCCACGGTAGAGCATACCGTCCGGTGCAAAATCCGCTTCGGGTTCATTTTCAAGAACCCTTCTTTTCCACTCTTCAAAGAGTGCCTGTTCTTTATCAAAGTATTTGTTCATTTCTTTAGATTTTTTTGTGTCGGCAGTCTCGCATGTGCACCTGTTCGACTGGCCGGACTTGATTAAGTTTCTGCAAAGGTATTCCGGCTTATCATATTTCCTGCAACAACCTCCTCCAACAGTCGTAAATATTAGTACATTTGTATGTAGAAACACATTTAAACCATTTTTCAGACACATCACCACAGACCTGACATGACACCAAAAAGCCAATATACCGAGCAGGATTACCTCAATGCCATCGATAGAACAAGGTTGCTGTTCAACACACACGATAGTTTATGTGAGGCAATGTGCTACAGTACGAAGACAAAACACATCGGAACAATCGGCGGAAAAAACTTAATCTTGAAAAAGGCAATGCTTGCCTATCTGGATGCTCAGTATGCAAAAGATGTGTCGCCTGAAATAGATCTCATCTCATTACTGGAGGATTATATCCAGGCTTCCGAATATGTGTCGAAATTCCATAGACAAAAGTATTTCATAGATAACAAAGAGAAGATCAAAGACAATTTTGCACCCTTTATTGAATACTTTTGCGTAGGTAATACTGATTGCAGAGACAAGCAGGTGCTTGCTGATCTTGAAACAATGGAAAATGAAGGTGTAGGTCTATACAATTATACCCTACCTATAATGCTTCTGATTCTGTGGGGAGTCATTCCTACATTCAACACGAAGACGATATGCGACGTTGAGGACATCCGCGGCGATGGAGAACAAATGTTCGGTATTATAGAGGCTGTAATCAAATCATCCAAAGTACTGCGAAGATTTCCTGTGATTGACAGATTCCATAAGGAATTTGAGGAGTGCATTGCAAAGGCTGAAGAAATATCTGAGGTTGGAGAAGAATATACAGGGTGCACCGGATTACCTAACAGACTGAGGTTGATTCACTCATTGTGGGAAATACTGGCAGTGCTGTATAACAACAGTTCTCCGGAAACAATGATTGACGCATTTGACAGCATCCGCTTTGGCCATATCGATATATGCGGATACTGGGAGGACGTCAAGATCGACGGCAACGGTAAGGACCGGAACGTAGATCTCCCGACATTATGGTATTTCGAGTCCGAAGACAACAGCATATATAACGTAAAACAGGTCCTCCAGAACGAAGACGGCGAACGTACCGTATACTACAGGACGTATGAAATGTATGTCATGGACAGCGGGCACCTTTTGTTTATACCGAAGCAGGCCGTAGAAAAGATCCTTGAAACCGGCAAACTGCCGAACGATATGCAATTTATGATGACGATAGACAGCAGACTCGAAAATGGGGTTCCGGTCGAGATCGTGCTCACATGTTGCTCCGACAACAAATGGTTTGAAAGCAGGACTATGCGCAGGATTACCCGAAATGCTGACTGCAAGAAGCTTTTCAACAGTCTAAGGTCCTGTCCTCAGGATTTCGATTATGAATTTGTCGATTACGCCTTTGCCATAACAGAAGAGCACATCTACTTCAGTATTCCGGATACGGACCTGTTCTATAAGGTTCCAAGAACAGAACATTTCGAGAATACGGACATCTACGATCTGATAATGTGCAAAACCAAGGATTGCATCTTTATCGGTTGTCCGAAAACCTTAAAGTACATAGACGTCACCGACGACACCAAACTGGAAAGCAAAGGCATTTCCATTGTAAAATGCATCAGGAAAACCGAGAGATGAAGAGGGAGATAGTGCAAGCAATGCACAGATCGGAATCTGTTACTTCCGCTTAGACAGATTATCGATCCTTTCAAGCATGTCTTCTATCCAATCTTCCAAGGTAGACATGCCTGCAGAAGCTTTGCTTTCTGTTACGCTTTCACTGTCTTCATCATCATAGTATTCCCCTGTTTCAGGAGCAAAATCGGGGCCGATCCGTCCTCCTGTGGGGTCTTCTCCCGTCGCCAAATAATAATCCCAAGACTCGTCGTTCATAGCTCAATCGTTTATATATCAGATGTACCTCCTATCACGCATTTCCCAGAAGCAATCGGCAAGAGCCTTAACGTCAGCCATAGCGTTGTGGGCACTGTCGAAATACCTATGAAAAAGCTTATAATGCAACTCCTGTAACTTAGGCCACTTATACTCACCAAACCTACCGAATTCTATTGCACACAATTCGGTACTCGAAAGCATTGTACAAATGTGTACTTTTTTCTCCATCTCACAGCTGATATTCTCCCTTATCATCTCCCCCATTACAACATTTGTATCAAACCAGGAATTATGACAGACGACATAATCCGCCATTCGTAACGATTTATTGAACACATGCAGAACACGCTCCAAGCGTTCACCCCAATAGCGTGCATAAGCAGTGCTGATTCCGTGTACCGCTGTCGCTTCTTCCGGTATATTGAATCCGTCAGGAATTACATACTTATTCATTTCCTTCAATACATTTCCACACTCATCAGTAAGAATCCAACTCAATTGAACTAGTCTCGGCCAATTATCGGGACATTGTTCAGCAGAGATATTACCGTAGCACGGCAAACCTGTAGTTTCTGTATCAAAGAATAAGTATTTAAGTGGTTTATTAGATCTCATACTTGTCATTTACCCCATTTCCTGTTACCGCCCGTCATATACGCTAACGCATCAATAAAATGAGTCAGAACAATCAGTATTCCCATCACAGCACAATAGATTTAAGGGATATGATGCAAATTTAACCTCCTCTTGTGCCAAACCACAGCTCAATCAAACAGTTATTGAATTTTATTTGCAGTCATGTTTATAGTAGCATGTTCCGCATCTTTTCTTTGCCCAGCTTTCCTCAAAAATATCGATACCCTGTTCCACAAGATTAACGTCGCTTGAAATCATCCCGGCTTCAAAGTTACGCCTTGTATCTATTCGAGGCCCCATACCGGCGGCAGTGATATTTGCCGAGCCGACATAGATTATCTCACTATCTATGATGACCATTTTCATATGACATCTACGGCATGTCTTGAACGAAAAGTGAGGGTTGTTCTTGAGATCTTCATGACCTTCCATCTCATCAAGAAACCCCATTGAAGGTGATGAGCAGATAATACGGATGTCTACTCCTGAATCAGCCAATGAAGCAAGGATGTCCAAAAAGGATTCGCTGCTTGCCTTTGCCTCGGTTTCTCCTATACTGAACCTCTTCACATTTGCAGTAGAAATAAGTACTGAACGTTTTGCATTTCTGATATTCTCAATAAGGAAATCATAATGTTCCCTATCTGAAATCAGAGTTGTCGGTATATCGGAATGCAACTTTATATTCATAGGATCTTCACTACTCACAGGTGTTTCAACTCTAGTATCAGGAAACATCTGATAGATAAGCTCCTCTTCAATTCTCCATCCACTTTTGGGCGCCTTATGGGCTTTCAGTTTACCGTCGTGAATAAGAGCATACACCTCATTAGTAGTCAGTCCCGCCATTCTGACTACATCCTTGGTGTTTATGTATTTCTTCCTAGCCATTGATTATTGAAGATACTTTTCAGGTATTCTTGAAGTATTCATTAAGACCTGAAGAGTCTATCGACTTGTTATTTTATGGAACGTACGTGAACTCCATGTATGTGGCACCTACTTCATGAGAGAAGCTTCCTCCTATGAATCCTACAAGGTCTCCGCTTTCAAGTTTTCCGTCTTCCTTGAGGATCTTGATGGCGTTATTGACGAATTCCTCTTTTGTGTCTCTGATTGCGAAAGGATATCCGTAGATATTGTATGTGAGAGCCATCTCTCTCATAGTGAATCCCCTATAGCACATAGCGTAAATAGGAACTTTTGGTCTGAATTCAGCAAGATAACGTCCTGTTCTGCCTGTCCATGTGTCAAAGATGATAGCCTTTACAGGCAGTTTCAAAGTCGCGCCGACCAAAGAGCGTGCAAGTACAGCTGCGATAGGTTTTGTGACATTCTGAAGAGTCAGATCCGGCGGTGTAAGGATAGATTCCTCTGTCTCCATAGCGATCCTGCTCATAGCCTTGACAGCCTCAATCGGGTATTTGCCTGATGCAGTTTCGCCGCTGAGCATGATAGCATCGGTGCTCTGAAGAATCGCATTTGCGACGTCTGAAACTTCAGCTCTGGTCGGACGAGGATTCTCAATCATGGTGTGGAGCATCTGTGTCGCAACTATCACAGGCTTCTTTCTCTCACGGCATCTCTGGATAAGTTTCTTCTGGATCAGAGGTATCTTTTCTGCCGGAATCTCCACTCCAAGGTCTCCCCTGGCGATCATCACTCCGTAACAATGTGAAAGAATCTCATCGAGATTGTCGATTCCCTGCTGGTTTTCTATTTTTGAAATAATCTTGAGATGACTTTCCCTGCTGTCAAGAATTTTCTGGATTTCAACAAGGTCCTCCTTGCTTCGTACGAAGGAATGTGCGATGAAGTCGATGTCTGCATCAATCGCCCAATCAAGGAAAATACGGTCCTTCTCTGTAAGTGCCGGAAGGGAGATGTGTACTCCTGGTACATTTACGCTCTTCTTTCCTTTGATCACTCCGCTATTGCGTGCTTCGCATACCAGTCTGTCGCCGTCTTTCGACATAACGCCGAGTTCCACCGATCCGTCGTCGATAAGTATACTTGCACCTACCGGGACGTCATCTACGAATGAAGAACAATTGGTGTACAGCGATTTAAAGCTGCAAAGTCCTTCTGTACCCTTCTTTATTTCTACAATGTCGCCCTCCTTGACCACGAAACCCACCGGACCTTCCATGGCTGTCAACCTTACCTCGGGACCCTTGGTATCTACCAGAATGGCAATGCGGTCTGACACTGCTCTTATGTTGTCGACAATCTTTTGCGCCCCCTCTACTGTAGCATGTGCTGAATTGATTCTCACTACGTTCATGCCGTTTCTGTAAAGTTCGCGGAGGAAATCCACCTCACAGTTGATATCTGATATGGTACAGATTATTTTCGTCTTCTTCGTTTCCATACAATTAACTACTACTGATTGCATTTCTGTGCCAGGTAGCACATCTGAGTGTGAATATAGCAAAGATAAGGGAATTCAGTATTTTTTTCTAACTTTGTTACGCTACATTCTACCTAAAACCTAAATTTATGTCTATTCAAGTAAAAGCAGTTTCCTCTAAAAGGGAAATGAAGACGTTTGTAAGATTCGGAAACAGACTCTACAAGGAAAACAGATATTATGTGCCGACAATGCCGTCCGACGACATGGCGACATTTGACAAAGGTCACAACGGAGCGTTCGCATTTTCAGAATCGGAACTTTACCTTGCATATAAGGACGGAGAAGTCGTAGGCCGAGTGGCTGCAATCATCAACAACAAGGCAAACGAGGCCTGGGGTGTGAAGCAGGTCCGATTCGGATGGATCGACTTCATCGACGACATGGAGGTGTCCGGCGCACTTCTGGATGCGGTCACCGCCTTCGGATGCAAACATGGAATGACACAGATAGTAGGCCCTCTCGGCTTTACTGATTTCGATCCTGAGGGAATGCTAGTGGAGGGATTCGACCGCATCAGCACAATGGCTCTCCTTTATAACCATCCGTACTATCCGGAGCATATGAAGAAGCACGGATATATCAAGCAGACCGGATGGATGGAAAACAGAATCACCATACCTGAATCCTTGCCGGAGAAATTCAATCGCGTAGCGGATCTGGTGCATCAGAAGTATAATCTTAAAGTAAGGAAGTTAACTACAAGTCAGATCAAGAAACTCGGTTACGGAAGAAAATTCTTCCATCTGATAAACAGGACATACTGTAATCTGTATGGATTTTCTTTGCTTTCAGACAAGCAGATCGACGATTTTGTAAATGTATATCTCAGTCTTCTCGATGCCAGAATGCTCACCTTTATCGAAGACGAAAACGGCGAGCTGATTGCAGGAGGCATCAGTATGCCTTCTATTGCCCGAGCCCTCCAGAAATGTCGTGGCGAGCTGCTCCCGTTCGGCTGGTGGCATCTTCTCAAGGCTATGTTCTGGAAAAGGTCAGACACAGTGGAATTGCTCCTGATCGGAGTGCTTCCTGAGTGGCAGAAAAAAGGCGTTGTGGCGCTTCTGTTCCAGGATCTCGTAAAGGTCTATAACGAATTGGGGTTCAAGTACGCCGAGACCAACGCCATGTTGGAGAACAATCTGAAGATCCAGGCCATTTTCGAATCTTTCGACAGAGAGATCCATAAGAGACGCTGGGTGTTTGGAAAAGAAATCTGATTTGACTGAAAACAATTTATAGAATGATTGCGCTTCAACTCATATAGCGATTTAATTGAGTTAAAACGCTCCATACCAAGATATTCCACCAAACGATTTTCAAGCCTTCTAAAACTCAAAGATACTATAAAGATACATGCCGCATTATCAGTGTCGCTGACAAAATTTCATCCACACAATATTATTTCTTGAGAATCATCATTCATCACCTCCGTTTAAAATGTTTATCTTCGCAGAACTAACCCAATACAGATATGGCAAAGATATACGTAGCAAGCAGCTGGAGAAACACATACTATCCGGAAGTTGTGACCAAACTCCGCGAATATGGACACGAAGTGTATGATTTCCGCAATCCCCCACACGGCAAAGGCGGATTCAAATGGCAGAACCTTGATCCTGACTTTGACAAATGGGATGTTGCAGAATACAAGGAGGGCCTACAACACCCATCGTCCGAGCTGCAGTTCAAATCAGACCTTGACGCACTGAATTGGGCAGACACATGTCTGCTTGTGCTTCCTTGCGGCCGCAGCGCCCACACAGAAGCCGGATGGATGAAAGGCTCCGGAAAGAAAACAATCGTCTACATCCCGGAAATGCAGGAGCCCGAACTTATGTACAAGCTGTTTGACCTTGTAAGTGAAGACCTTGATGAAATCAACACCTTTCTGCTCAAATAATATATCCCACTACATATAAAGAGAAGCGTAATCGTATGCTTGACTTATTCAGACATTAACGATCTCAACAAACTGAATGGATCTGTATCTCGACATTGACGGCGTTCTTCTAGACTATGACACAGATACTTACGCCAAAGGAGCAATCGAACTCATTGAGTATGTTACCAGTGAGTTCGATTGTTATTGGCTTACAACGCATTGCAAAGGTGATTCCACACCTGCCATTGAGTATCTGACAAGATATTTCCCTCCGGAGATTATAGAGAAACTGAAGAAAGTTAAGCCAACCTGTTGGGAAGACCTCAAGACCGAAGGCATTGACTTCGACAAGAACTTTATATGGTTGGACGATTATCCGTTTCAAGCAGAACTTTCCGTACTGGAAAACTTCGGAATGTCAGATTCAATCTATCGCGTCAATCTCACGAATCAGAATGAACTGGAGAATGTTCTGGCATATCTCAAAGGCATCAAATCAAAGATACGCAAGAGGAGAATGTCATTCTTATATACACTGCTTACACTTATCCTGACAATCATAGTAGGAAAGGTAATTTGGATGTGCATTTCAACCTCACATATAGGAAACTTCGAAACGGAGAAGGAAGATATCCTCAAACGTAGAAACTATCTGATTGAGAAAGTCATCACTGAGCCTTCGGAGCTGTTGAAAGCAATGCCCGAGGCAGTAGGTCCACAGTTCCAAGGCGAATGGGCACTCTACTCTGCATCAATGCTGTCTGCAGCACTAACCAACATCGCACACATCTATCCGGAGACTCGCTCAGAATCTCTTCAACACATAGACAGCCTTATCAAAATAGTAATGTCTCCTGAAATCAGACAATACGACACAGACAGATGGGGCGAAGACCCACTCGAAACATTGGATGGAGACCTAAGTCATATCTCTTATCTCAGTCACCTGGCGTGGATGATAAGCGGATATAAGCAGATTGGCGGCGACTCGAAATATGACAAACTCTATACGCAGCTCTGTGAAACCATGAATCGCAGGATTATGCAAAGTCCGAATCTTAACCTTGAGACATACCCTGGCGAATATATCTACGTGCCGGATATGCTGGTGGCCATTGTTGCGTTAGCGAATTATTCAAAGCAGTGCAATGGCGAGTATTGGCAGAGTGTGCACTCGTGGATTCAGGAAATGCAAAGCAAATGGATCGACGAGAAATCAGGCATGATAATGTCAATGATGCCATATGAGGGCACATGGAAATCTGGATTGTCAGCCAAAGGATCATACTCCGCTCTCAGCTGCTACTATCTGACATTTGTGGACGAGGATTTTGCCAGACAGCAATATACAAAGCTAAAAGACAACTTCTATCAGAAGAGCCCCATAGCAGGATTTAAGGAATACTATGACAGGAAATGCAGACTAGGATTTGACATAGATGCAGGCCCGATCTTCTTCAACCTCAGTCCCACAGGTACTGCGTTCGGTCTCGGCGCAGCTACGTATTTTGAAGACTACAAGATAAGAAACGGATTCCTGAAGACAGCAGAACTCGCAGGATTTACAGTTTCAAGAAATGAAGAGCGACACTACCTATTGGCAAATATCGCTTTAGTTGGAGAGGCAATTACTTTGGCAATGAGGACTGCTGTAAAATGGGAATAGAAATGGGATTATTTCGAATAAACGAAGAACTGGAGGATCGGATGCAAGGTTTAGAAAGATTTATTGAGGCGCAGAAACGCGATTACCAGCTTGCACTTGATGAAGTACGAGCTGGTAAAAAACAGAGTCACTGGATCTGGTATATATTTCCTCAGATGCACGGTCTAGGGAGAAGTTACTTTGCTCAGTTTTATGGGATACGCGATCGAGAAGAAGCAGAAGCCTATCTCAACCATGAGATTCTTGGGAAAAGGCTGAGAGATATAACGATGGCCCTATTGGAGCATGACGACTGTTCTGCAGAGGAGATATTTGGCGATCTCGATGCGATGAAAGTCAGGTCGTGCATGACATTGTTTGACATAGTCAGTCCGGGTGATATTTATGCAGAGGTGCTGAATAAGTTTTACGATGGCAAGCATTGCAGGCAAACGACAGTTCTTATTTACGGCAAGACAGATATATCAGACGCATTATCTTACATAGGAGTCAGGCCTGAGGATTTCAACTTGAATGATTCCATGTTCCACAGGTCTGTAAAAGACTCCATCCATGGAATAGGGCATGTGTATCGCGTGATGATAGGTTGTTCTTTGTTAGGACAAATGCTGCAGAAGCCGCGTGAAGGTCTGCTTGCTTTTTGTGGAGCATATATTCATGATCTTGCCAGAGAGACCGACTGGGAGGAGCCGGATCATGGAGAGAATGCTGTGCGGTATTATTTCGAAAGATTTGCTAATCTGTGGGAGAAATACAAGATCACGGAGAAAGAGAAAATCTTCATCAAGGATGCAGTAGCTCAGCATTCAAAGACAGAAATCTTACGAAAGGGTGATGAGGGTTATGATGTAATGGCAATCCTGAAAGATGCAGATGCTTTAGACCGCTGCAGATTATCCGACTTGAACCCTCGCTGGTTGAGGTATCAGGAAAGCCGTTACCTAATAAAGACAATCGAAGAAATTTATCTTCTTACAAGAGTAGATGAAGAAGCTATTGAGTTCATAAGTTTTGTGAAAATGGTAAATGACAATTTGTAAAATCTGATTATATGATCAACTAAAGCACTATGTTTCAACACATTGTAGTAAATCTCAGATTTTAAGCGAACTCAAAACATCTCAGTTTGTAATCAAATTATAGCCCCATTTCTCAGAATAGAAGATCGTCCTTAAAAAACTAAACCCGAATGTTTGATTTCTCAGGGACATCCGGGGCTTTCGATTTCTTATTACATTTCTGCGAGATATTTCTCGACTTGTTCTTTTAAAGGCTGAAGATCTTGCTCAATAACGTTCCAAACTTCTTCAGGATCCACTTGATAGTATCCATGAACAAGAAAGTGTCTCATTGCAACGATAACTTTCCAATTCGTGTCAGGATGAGCGTCTTTGAAATCTAAACTAAGCATATAGGATGCTTCGCCAATGATTTCAATATTCTTGACTATTGCAAAATACAAGATACTATCCTTCTTAAAGTCTTCGCGTTTGACATCCTTTGTAAATTCAAAGACATTGTTGATAGCTTGAAGAATATGCTCCAAGCGACCTCTATCCCTAACTTGCTCTCTCATATATCAGAATCTTATCGTTATTTGCCGTACGTTCTGCGAAAGATAACAACGTACCTTCAGTAATCAAATCAACATCAAATCCAAGAAGTTCACTCAATTCCAATGAAATCTTGGCGTGCCTCATCAGGCTGACTTTTGCCTCTTTATCAAAGACTACAAGTATATCAATATCGCTTCCGCTATGAGCTTCGCCTCTGGCATAAGAGCCAAACACCCAAGCCTTCACAATCGGTTGGGTTGCGAAGTAGCGTACTATCTTGTCTGTAAGTCTCTTATCCATAACAAAAGGCGTTTCTGCAAATATAAAAGATTTTTCGTTGTATTGCAAAGAATATGCGGAGCTCCTGTCAGCGTCTATCTCATCTAAGGTACTTTTTAAAGAAATCGCCATTTTCATTTCCAGCAAGCAAATCTTCCCAATACCACACCTGAACATTCTCCTTGTAATCATCCTTTATGAATTCATAAAACTCAAGAAATTCTTTATTACATTGTTTGTTTCCTTTAGGAAAGAGGAAAACGGCATAGTTATCTTTAGAGTCTATGTGTAATATATTTCTAAAGAGCTGATAATACTTAAAGAATGTTGCCATATCCGGCATATCCTTAAGGCACCTGCAGCATCTGATCAAATCTTTGTACACTGTTTCAAATTTGATTTTATGTCGTTCATCAGATTTGGCTTTTCCAAATCCATGTTCAGTGAATTTAATTTCAAACCTCGCTGGCCCGATAGCCATATCGTACGATGTATTATCAATTGGATTTGACGCTTCAAATTCGCAGAGGCTATCATTGGGAATCTGAATATTTCTGTCTTCAAGAATACTAATCAATTCTTTAGACATAGTTCCATTCTTTCCGATAAGAGGTCTGAAGAAATTGTAGCACATCACTTGTGATGATGTCAAGTGGTGAGCAAATCTATGAGGATCAGAAAACATGTCTGGTTCGACGCCCTTTAAAAGATTATATCTCTTGATTACATCAAATTGATTGTTTCCTTTGCCGATTTTGAGAATGTGATCGTATGTATTGCCATTGGTCCATACTCCACCAAGAGCACTATCCATGCCTTGCTCCCTCATAAACAAGACCGTATTATGTTTTCTAGATTCTATAAACTTATTCATATTCTGGATGTTTTAAATTCATCATGCTCATCAAAGACACATAAATTTCATGATATCCTTGTCATATAGTCTCTCTGACAATTCTACGGAATCTATCTCTTGTGACCAATAGGCCATCAGATCAAGCTGGTTTTGTCTTATCCAGTTTACAATGAAATCTATTTCATCATTGAAGGATTCCAAACCTTTTCCTTCGGTAATTACAGGTTCTTCTACAAGGGAAACTATGATAAAAGATTCCGTAGATGGTTCAGTGATTTTAACGATAGGTGACGATTCTGTTTTATAAGTATATACCCAAACTACATACGGAAGTCCTATCCTCCTCATCGAATAAGACGTTGCGTCATATGACTTGAGTTCCTCAATCTCATCAGCAGTCAATTCGCTCGGCTTCCTTAATGGATTATGCAAATTCTTAGTAACATCTACAATCATAAGCTGATCTCTTAGAAACTAGTGTTTAATCCTCCATCAAAGTTGAAGATCCCGCCTCCGCCGCCTACTTTGTTTATAATAACTCTGTTTGAACCGCTGAAATAGGCTCCGGCAACATTGAATCCGGGACAGATGCGGCGGTGCATGCTGCCGTCCCATCTGAATATACATACGTAGTCTCTGTATGAGACAATGAAGAACTCTCTGTCTGAGGATATGTTGGCGCTGGTGGCTCCATGGTCACCTACTCTGTTTCTGACGCTTCCATACTGATTGCAGATACAGGCCTGGCCTGCATCGACGAGTACAATATAATCTGATTTTGCAGACATGTTTTGTGTTATTTAGTGTTTAATATGTTTGAGTACTGATCCGGATAATGTAGTCTTATGTAGGCTAGTTTGTAAAGGTTGTGTGCCTCTAAATAGATATCACACTTATTTTCTATAGGTCCTGCCTTTAGAAGTCCCTTTACACGTTCCTTATAAGCCTGCCATTCATCCTCATCAGACCAGTACGACCTGTTAGTCCACTTAAGGCACTCTGTTCTCTGCCTTGAAAAAAGAACCACTCCGTGAGTGTGAGAAAGCATTTCATCGACCTCATAACGGCCTGTAGATATAAAGTTCTCGTGTAGGCGGTTAGATAAGTAGTCCATCAGATCATCATACTGATTCTCTGATTTGAACGCCAATGCTTCTGTGAGTTCACTCAATGACGTAGGACGGATAAGTCTTAGTGCTTCAAGTGTGATCGGTGGATAACATTTTGTCGTTATTCCGTGCAGATATAGGTCATTTATGTTCTCATATACATCGATATCGTCGTATGGTATCTTGAAGAGACTATCTGCCATGATGTCATGATGCGCTCTCTGTAATCTGCATGAATTAGGGCGATACTCATAGGTCAAAGAGAAATCTGCAGATTCTTCATACTGAGATTTAATCTTTAGTGTATGTGTTTTTAGGATCGAATCTCTGACATATTCATAGCCATAATCATAGACTAGTTGGACAATCATTTCTGGCTTATTGACATCAATGCGAAGATCAACTCTCGCTACTTCTCGCAAAGTATTCAGTACATATCTTTCTGTAATTAGGTTCGAATGCTCCATAGGATTGAACAATGATATTCCCAGCAGATATGACACGAGCGAGCCACTGTACCCATTCAATGGGCGCAGTTTGACACATATATCCTTTTCCGAAAGATCCATGAACAGCTGCCGCAGCGTGATGAACAGTTCTGTCCTACCATATTTCTCAATTCCATCCAGTTCCGAGTCAAGTCGTTGCCTGACTTCGTCAGTTATTTGCCCAAACTTGGTTTGGGCAATTTCATATACATCATTCTTCAGTTCTTTGTACGTCTTCATTTCTTCTTTTGTTTCTTCTGGCTCTTACTGTGCGGATAGAATCAGTAATCTTTTCTCTCAAGGTCTCTTTGCAGTGGTTGTAGCAGCAGACATTGTTGTAATGGGTATGATCATCCATATATTCGGTGCCCTCATTTTCGTGGATGTGGCCGTAAAAGTGGCGTACTGGCCTGCTCTCTCCAACATATTCGTATATTTCAGGCGGATAGTGAGTCAGGAGTATATCGACCCCTTCAGGTAATGACAGGTGCATGAAATTTGATGCCTGAAAGTAGAATGATATGCCATTGATGACTTCAAGAGAGTCGAGACAAAGCTTGATGTCATCAGAGTTGAAGAGCAGCTCTCCCCATTTTGGAGCAATTTCAAAAATCAGTTCATGATTTCCTGGGAGGAAGAACTTCTTGCCAGGCTGGGCAGCGAACCAATTCAGGAAGTCGTCATAGTCGTGAGGGTCCAGATTGTCCTCTACGGCGTCGCCGAGGCAGATGGTGATATCCGTATCTTGCGGAATATCAAGGTGTTTGTGCAGTCCGTGAGAGTCTGAAAAGACGAAAATTTTGTTGTTCTTGTAGTTAATAAGCATATCGTGAAATTTAAAATTAACTACATTAACTATACGAATATCCAAATTTTGTGCGTATAATTGTGCGTAAATATGATGAGATATGGCTGTATATTTTTCTACAGAAGAGAGAGGGAATAAGAAAGGCGACTTTCTGATTCGTATGTCATGGCATCTTAAAGGACAACGCTACCAAACAACAATCGGTCTGACAACTAAAAGCAGTATTTCCAATAATAGGGTCATTTCTGGGGGAAGAAGAAACTCCAAGAATATGAGTGTGGACGAGATTAACCTGATTCTTGAGAAGATTGAGAAATTTATCTATGCTTGTGAGACCTTTGCCTTGAAAATAGGAGTATCATTGATGAATGGTACAATGAGAGGCTTGTTCAAGGATTTCAAGGCTTCAAATTATGCTAATGAACAAGAAATAATGCAGAAATGGATTACCATATCCCCAAGTAACGGACTGTATTGGCACAAGTATGACGGGCATTTCTACAAGAAACTATGTGAGGCCACTGACTCGTCTGATTCATCTACAAAATATGTAATCTACCAGGAATTGTTTGGACAATCTCGTATATTCTCAATGCTCATAGAAGAGTTCTATGGTATGGTTGAGTATGAGGGACAGATTCTTTGTCGATTTGCAGAAGTGGCACCAGAAATTGCACTAGAAGAAAATGCGGAATGGAAGGAAGTTTGCTATTTGGATAAGTTTGAGCACTAAATCTGATTACTTATCATGAATCTAATGAAATGACACAATATGAAACAAATCGTTATTTACATTTTGTCATGTAACAGAACAAATTCTCAAAAGTAGCCCCAAAATAGGAACATTTTAGGAAACTTTATTTACGAATAATGCCTCTCAGCTATCTGAGAGGCATTTTCTTGAGGTGCCTAGCGGAATCGAACCGCTCTAGCAGGTTTTGCAGACCTGTGCCTAACCGCTCGGCCAAAGCACCATTTTTCGTATTGGGATTGCAAATATACGCATTTATTTTGAATCTGCAACCGATTTGACAAATATATTTCCTTTAAAGAATGAAATCCGAGCAGAATCTGCAATTCCGGATTCAATAAAAACCAATAAATCAAATCCCCCGGCCAGGCAGGCATTCCGGACGGCTCACCCAACTCTCTGTCCCTCAGCCTCTTACATGAACGAGGGTGGGTCAAAAACGCCCACCCTCGCACATATAAAACGCTATATATCAATCATTTAAGCGCCACCGCAATCCTCTACTCCACATACAGGAGCAATCCCTTAAGATACTCACCTTCCGGATGGTAGATGTTTACCGAATGGTCGCATGGCTGGTTGAGTCTGTCGAGGATGCGGACGCTACGTCCACACTGGGCTGCGGCTGAGAAGACCGCGAGTGCGAACGCTTCCTTGTCCACTACCTGTGAGCAGCTGTATGTGAATACGAATCCGCCCGGAGCCACCTTGGAGATCGCCGCCGCATTAAGTCGCTTGTATGCGCGCAATGCGTTCTTGAGTGCACCGCGATGCTTTGCGAATGCAGGTGGATCGACAATCATGAGATCGTACTTTCCTTCCGGTACATCACGGAGATACTCGATTGCGTCGCAGCAGAGTGAGGTATGGCGAGAAGGTTCGAAAGCGTTCTCGGCAACGTTTCTGTCCACCATCATCATCGCCTTCTTCGAGCTGTCTACTGAATCCACATGCTCCGCTCCGTTAGCTAAAGCATAGATTGAGAAGCCACCTGTGTAGCAGAAGAGGTTCAATACGTTACGTCCTTTGGCGAGACTGCCGACAAGCGCTCTGTTGTCACGCTGATCGAGGAAGAAACCTGTCTTCTGACCCTCTGTCCAGTTGACGATGAACTTCTGTCCGTTCTCAAGAACCACGAGTTCATCAGCTGTGAAATCCTCTCTCTTGTAAAGGTATCCGTCCACGAGATCAAGACCCGCCTTGAAAGGAGCCGTACCAGAACTCTTGTCGTATACTGCCTTCAATGTGTCTCCATATACCTTCTGCAGAGCGTCTGCGATATGGTGCTTAGCACGGAACATACCTGCCGAGTGCGCCTGCATGACACATACGCCATCATAGTAGTCGATGATAAGACCTGGAAGGTTGTCACCCTCACCATGAACGAGACGGTAGCAAGTTGTGTTTTCGCTTCCGTGAAGACCGCAGGCAACACGCACCTGAAGAGCGCGTGAAAGCATCACCTCCCAGAAATCAGGAGCAAGAACATCTGCATCAAAGCTGAGAACTCGCACAGCAATCGATCCCACCTGATAATGTCCATAGGCAAGGAAACTACCGTCACAGGCATGCACAGCCACGATATCACCCTCTGCAGGATTACCCTGAACCTGAGCGATTGCACCCGAGAACACCCACGGATGGAAACGGCGGAGCGACTCCTCACGTCCTTTCTTAAGTATAATCTTTATCATAAGTTTTCTTCTTTCAACGGATTCTTTTCAGAAGCAAGAAGCTTCAGATACATTTCTCTACACACCCAGGCATCTGTTGCGGCATATCTTGCCTGTGATTCAGACAATCTTTCAGCCTCCCAGTTGGAAAGCTGCTGCGTCTTGGAGACACGAATGCCGAGAATGATGGCAGCCATCTTCTTCACACTCTTGTCCCGGATACCCCATTCACACACAATCTTCTGAAGATCGACAAAAGAAGCCGGAACAAAGTCATGTTTCTTCTGAAGTCCCTTGATGTCATCATGAATGGCGGCTCCAACCTTTACGATCTTCTCGGATGCCATAAGGTTGCAGAGTCTTCTATGCATTCCCAACTTATTGATTCTGAAGAGGAATGCCTTATCCGGACCGGACAACTGCAACAGCGCCACACCATATCTCGGCTGATCCTGAGAGAAGGTCGGGCGGGTTTCAGTGTCGAACCCGATTATCTTCTGTGAACGCAGATACGCAATCGCCCTGTTGAATTCAGATCCAACAGAGTCAATCACATATATTTTACCCGGAAAGGATGCGAACTCAAGGTTCTCCATTTCCTTCGGCGTTATACTTTCGTTATACATATTCTAAAAGAACAACAATTCTCTGTATTTAGGCAGAGGCCACATCTCATCGTCGATGAACATCTCGAGTTTATCCGCGTTCTCGCGCACAACGTCCATCATATCCTTCACCTCGTGCGAATACATCTTCGCTCTCTCTGCCATATCCTCCACCTTGTTTGCCTTCTTACGGGCCTCCACGAGTCTCTCGACATAGATGGAAATACTGTTGATATATTTTGAAATATTCTTCAAGGTCTCGATCTCAGCGCTGCAGAACTCGAGATATCCCTTACCGAAGATCTCTCTGATACCGTTTACGTTCTCAATCAGCACATTCTGATACTTTACAGCAGCAGGAATAACGTGATTGAGACACATGTCGCCGATGATTCTGGCCTCGATCTGAAGTTTCTTCACATAAGTCTCGTTAAGGATCTCGAAACGGGCCTGCACCTCATTCGGAGCAAGTACGCCAAGCTTTGCGAAAAGATCCACGGTCTGCTGCTCGTGATAAACCTCATATGATTCAGGTACATTTCTAACAGCTCTCAATCCCCTCTTCTGAGACTCGATCTCCCACTCCTTGCTATATCCGTTACCTTCGAACATGATATCCTGAGACTCGGAGATGAACTTGCGCACGACTGTCATCACAGCTGACGAACGGTCCTCACCTGCAGCCTCAAGCGCATCTACCTCCGCGCGGAACTCATTAAGGCTCTCCGCAACGACGCAATTGACCACATACACAGCCGATGCCACGTTCTGCGATGAACCCACGGCACGGAACTCGAATCTGTTACCGGTGAATGCAAAAGGAGATGTTCTGTTTCTGTCTGTATTGTCTGGGAAGATCTCCGGAATCGAATTAACGACTCTGATGCTTTCCTGACTACCTGTAGCTACATCCTCGTCTGTAAGTCCGAGAATACCCTGGAACACGCGATAAAGTGTTGAACCTGAGAATACTGACATTACTGCAGGCGGAGCCTCATGTCCACCGAGACGGTATGAGTTTCCGAGAGTCGCCACTGAAGTCATAAGCAGATAATGATGCTTGTAGACAGCTCTCAGCACAGCAGCATAGAACGAAAGGAACTGGAGGTTCTTGGTCGGAGTCTTGCCCGGTGAAAGGAGGTTCACTCCAGTATCTGTTACGATTGACCAGTTGCAGTGCTTACCCGAACCGTTTACTCCATCGAAGGGTTTTTCATGAAGAATGACCTTGAGATGATGCTTCTCGGCAACCTTCTGCATTACGATCATCAGCATCATGTTCTGGTCGATGGCCTTTACTGCCTCACAGTATACAGGAGCACACTCGAACTGGTTAGGCGCAACCTCATTGTGACGTGTCGAGAGAAGGATTCCCAGTTTGTAAGCCTCTGTCTCAAAGTCCTTCATGAAAGAACTTACACGCGACGGAATCGCACCGAAATAATGGTCCTCAAGCTGCTGATCTTTTGCTGAAGTATGTCCGATTACAGTTCTGTTGCAAAGCATAAGGTCCGGACGGGCGTTGTAAAGAGCCTCATCTACAAGGAAATACTCCTGCTCAATGCCAAGGTTCACCTTGACGGAGCTGACGTTTTCGTCAAAAAGATTGACAACCTTAGTAGCCGCCTCGCTCAATGCGTGCAATGACTTGAGGTTCGGAACCTTTGTATCAAGGGCCTCACCTGTATATGAAACGAAAACCGACGGGATACACAATGTTCCGTCCATCAGGAACACAGGTGACGACGGGTCCCATGCAGAATATCCACGTGCCTCGAATGTGTTTCTCAGACCTCCGTTAGGGAAGCTTGACGCATCAGGCTCCTGCTGAACAAGCGCGCTTCCGTTGAATTTCTCGAACGGACAGCCGTTCTTCACTGTAATGAATGCTTCATGTTTTTCCGCAGTAGAGTCTGTAAGCGGCTGAAAAAGATGGGTATAGTGGGTAGCACCCTTCTCCATTGCCCATTTCATCATGCCTGCCGCAATCTCATCCGCCACGCTCAAATCAAGCTTGGCGCCATACTGTACAGATGAAAGCACAGCCTCATATGCCTTCGATGACATATAACCCTTCATTTTGTCCAGATCAAGAACGTTCTGTCCAAAATAATTCGATACCGGTCCGTCCTCTACGAAATAGCGTCCGGTCTTATGTGTAGAAGCCTCGTCCAAGGCTCTCTGCCTGAATGTTGCCATATTTATATTATTCGTCAAATAGGACGCAAAGATAGTAATTCAAATGGAAGATTCTTTTAAAAATATCGTTATATTTGCATCCTGAAACTGATTTTTAACTTAACTATCATACGAAAATGGCTAACATTTCCACCAAGGCGCAGGCAATGCCTGCATCTGCAATCAGAAAGCTTCTTCCTTACGCTGACGCTGCCAAGAAGCAGGGCGTTAAAGTATATCACCTCAATCAGGGACAGCCTGACATCAAATCACCTGCATGCGCTCTTGATGCAGTGAAGAACTATGCCGGAGCAAATGTATCATATTCACATTCTGCAGGACTCATGGAGCTCCGCAAAGGAATGGTGGAGAAATACTACAAGAAAATCGGCATCGATATCACTGTAGACGAGCTTATCGTGACTATCGCAGGTAGCGAGAGTGTGAATCTTGCACTTGAGATCACTTGTAATCCTGGTGACGAGGTTATCGTACTTGAGCCATTCTACACAAACTACAACACATTCGCATTCATGAATGGCCTCACACTCAAGGCTATTCCTACAAATATGAGAGAGGGATTCCAGATTCCTTCAATAGAGGAGTTCGAGAAGGTTCTTACAGACAAGACCAAGGCCATCCTCATCTGCAACCCTGGCAACCCTACAGGTACTCAGTACACCAAGGAGATGATGCTCAGACTCGGCGAGTTCGCACGCAAGCACGATCTCTTCCTCCTTTCAGACGAGGTTTACCGCGAGTTCTGCTACACCGACGAGCCACACTTCTCAGCAATGAACATCCCTGGCCTTGAGCAGAACGTAATCCTCATCGACTCTGTATCGAAGAGATACAACCTCTGCGGTGCACGTGTAGGATGTATCGTTTCACACAACAAAGAAGTGATGGCAGCAGCCATGAAGTTCGCTCAGGCAAGACTTTGCCCTCCAGTTCTCGGACAGATCGCTTCAATCGGAGCTCTTGACACACCGGACGAGTACTTTGCCGCTGTAAAGGAAGAGTACATCAAGAGAAGAGATTTCATGATCAACGGCCTCAACAGCATGGAAGGCGTATACACTCCACTTCCGATGGGTGCTTTCTACACTGTAGCCGAACTCCCTGTTGACGACACAGAGAAGTTTGCAAGATGGATGCTTGAGGAGTTCCGCCTTGACAACGAGACCACAATGGTTACCCCTGCAGCTTCATTCTACAAGACTGAAGGAAAGGGATACAACCACGCTCGTATCGCCTACGTTCTTGAGGTTCCTGAGATGGAGAAGGCTCTCCGCATTCTCGCAGCCGGTCTTAAGGCTTACCCTGGCAGAACAATCTAAAAAATCATACCAGAATATCAAAAAAAACAAAAGAGTTACTTTTCGGTAACTCTTTTGTTTTATCTATTAATATCCAAAACTTCCAGAATCTTATCTACAAGCATAGTCCGAACATACCCTTCTTCCATAAAATGAGTGCCCTCATACATTGAAAAAGTCTCTCCAAAGTGCTTTTTCCATGTTCTTACACTGACAATTCCGCTCTTTCTGTAGTGGTCATTGGTTCCGAAGAAGGCATAGACCGGACTGTCGCAGAGCATCGCCTGTCTCCGGTGTTCCTTGTATTTCCTCAGGACAGAGAACACAAACTTCATCTGCTGTCGGTCACCTTCACGAGGTTTGTATATCCTCTGATAAATCCGTGAAACTCCAGGTATGAGTGTCAGCCACGCCTGGATCTGAAAATACAACGGTGCATTCAGAGCAGGAGACACAAACAGAAGAGGCACTCCCTTTAACCTGAGAGCATGCAGCGCCCCCAGAGACTCTCCTATCACCAATTGCGGCTGCAGTTCCTCCATCCATCTCAGTATCTGCCCACGTGCTGTTTCCGGATCGAAATCATATGTCCTGACAACGACATTGACGCCGAAGGAACACAATTCCTCCGACAGGATTGAAGGTATCCTGGAATCCGCACCTCCTCCCATGCCATGTATGTAAAGAACATTGATCATATGAGCGGCAAAGTTACATATTTTTGCTATCTTTGCATTTAAGTGTTGTCAAAAATAAAACCACAAAAACATATGAAAATCAAAACATTTATTCTTAGCGCAGTATGCCTCCTTTCAGCAACTGGTGCTTTCGCGCAGAACAGCGCAGAATACGAATTCACCACTGTCAAGGAGAATCCTGTAACTTCTATCAAGAACCAGTACCGCTCCGGCACATGCTGGTGCTTCTCAGCTCTCTCATTCATCGAGTCTGAGGTTCTCAGAACCACTGGAAAGGAACTTGATCTCTCAGAGATGTTCGTTGTCGGCAAGTCATACAGAGACAGAGCCGTGAAGTATGTCAGACTCGACGGTCACCTCAACTTCGCTGCAGGTAGCTCATTCGGCGACGTGCTCCACGTAATCGAGGACTACGGTATTGTTCCTCAGGACGTTATGCCCGGTTTCAACTACGGCACAGACAAGCCTGAGCACAGCGAGCTCGACGCAGCATTGAAGGGTTATGTACAGGCAATCGCTTCGAACCCTAACAAGACCCTCACAACTGCATGGCTCAAGGGCTTCGACGGCATCGTAGAGGCTTATTTCGGTGCATATCCTGAGACATTCAACGTAGACGGCAAGGAGTATACTCCTGCATCATACAGAGATGCACTCGGCATCAATGTGGACGACTATGTAAACCTCAGTTCATTCACTCACCATCCATTCTACAGCGAGTTCATCATCGAGGTTCCCGACAACTGGAGATGGGACACTGCATACAACCTCCCTATCGACGAGCTTATGGCAGTAATGTACAACGCTATCGAGAACGGCTATACAATCGCTTGGGGCTCAGATGTAAGCGAGAAAGGCTTCACACGCAACGGTCTCGCTACAATGCCAGAGGAGCAGAAGGTAGCAACTGCAGGTTCAGACCAGGAGAGATGGGTAGGAAAAGCAGCAGAGGAGAAGAAGGAAGAGGTAAAGGCTGAGCTTCCAAAGGAGATCATCGCTACTCAGGAGATGCGTCAGGACGCTTACGACCGCAAGACAACTACTGACGACCACGGTATGCACATCTACGGCGTAGCAAAGGATCAGAACGGCAACAATTACTTCATGGTCAAGAACTCTTGGGGCGAGACAGGCAAATACAAGGGCGTATGGTACGCTTCTGACGCATTTGTCCGTTACAAGACCCTCAACATCGTTGTTCACAAGGACGCTCTTCCTAAGGACATCAAGAAGAAACTCGGTATCAAATAAATTCTGTTGACATGAAGATTGTCAAACACATTCCAAATACTATCACATCCATGAACCTCCTCTGCGGGGCTCTGGGTGTGATTTTCGCATTGCAAGGTAGGCTTGACACAGCATTCTACCTCATGCTCGCAGGCGCCGTATGCGACTTCTGCGACGGTTTTGCGGCAAGACTTTTCAATGCATATTCTGATATGGGAAAGGAGCTTGACTCGCTTGCAGACCTCATCACATTCGGTTTCCTGCCGTCGATCATGCTCTACAAATGCATGGATCTTTATCATCCTGGAGCATGGTTCTGCTACCTTCCGCTCATCATTGTCGTATTCTCAGCATTGAGACTTGCCAAGTTCAATATCGACGAGAGACAGACAGAGAACTTCCTCGGACTTGCAACACCTGCATGCGCCATGATCTGCGGCTCGTTCGCGACTATCTCACACCTTGACATCAACAACATCGTCGGTGCATTCACAGAAAGCACATGGATGATTCCTGTCGGAGCGGCTGTTCTTTCACTCCTCCTCGTCAGCGAGATTCCTATGTTCTCGATGAAATTCAAGAAGGGCGCAGCACCTGAGACAAAACTGAGCAGAATCGCATTCCTTGCAGTTTCAGCTGCCGCATTTGCTGTAACAGTGCTTATGGGACAGCATTTCGCTCATGCTATCCTCTTCATCTTCCTTGCATACATTCTCATGAATGTTGCTCATGCGCTGATGGCTTGCAGAAAGTAATCTGAATTCATATAAAACAAAAAGCGGTGTGACCAGGTCACACCGCTTTTATTTTATATGCAAACTCTTAGAAGTTAGTCGCATGGATCATGAAGTAGCTCTTCGGATGCTTGCACACTGGGCAGATCTCCGGAGCCTTTTTGCCTACTACTACGTGACCGCAGTTTGAGCACTCCCACATCATATCCTCGTCGCGTGAGAATACGATTCCGCCTTCAACATTGGCAAGAAGCTTACGATAACGCTCCTCGTGCATCTTCTCGATAGCTGCAACCTTCTCGAAAAGGATAGCGATTTCAGTGAAACCCTCCTCATGAGCCTCTACAGCGAAACCTGCATACATGTCAGTCCACTCGTAGTTCTCACCCTCAGCTGCATCAAGAAGGTTTGCAGGTGTATCAGGCATCTCACCTCCGTGGAGAAGCTTGAACCAGATCTTAGCGTGCTCCTTCTCATTGTTTGCAGTCTCTTCGAAAAGCTTTGCAATCTGAACATAACCGTCCTTCTTTGCCTTTGAAGCATAGTATGTGTACTTGTTGCGAGCCATAGACTCACCAGCGAAAGCAGTCTGAAGATTAGCTTCAGTCTTTGTTCCTTTCAACTCTTTCATAATTATAAAGTTTATAATGTTAATTTCAATTCGCACAAATATATGAAAGTATTCATAATATTGTGCCAAATCAGTCAGAAATTTTCTTGTCCTTTCGCACAATTCTATATCCGATGGCTGCAATTATTATCGACATCAGCGGAGATATGAGATTGAAAAGACAATATGGAAGGTAATGCAGGGTAGATACCTTGAGCACAGTAGACTGGGTCATACCGCACGAGTTCCATGGAATGAGCACGGAAACCACCGTAGCCGAGTCCTCGACCGATCGGCTGAGAAGCTTGCTTTCGTATCCTCTGTCCGCATACAGTTTCTTGTAGAGACTGCTTGTCAGGATGATTGACAGATACTGGTCACCTGTAATCATGTTTGCGAAGATACCTGTTCCCACTGTAGATGCCACCATGGTTACACGTCTGCGTACAAGGCTCACAAGGGCTGTTGTAAGGCTCTGAAGCATTCCGCTTCCTACCAATGCACCACCGAATGTACCGGCAGCAATGATCAGGAATACAGTGCTGAGCATACCTGTAATGCCTCGTGTGGAAATAAGTTCGTTAAGTTCAGCATTGCCGGTATCAATTGCAGTTGCTCCATAATATGTCTTGAAAAGTCCGGTGAATCCGTTCATGAAAGACAGGCTTTCACCGTTTGACTGTACCCCTGTAGCGATTTCCGAGATGATATGAGGCTGGAAAACCAGTCCGAATATACCGGCAATAAACGCCGCTCCGAACAATGTGATGATTGCAGGAACCTTACGCGCAATGAGGATACCTGTAAGCACCGGCACCAGAAGCAGCCAGGGGGTGATATGGAATGTCGAGGAAAGACTTGAGGAGAAACCGGCGATCATTCCGACATCGGAAGGTTCATGAAGAAGGCTCACTACGAGGAATACAATGGCAGAAATCGCAAATGTCGGCACGGTTGTAATCATCATGAAGCGGATATGCGTAAAAAGCGGTGTTCCGGCAGAAGATGACGCAAGAACGGTTGTATCCGAAAGCGGAGACACCTTATCGCCGAAATATGCTCCCGATATGATTGCACCTGCTGTCCAGCCCGGATCGTAGCCCTGGGCTGTTCCAATACCCACAAGAGCGACTCCAATGGTCGCAATCGTAGTCCAAGAACTTCCTGTCATTATGGAAATCAAGGCACAGATCACACAGGTCGCGAAAAGGAATATTCCCGGAGTGATCACCTTCATTCCATAATAAATCAATGTAGGGACTACCCCACTGACCATCCATGAGCCTGCAACAGCTCCAATGAGAAGAAGAATGACGATCGATGTCGCCACCGACTTTATATTGTCCACAATTGCATCCTCGAATTCCTTCCACGTAA
Organism: Candidatus Cryptobacteroides sp.; assembly: GCA_045120635.1. Taxonomy (GTDB): domain Bacteria; phylum Bacteroidota; class Bacteroidia; order Bacteroidales; family UBA932; genus Cryptobacteroides. The sequence goes on from JBGVEY010000011.1 coordinate 80,144, forward strand.
TCTTGTAGAAGATCATTGACAATGCAACCGTCACACCGGCAGAAAACATAAGCGCCACCTGGCTGCCTCCCGCCAATGCATCCGCTCCGAATCCCTTGATCACCAGAATCAGGGTGACCAGAAGGACAAGGAAAGGAATCAATGATACGGCCCAATGCGGAGTCGTATTTCTTCTGAACATTTTCATTATTTGAGACTTACTGTTTCTTGTTTACCATTGCATCGATCGCCGCAACAGCTGTCACATTCACGATGTCCTGCACCGAGCTCTCGAAATCAATGAAGTGGATAGGCTTGTTCAATCCCATCTGGATAGGTCCGATCATCTCCACGTCTGAAGAAAGGGCCTGAAGCATCTTGTAGGCAGTATTTGCAGAGTTGAGACATGGGAAGACAAGAGTGTTCACATCACGTCCTGCAAGCTTCGAGAACGGATATTTCCTATCCCTAAGTTCTTTGTTCATTGCTACGCTTACCTGCATCTCGCCATCGATGGCCCAATCAGGATGCTGTTCCTGGAGCTGTTCCACCGCTGTCTTGATACGTCCTGCACTTCCGCCCTTGTCGCTTCCGAAATTAGAGTATGACACCATCGCCATCACCGGCTCGTGGTTGAAGAATCGGACACTCTTTTCGCAGAGTCTTGCAATATCCTTCAACGACTCCACATCATGGCTTCTGTTGATAAGAGTATCGGCGATGAAGTATGTACCTTTCTTCGAATTAAGGATGTGCATTGTACCGAAATGGTTGTATCCCTCCTGAAGTCCGATAACCTCCTTCGCGACCTTGATAGTATTGGAGTACTTTGTATAAAGTCCTGTAATACAAGCATCTGCATCACCGGTCTCCACCATCATCATACCGAAATAGTTACGCTCGAACATCTTATCGTTCGCCTCCTCAAGAGTATATCCCTCTCTCTGACGCTTATGCGTAAGGATCTGCGCAAAACGCTCACGTCTTTCAGCTTCCCTGTCATGTCTGAGGTTGACCACCTCCACTCCGTCAAGGCTGAGTCCGAGTTCGCGCGCAAGCTTCTCGATGCGCTCGTCGTTTCCAAGAAGGATAGGATGGCAAAGTCCTTCGTCCTTGGCCATGATTGCAGCCTTCATCATTGAAGGATGTGTTCCCTCTGCAAACACAACTCTCTGCGGAGATGTTCTGGCCGTATCGTAGATCTGCTGAGTAAGTTTCGACTCTCTTCCCATGAACTCAAGGAGATGTTCCTTGTAGGCGTCCCAATCTGTAATGGTCTTACGTGCCACACCGCTCTCGATCGCAGCCTTTGCAACCGCAGCCGACACTTCCGTAAGAAGACGTGGATCCACCGGCTTCGGAATGAAGTAATCTCTTCCGAAAGAGAGTTTGTTCACATGATACACCTTATTTACGATCTCTGGAACAGGTTTCTTGGCCAGTTCTGCAATCGCACGGACAGCAGCAAGTTTCATCTCCTCGTTGATTGCTGTAGCGGCAGTATCCAGAGCACCTCTGAAGATGTAAGGGAAACCGATTACATTGTTGATCTGGTTAGGATAGTCGGAGCGTCCTGTACTCATAAGTACGTCAGGACGGCTGTCCATCGCATCCTCGTATGTAATCTCAGGAACAGGGTTGGCAAGAGCGAACACGATCGGGTCCTTTGCCATCGAACGCACCATATCCTTGGTAAGGATATTGCCTTTCGAGAGGCCGAGGAACACATCCGCATCCACAATCGCCTCTGCAAGTGTATGGATATCAGTGCGGTCTGTTGCAAACTCCACCTTCTCAGGAGTAAGTCCCTGACGCTCTTTTGAAATCACACCCTTACTGTCGAGCATTACAATATTCTTCGGATCGACGCCAAGAGAGATGTAGAGTCTTGCGCAAGAAATAGCCGCAGCTCCAGCTCCGTTCACTACAACCTTGACCTGCGAGATATTCTTGCCGTTCACCTCAAGGGCATTGAGAAGTCCTGCACCCGAAATGATGGCGGTTCCATGCTGGTCGTCATGCATTACCGGAATGTCAAGCTCTTCCTTGAGTCTGCGCTCGATCTCGAAACATTCCGGAGCCTTGATATCCTCAAGGTTGATACCTCCGAATGTCGGAGCGATAGCCTTTACTGCCTCTACAAACTTATCCGGATCCTTCTCGTCAACTTCGATATCGAACACATCGATACCTCCATATATCTTGAAAAGGAGTCCCTTTCCTTCCATTACCGGCTTACCGCTCAATGCTCCGATATCTCCGAGGCCAAGTACGGCTGTACCGTTTGATATCACAGCTACAAGGTTTCCTTTGTCTGTATATTTATACGCCTCCTGCGGATCTCTCTGAATCTCGAGACATGGCTCTGCTACGCCTGGGGAATATGCGAGCGAAAGATCTGTCTGAGTGAAATAAGGTTTGGTAGGCACTACTTCTATCTTGCCCGGACGTTTGCCGGCATGATAATTCAATGCATCTTCTTTAGTTATCTTTGCCATAGTTCGTTAAGTTTTGCAAAAAAATCGTGTAAAGTTACGAAATTTTACGCTTTTTTCTCCAGATATAGAGATAAAAAAAGACCGCCCATAAGGACGGTCTATTATAATTTGACAGGTTCAAATTACTTCGCGATAACGCGAGCCATCTCGAGAACCTTGTTTGAGTAACCCCACTCGTTGTCGTACCAAGAAACAACCTTTGCGAAGTTAGCGTCGAGGCTGATACCTGCGTTAGCATCGAAGATTGAAGTGTTAGCGCAACCACGGAAGTCAGTTGAAACAACTGCGTCCTCAGTGTAACCAAGGATACCCTTGAGCTCGTTCTGTGAAGCCTCCTTCATTGCAGCGCAGATCTCTGCCATTGTAGCCTCCTTCTCGAGAACTACTGTAAGGTCTACAACTGAAACGTCTGAAGTAGGAACGCGGAATGCCATACCAGTAAGCTTACCGTTAAGAACAGGAAGAACCTTACCTACAGCCTTAGCAGCACCTGTTGAAGAAGGGATGATGTTCTCAAGGATACCACGACCACCTCTCCAGTCCTTGCGTGAAGGACCGTCAACAGTCTTCTGAGTTGCAGTAGCAGCGTGTACTGTAGTCATGAGACCCTTAACGATACCGAACTTGACGTTGAGAACCTTAGCGATAGGTGCAAGACAGTTAGTAGTACAAGAAGCGTTAGAGATGATGTCCTGACCAGCGTAAGTCTCGTGGTTAACACCGTATACGAACATTGGAGTAGCGTCCTTTGAAGGTGCAGACATGATTACCTTCTTTGCACCAGCCTGGATGTGCTTGCGAGCCTTCTCATCCTCAAGGAAAAGACCAGTTGACTCAACAACTACATCAGCCTCAACCTCGTTCCACTTGAGGTTAGCTGGATCCATCTCTGCAGTGAGGCGGATCTTGTTACCGTTTACTACGAGTGCGCCTTCCTCTACAGAAACCTCACCCTTGAACTGACCGTGAACTGAGTCATACTTGAGCATGTATGCAAGATACTCTGGCTCGAGAAGGTCATTGATACCTACGATCTGAATGTCGTTTGAGAAATTCTCAACAGCAGCACGGAAAACCATGCGACCGATACGGCCGAAACCGTTAATACCTACTTTAATCATTGTTTTGTAAAATTTATATAAAGTTAAACTTTAATTATCATTTTCGTCCTGCTACATCATTTTCACAGAAACGGTGCAAATTTAAAAAATTTTATCATAACCTGATTTAGATTTCATTAAAAATATTGTTACAATTTGAGCAAACAATCGGACTTTTTCCGACATAAGACCTATATTTGTAAAAAATAAAAGAATATGCGCATCCTTATAACCAACGACGACGGCTACCAGGCAAAGGGCATCAAGGTCCTCGCCAATATCATGAAGAAATTCGGAGAAGTGACAGTGATCGCTCCAAAGCACCATCAGTCAGGTATGTCCATGGCTGTTTCATTCGGATTCAAGCAGATAGCATACAAGAATCTCGGAGACGGCTGGCACTACGTCGACGCCACACCTGCAAGCTGCGTAAAGTTCGGTCTTAACACAATCTTCGCCGACAATTTCCCTGATGTCGTGGTCTCAGGTATCAACCACGGTTCAAATGCGGCTTCTGCGGTATGCTATTCCGGCACACTCGGAGCTGCAGGTGAAGCCGCATTGAACGGCATCCCTGCAATCGGTGTCTCTCTCTGCGACCTTCATTCAGATGCGGATTTCAGCGCAATCGAGAAGTACTTTGGAGACATCTTCGAGAAACTCATGAAGAACTATCCAAGCAAGTACGGAGTATATTACAACGTCAACTTCCCTGCCATAAAGCCGGAGGATATCAAAGGTGTAAAGGTTGGACGTCAGGGTATGGGACGCTGGATCAAGGAATTCCAGGAGTGGGATGTCAAGTATTATGAGAAATTCGGTTTCACTCCGGAGATGCTCGGCCAGAAATCCATCCCTTCGATCGAAGAGGGAGAGGAACTTTACATGATGGTCGGTGAATTCCTCGACGACGACCGCAACACACCTGAAGCCGACCACAGACTTCTTGAAGACGGTTATATCAGCATCGTTGCACACAACATCGACTGCACTGACTACGAAGAGACTGAACGCCTCAAACAGAATTTCCGATGAAATACTACATCATAGCCGGCGAAGCCTCCGGCGACCTCCACGGTTCCAACCTAATGAAAGGCATCTACGCCGAAGACCCCCAGGCAGACATCCGCTTCTGGGGCGGTGATGCGATGGCTGCCGTATCAGGACGGAACCCTGTAAAACATTACAAGGAAGGCGCTGTAATGGGTTTCGTAGAGGTATTGGCAAAAGCCACCAAACTCCTTAAGAACGTTGAATTCTGCAAACAGGACATCGCATCCTGGAACCCGGACGTAGTAATCCTCATCGACTACCCCGGCTTCAACTTCAAGATAGCGGAATTCGCCCACAAAGCCGGTTATAAGGTATTCTACTACATCGCACCAAAGGTCTGGGCATCACGCGAAGGCCGCATAAAGAAGCTCAGGAAATATGTGGACAGACTCTTCATCGTCTTCCCATTCGAAAAACCGTACTTTGACAGCAAGGGAATCGAATACATCTACAAGGGAAATCCGCTCGTAGACGCAGTCGACAACTCCCCTGCAATGCTGGAAACCCGCGAAGACTTCCTCAAGAGAAATTCATTGGCAGACTCCCCTGTCATCGCCATGCTCGCAGGCTCCCGCAAACCGGAAATCAACACAATGATGCCGGTACTCACCGAATTCGCGGCAAAGATGCACGCCATGCCGGAATATGCAGACTATCAATTCCTTATCGCAGGAGCCCCGGCACGCAGCATCGAGGACTACTCCGCATGGCTCAATGAAGAGAACAGCGGCTACATCAAGGTCCTCTTCGGAGAGACTCAGTCAATCATACGACATGCAGAAGCTGGTGTCATAAACTCCGGCACAGCCTCCCTCGAAACCGCACTTTTCGGCACACCTCAGGTAGTCGGATATATCACAAACCCACTCACATACTGGATTGCCAGGAAAATTGTCATGATACGTTATATCAGCCTCGGAAACCTGATTGTCAACCGTCTCGCATTCAAGGAATACATCCAGGACGACTGCAATCCGGACGCATTGGTAAAAGAAATCCGTGCCCTCATAGAAGACACGGACTACAGACAGCACATGCTTGACGAGTACGCAGCCATCCGCTCAGAACTCGGCGGTTCCGGCGCCTCGGCCGCTGTCGCCAAAGCTATGATCGAAGAACTGAAATAAGACAACTACACCCTCTTTCCGAAAATCATCGAGCCGATTCGGACCATAGTGGATCCATGCGCGATGGCGAGAGGATAGTCGTCGGACATTCCGATTGAAAATTCATTGAAATCTGCCGCAACGGAAGAAAAACGTGAGCGGCAGTTGTCGTATATTGCCCTTAACGCGGCAAAATCGGCATTGATTACCGATTCATCTTCGGTAAATGTCGCCATACCCATGATTCCGCGGAAACGGATATGGGAATACGACTCTGAGGCACGTGAAAGTATATAGTAGATCTCCTCAGCTGCGAAGCCCTGCTTTGTCTCTTCTGCCGCCACATGAGGCTCCAGAAGCACGGATACGGTCTTTTCATTGGCTGAACACCATGACTCTATCGCATCCAGAAGGCGAACCGAATCTACAGACTGAACCAGAGACACATACGGAAGAACCATCTTGAGCTTGTTGGTCTGGAGGTGACCGATGAAATGCCATTCAATATCTGACATATAATCAGGTTCTCCCCTTTCCTCACGGATCTGCTCAAGCAACTTTACCTTTGCCTGAAGTTCCTGCGGACGGCTTTCCGCAAATATTCTCTGACCCGCCTCATACGCCTCTACTATAGCTTCGAACGGGTGAAATTTAGAAACTGCCACCAACTTTACTGTTGACGGCAGTTCCGAATGTAGTTTATTGATTACTGATTTAATCATTATCTGCGTTTCTGCTGCTGCATCATCTCCTGCATCTTCTGAGCCTCCTCGAGTCTCTGCTGCCACTTCGATTTCTTCTTAGGCTGCTTTGCATTGACCATCATCTCATTACGTACCTTCTCCTCAGTCACAACGTACTTACGGATGTACCATGTCATACCCATTGTGATGATGTTTGAAAGGAGGTAGTAGTAGCTCAATGCCGCTGAGAGGTTGTTACAGATGAAGAACATCATGATAGGCATAAGCCAAAGGCTCATGAACTTCATTCCGGCCATGTTCGGATCGTTTGACATCTGTCCCGAAGTCATTCTCGAATAGAAGAACATTGTTGCAGCCATAAGGAGAGCGAACAATGAAAGGTGGTCTCCGAGAAGCGGAACATTGAATCCGAAATCAATGATCGAGTCGTATGAACTCAAGTCGTCTGCCCAAAGGAACTTCTGCTGGCGAAGCTCGATGGATGCCGGGAAGAAACGGAACATCGCAAAGAGGATAGGCATCTGGAGAAGCATTGGGAGACATCCGCCCATAGGGCTGATTCCCGCCTTTCTGTAAAGCTCCATCGTAGCCTGCTGTTTCTTCATCGCATCCTTCTCGTTTGGATACTTCTCATTGATCTTGTCCACCTCAGGCTTGATTACCTGCATCTTTGCAGTCGACTTGTACGACTTGAGAGTAAGCGGAGTAAGGAGAAGCTTGATGATGAGTGTCATCAGAAGGATAACGAGACCGTAATTCTTGATGAACTTGCCAAGAAGGTCGAAACTTGGGATGATCACGAGTCTGCTGAACCAGTTCACCATCCATCCTCCGAGCGGAATGATCTTTTCATACTTCTGATCGTAGCTCTTGAGGGTTGCATAGTCGTTAGGACCGAGATAGATATCGAACGGAACCACGATGTTTGAAGAACCTGCCTGGATATCCGAACGAAGCTTCGCCGAGCAAGCCATAAGGTTGCGTGAAGGATCGTCCTCAGCAAAATACCTGGCCTCGAGGTCTGCAGCCGCGAATTCGTTTTCCGCTGTCATGATGACAGAGAAGAACTGCTGCTGGAAAGCGAACCACTTCATCTTGGTATCGATTCTCTCCGAGCCGTCCTTTGCACGTGCCAGCTCCTCAGACTTCTTGTCACCTGTGAAGTAGTAGTTGAGTTTAGAGTACTGCTTCTCATTCTTGTAACCCTTTTCAAGGCGTGGAATGATTACAGACCAGTCGATGTCGATGTTTGATACATTGCGTGGGATGATATTCTCCATTCCTACGAAAGAGAGCTCATTCTGCATCATGTAGCTGCCCTCAGTAAGAGTGTATTTCTGCTGGATGTATCCGCCGCCGGCGAAAGGAAGCTGCATCACGATCGACGAGTCAGTATGCTCTGCAACCTGGAAAACAAAATCCTTTGTATTTACATTCTCACCTGCATATACAGTCACACCCATCTGGCTGCCGCTTGGCTTGATAAGATAGAGGTCTGTACTGTCATATGCCTTATAGTCATTGAGTTTCACAGAGTAAAGCTGAGCGCCTCTTGTCGTGAACTCAAGCTCGACCTTGTCGTTTGTCAACTTATAGATACCCTCCTCTGCAAGTCTTGCCTCTGTGAGAAGGCTGTCCTTGTATGAAGGCATATTCATAACCTTGACTCCGGTCTCGATGCCGTTTGCCATCTTTACAGAATCGATGGCCATCGCGGCCATCTGATCTGCCAATGCGATAGAATCAAGCTGTGCCTGAATCTCCGCCTGTTTCTGATACTGCTTTGACTGATACCATGTGAATCCGAACATGATCACACCTATCAGTACAAATCCGATAATTGAATTCTTATTCATCTAATTTAAAATATGTTACTTCTGTTCTTCTGCCTCGTTGAGCGCCTTGATCTGCGCTGCAAGGGCCTTCAATTCCTCTTTTGATTTTGCGATTTTCTCCTGCATCTGCTTGATGAGCGGCTCAGAATTCTTTGACATTGAGAAGAATCCGATATTGTTCTCATATGTCACGATATCCTGCTCCAGAGCGTTGTACTGCTGGATAAGGCGCTCCTTCTCAGAAAGCTGCGGTCTTGCAGGTCTGCTACGGCGCGCAGGTCTGTTTGAAGGGAACTTTGCAAGTGCCTCCTTGTATGCCTTTGCCACGTTATCCTTCTCCTTGAACGGAACGAATCCGATCTCGTTCCACCTCTTCTGGAACTCAGCCATTGCAGCTGCATCGCTCTCGTCTCCCTTGAGCTCGTATGCCTTGATCTCCTCGATGAGACGCAGCTTAGCCTTGAGATTTCCGTAGAAGTCGTTCTCAGGCTTTGCGTTCTTGTCTCTTGCTGCAAAGAACTCGTCGCACGCTGCACGGAATCTCTTCCAGAGCTGCTCTGACTTCTTGCGAGGAACCGCACCGATTTCCTTCCACTGCTTCTGAAGGCTGATGAACTGGTCTGCAGCCTTCTTCCACTCAGTGCTGAGCTTGAGCTGCTCAGCCTGCTCGCAAAGAGCGATCTTTCTCTCAAGGTTGGCGTTCATGCCGTCCTTGTACTCCATATAGAACTCGCGCTTGCGTGCATAGAAGCTGTCGCATGCAGCACGGAATCTGTCATAGATCTTCTGATTATCCTTCTTTGAAGCGAATCCGATTGTCTTCCACTCCTGCTGGATTTCCTCAATCTCCTTTGAGAACGCGTTCCACTCGTTTGAAGTGTTCACCTCTCTTGCTGCGATTTCCTCGACCTTCTCACAAAGAACGGTCTTCTTTGCAAGATTCTCAGCCTGCTGCTCCTTGATTCCCTCAAAGAATGCCTGATATCTCTTGTTGACAACAGCAGTAGCCGCCTTGAAACGCTCCCAGATCGAATCTCTGAACTCCTTGGCTACAGGACCGAACTCTTTCCACTGCTCATGGAGTCTCTGAAGTTCCTTGAATGCTGCAACCACATCCTCGTTCTCTGCAAGCTTCTCCGCTACTGCACAGAAAGCCTCCTTTGCCTCAAGATTCTTCTTGAAATCAAGGTCGCGGAGCTCGCGGTTGATCTTCACCATATCGTAGAACTGCTCTACATAAAGCTGATATGTCTCGTTGATGTTTCTGTAGTTCTGCGGTGGCACCGGACCGATGTTTCTCCATCTCTCCTGGATCTCGCGGAACTGCGGGAAGGTCTCATTCACATCCTCCTGTTTCTCGATGAGAGCCTTGAGATCTGCGATCACGGCCTCCTTAAGAGCAAGATTCTCTTCAGCCTCCTTCTCAAGGCCTCTGTTGTATTCTGAACGTTCTTTCTTGTATGCATTATAGATTTCCTTGAAGATATTCTCAATCTCGACAAAAGAAGCATCCTCCGGATTCTCCGCCTCAGCCTTTTCCTTTGCCAAAGTTCTATAAAAAGCGGCCTTGATAGCCTCTACTTCCTTGGACATCTTCATTCTGTCCTCGCTCTTGGCGATTTCTTCGATCTGACCGATAAGTTCTGCGAGGGTTTTCTTTTCAGGTACATCTGATGTGATTTCTACATCAGGAATAATTGCTTCACTCATAATTATGGAGTTTTTGGTTAAAATTTACAATCCGCAAATATACCATTTTTTTAGTAAAACTCATATGAATATGTTATTTTTGCAGTCCGTTTAAACATAATGAACAAATTATCATGAGATTTGACATATTGACCGTTGTTCCGGAGCTCCTTGAAAGCCCGCTGTCACACTCGATTGTCGGAAGGGCGATCGAGAAGGGACTCGTTGAAATTCACGTACATAACCTTCGTAAATACGGCAAGGGCCCGCGTCAGCAGGTAGACGATTACAGCTACGGCGGAGACGCTGGAATGGTACTCATGATCGAGCCTGTATACAACATGATCCAGGAGCTCAAGGCCGAGAGAGATTACGATGAAGTCATCTACATGTCTCCGGACGGCGATATCCTCAACCAGAACATCGCGAACGAGCTTTCCCTCAAGGGCAACATAATCATCCTCTGCGGTCATTACAAGGGTATCGACCACCGAATCAGAGAGCACCTCATCACCCGTGAAATCTCATGCGGAGACTATGTTCTGAGCGGCGGAGAACTCCCTGCTGCCATCCTCGCAGACTCTATCATCCGTCTGATTCCGGGCGCTATTTCCGACGAGACTTCCGCTCTCAGTGACTGTTTCCAGGACGGTCTCCTTTCAGCTCCGATCTACACAAGACCCGCTGAATTCAACGGTTGGAGAGTACCGGACGTATTGCTCAGCGGCAACCCTAAACTCATCAGGGAATGGCAGGACGATCAGGCTGTAGAACGCACAAAGCGCCTCAGACCAGGCTTGCTCGAAGACTGAAATAAGGTCTAAAATGGTGAGTTTTAGATGACAAACGGGTACTTTTTGCGATTTTTAATCGAAACAGACTTGCAAATAACAAATTTTACATATATTTGCAGCACGACATAACGATTTAATGTCGTTAAGACGTTTCTAACCACTAATAGTTAATTATCCCAAAAGGGAATACACTACACTACTAACACGAAAATCCCGCAGTGATGCGGGATTTTTTATTACCTTTGCACCACTATGGAAGAAAACAGCAGATATTACGACGTTTACGAGGAGAATCTCCAGATCGAGCTCCTCAAGATGTGCAGAAGCCTCGGCATGCTTGACAGCGAGCTTCTCAGCAGCGAAGATATAGATCAGAAATGGAAGGAATGGGCACCAGAGTATATCGCAGAGGCCCTTCCGGAGGTCAACAGTTACCCTGAATTCGCCATCGCATGCGCAGGATATGTAGGAATGGCAGTCGCGAAATGGTGGGACGTAGACTGGGGCAGACACCACAGCGCGTCATACTCATCTCTTCATGGCCCAAGAGGCTTTGACGATATGGACGAGTACATCGTGCAGAACATTCTCGGATTGACACTCGACTCCCCTGAAGCAAAGCAGATCATGAATATCCTTCTCTGCTGCGCTCAGAAGGCAGTCAACTTCATCAGACACGAGCACATCGAGGCTCAGACCGCCAAGGCGTTCCACATCTTCGCCCGCACTGCCAAGGTAATGTTCCGAACAGGCGCCGCACTCCAGCTCCGCCAGCTCGGATACAAATTCCAGAAGGTTGACATCAACAGAAGACTCCCAAGCTAAGACATAGTAAAATACAACATAATAGGCCGGCTAAGCTATGCTCAGTCGGCCTTTTTGTATGTAAATCGTGATTTATGCCGGATTTCAGGTATATTTGACTTATACTGGCTACGGGTTTGAGGCACTCAGCATGTACACAAGGAACTGTGGCGAGTTTAGGCTTAAAAAGCATCAGATTACGATCAAGGATATCGCGCATTTCCTGATCGAAACTTAGTTGTATAGTTGCTGTCTGGAAAATTATGGGAAATCCGGATTGAAATACCGGACTCGATTGTTAGGTTGTCCTTGAATCTGCCACTTTTAGGGACAAACCGACATATAGCCATTTACTTGTCCTTGGATAGCATGATTTTAAGGACAACCGGCCCAGTTATTAAGCCCGCTCTATTTTTCTACAAGCTTGATTTCGTACAGCTTTGGCCAGTTCTTGCCCGTGAGGTAGATCTTTCCAGTTTCCGGGTTGTATGCGATTCCGTTCAGCACATCCGTCTCATGTGTGTACAGATTCTTTGGAAGAAGTCCTCGGCAGTCGACAATACCTACTACCCTTCCGTCCTTTGGATTGATGATCACAATTTCATCTGCCGTGTACACATTCGCCCAGATCTTGCCATCGATGTATTCCAATTCATTCAGCCATCTGACAGGCCTGTCATTGTATTTGACGACGACCCTTTTCTGGAGCGCGAACTTCTCGTCCATGAAGAACAGGGTTGCAGAGCCGTCAGATGCGATGAGCTGCTTTCCGTCAGTCGTGATTCCCCATCCCTCACGAGGATATGACCATGTAGACTTATAATCCAATGAATCCGCACCGTAGATGAACGCCACCTTGCTTTCCCATGTGAGGATATAGAGATTGTCCTTAAGAACCACGGAGCCCTCGAGAAAATACTTCTTGTCGAAGTTCAGTCTCTTCAGGGCCTCTCCTGTATTGAGATCGACGACTCTGAGGGTTGATTTTCCATTGAGACCGGTTGTCTCATACATCTGTCCCTTGTGAAAGAACAGACCCTGTGTGTACGATTCGGTATCGTGTGGATATTCCGCGACTATCTCAAGTCTGTATTCCTTCACGGAAGCGTTCGCGCAGGAAACAAGCATCAGAGACATCAATATTGCGATAAAACTTATTCTCATTGACATAAAACGCTATCAAAACGGTCACAAAAGTAACCAAAAAAAAGTTTTTAAAAAATAATGATTAACTTTGTCACCAATTGGCTAATCGATAACGAAGAATGAATACATATTATACTATAGTAGCCTGCATGGCGGTAATGGCAGTGGTGGTTTTCATCGCCCTGTTCTTCTTCAAGGCGGGTTACGGATATCTTTCGACTTCCAAGTGGGGTCCGAAGATCAACAACAAGCTTGCATGGGTACTTATGGAGGCGCCATCGTTCTGCTTCATGCTCTATTACACACTGGCATTTGCAAAGAATGGCGGTGCGGTGAACGGCAACTCCAACCTTGTATTATACATCCTGGCGGCATTCTTCCTCCTTCACTACTTCCAGCGTTCGTTCATCTTCCCGTTCCTTATGCGAGGAAAGAGCACAATGCCGATTGCAGTGATGCTTATGGGAATGACCTTCAATACATTCAATGCGTACATCATCGGAAAGTGGCTCTATGACCCTATCCTGAACGGTGGAATGTATCAGATCGACTGGCTCTGGAGCCCGCAGTTCATCATCGGAACTCTGATCTTCCTTGCAGGAATGGGTATCAACCTTCATTCGGACCACGTCATCAGAAACCTCCGCAAGCCGGGAGACACAAAGCATTATATTCCTCGCAAGGGATTATATAGATACGTGACATCTGCGAACTATTTCGGCGAATTCACCGAATGGGTCGGATTTGCCATCCTCACATGGTCTCCTGCAGGTCTTCTCTTCGCAATATGGACATTTGCCAATCTCGGTCCTCGTGCAAAATCCCTCACCGAGAAATACGAGGCTGAGTTCGGAGAGGAATATACAAAACTGAACAAGAAACACATTATACCTTTCGTCTGGTAATGAGCGAATTATTTACACCCTATAAGATCGGTCCGGTAGAACTCAAGAACAGGACCATCAGGTCAGCAGCCTTCGAGGCAATGTGCCCGGGTCAGAGACCGTCAAAGGAACTTTTCGACTACCACACCGCTGTTGCACGCGGAGGTATCGGAATGACTACCGTTGCATATGCTGCAGTATGTCAGAGCGGTCTTTCTTTCGAGAATCAGCTCTGGATGCGTGAAGAGATTGTTCCTGAGCTCAAGCAGCTTACAGACGCAATCCACGCGGAGGGAGCGAAGGCTTCTATCCAGCTCGGCCATTGCGGAAACATGTCGCATAGAACCATCTGCGGCTGCATTCCTTACGGCGCGAGCCGCGGATTCAACCTCTACTCTCCTACCATCGTACAGAAGATGAACCTCAAGCAGATCAATGAGGTCGCTGATGCATATGGCAAGGCGGTAGAACTCGCAATCGAGGCAGGATTCGATGCAATCGAGATCCATGCGGGACACGGATACCTCATATCGCAGTTCCTTTCTCCATACACAAACAAAAGACGTGACGAGTTCGGCGGAAGCCTCGAGAACAGAATGCGTTTCATGAGAATGTGCGTAGAGAAGGCTGTGGCTGCAGGAAAGGGCAAGGTCGCTCTTTTCGCGAAGCTCAACACCCGTGACGGATTCAAGGGCGGTCAGGAAACTGACGAACTCATCGAGGTTGCAAAGGTTCTCAGAGACCTCGGAGTAGAGGCGATTGTGCTTTCAGGTGGTTTTGTGAGCCGTCATCCTCAGTACGTAATGCGCGGACAGTTCCCTGTGAAACCTATCGTACACTACTTCCCTTGGAGCAAATGGTGGCTCAAGCTCGGCGTAGGACTTGCAGGCAAGATCGTAGCACCTACAGTGCCGTTCAAGCCGCTTTTCTTCATGGAAGATGCGCTTAAGTTCCGTGCGGCAATGCCGGACTTCCCATTTGTGTATGTGGGTGGCGTTATTTCACGTGAGACTGCGGACGAGGCCATCGGAAAGGGCTTTCCTATGATCCAGATGGGACGTGCGGTCCTCGAGGACACAGACTTCGTGAACAAGATGAAGGCTGACGAGAAACACTGCAGCGGCTGCGAGCACAGCAACTTCTGCATCGGCCGAATGTATTCCAAGTCAATGCAGTGCCACAAACATTGCGAGGACATCACTCCAGGCCTCAAGAAGGCCGTTGCGCAGATCAACGCACAGAATGACAAGATGGAGCGCAAGCTCGGATACAAGAAATAGTTCATTGAAATATAGGTAGAACGACTTGTCGCTGTCTGAAATTTATAGCGAGGGATTTCGAGGAACGAACAATGACGAAGAAATCACCGTTAGAAATTTCAGACAGAGGAAAGTCCGGACTGGGCAAGGCATCCTGCTGTGGAAAGCACAGATGGGAGTAATCTTATGAATGCCGTAACAGAAAACAAACCGCCCGAAAGGGTAAGGGTGAAACCGCGAGGCAAGAGCTCACGACGTTGTATGGCGACATATGGCGGTGACGGCACCAGGACCAGAAAGACCATGTATACCGGAGGGTCCGCAAGGACAAAAGAGTCGCCTGCTCTTTTCCGGGGGGTAGGTCGAGAAGATAAATGACAGGTTAAAACAGAAACCGGCTT
This sequence comes from Candidatus Cryptobacteroides sp., assembly GCA_045120635.1. Lineage (GTDB taxonomy): Bacteria > Bacteroidota > Bacteroidia > Bacteroidales > UBA932 > Cryptobacteroides. Next base: position 95,396 of record JBGVEY010000011.1, read on the forward strand.
ACGGTTCTACCTAATTTATAAAGGGTTGGCAAATGCCGACCCTTTTTTCGTATCCCAAGGACAAAAAATTACTGCAATTTCTTCTTGGAGAAAAAAGGAAGAAAGGTTATCTTTGTTCTCCGTATGAAAACGGGATTTGACAACGAAAAGTATCTTAAGATACAATCCGAACACATTAAAGAGCGTATTTCGCAGTTCGGAGACAAGCTTTACCTCGAATTCGGAGGTAAATTATTTGACGACAACCATGCCAGCCGCGTGTTGCCGGGCTTCCAGCCTGACAGCAAGCTTCAGATGCTTCTCCAGATGAAGGATGAGGCCGAAATCGTCATGGTCATCAGTGCACTTGACATCGAGAAGAACAAGATGAGAGGCGACCTCGGTATCACATACGACGAGGACGTGCTCCGTCTGCGCGCAGAGTTCGAGAATGTAGGACTTTACGTAAGCAGCGTAGTCATCACCCACTTCAACGGACAGTGCAGTGCGGCTTCATACAGAAAGCGTCTTGAAAGACAGAACATCAAGGTTTACTACCATTATACAATCGAGGGCTATCCTAACAATGTGGCCCTTATCGACTCTGAAGAAGGATTCGGTAAGAACGACTATGTAGAGACAAGCAGACCTCTCGTCATCGTCACAGCTCCGGGTCCGGGCAGCGGAAAGATGGCCGTATGTCTCAGCCAGCTTTACCATGAGAACAAGCGCCAGCGCAAGGCAGGATATGCGAAGTTCGAGACCTTCCCTGTATGGAATCTCCCTCTCAAGCATCCTGTAAACCTTGCATACGAGGCTGCGACAGCAGACCTCAACGACCTCAACATGATTGACCCGTTCCATCTTGAGGCATATGGAGACATCGCTGTAAACTACAACAGAGACGTGGAAGTGTTCCCTGTACTCAACGCGATCTTTGAAAGCATCTATGGAGAAAGCCCTTACAAGTCCCCTACAGACATGGGTGTAAACATGATCGGTTTCTGTATGAGTGACGAGGACGTATGCTGCGATGCAGCACGTGACGAGATCATCAGAAGATATTATGCAGCTCTGGGAAGACTTGCAAAGAACGGAGATAACGAAAACGAAGTCAACAAGATAGCTCTCATCATGAAGCAGGCGAAGGTAACTACGGAATACCGCAAGACCACCGTCGCTGCAAAGGAAAGAAAAGAGAAGGAAGGAGTTCCATGTGCTGCAATCGAACTTAAGGACGGTACAATCATCACTTCAAGGACAAGTCCGCTTCTGGGACCAAGTGCCGCACTGATTCTCAATGCAACCAAATACCTTGCAAAGATTCCTCACCTCACACAGCTCATCCCTGAGGAAATGATCGCTCCTATCCAGAAGACCAAGGTGAGCTTCCTGCATGGAAAGAATCCAAGACTGCATACAGACGAGGTTCTGGTCGCTCTTTCGATGCTCAGCAACCAGGATGAGAACTGCCGCAGAGCACTTGACCAGCTTCCGAAGTTTGACGGATGCCAGGTACATTCAACAGTAATGCTCAGCGAGGTTGACAGAAAGATATTCAAGAAACTGGGAGTAGGACTCACCTGCGATCCAGTGAAGAAGAACTAAAAAAGAAGCCGGAAAACTTAACGTTTTCTGGCTTCTATTCTTTTACGGAGAGCATCCGACAAGGTAGGCAGTTTGTTGTCTGAATCCGAACGGTCCAGCCACTCGGTCGCCAGGTCGAATTCTCCCATCATATAGCAGGCTACCGATATATTGTATTCTGCGGATGCCTTTTTCATCATGTCATTCGTGCCCAGAAGAGTCATCCAGATGTCCATGGCGCCTTTCCAGTCGTACTGATCCGCCCTCACGAGTGCCTCATACCATTTGGTGTTTTCATAGTAAGCGATCGAATACTGTTCGTGCTTCCACTGTGTCTCGAACGGCTCAGCCACGAGCGCTCCTGCCTTTACAGCCTCCTCCATGACTTCCTTATCGGAAGATGCGGCCAATATCTTGGTTCCGCTGAAGCTCTGCACCTTGTCCTCCTTGTTCATGCCGTCGTAGCAGTAAAGGGCTACATTGACAGGCAATCCCGAAGGTCCTTTTTCTCCTTTCCTGCTGTCAAACAGGAATACCACATCAGACCCGGTACGCATCAACAGGCTCACCAATGAATCCCTGCCTGTATATTCCTGAGTCCTTCCGTTTACGCTGTAAAGTTCAACAGTCTCCTCACCGTAGTCCTCTTTCAAAGACCTCGTGAAGGACTCCGCCATACTCCTTGTCACCTGATCCGCATTTTCCTCTGCGAAGACCACAGAGACAATCTTTCCTGCGAGATCTATTCCGGATCTGGAAGGATGACGCATCTCAACATGGATCGCATGCCTGCTTGGAGCACACGAAACCATCAGAATCGCCAAAGAGAATATGGATAGAAGTCTTTTCATCATCAGATCTCCAATACGTCTGCTATAAGATCATATTCATCAGCACCAGTGACACGAACCTTGATGAACTCACCTATCAGCGAATACGGATCCACATCGCCTACTACTTCAGGATCATACTTCACGAGGATCTCGCCGTCCACCTCCGGGCTTTCGAACTCACTGCGGCATACGAATACGCCGTCTGTGAAGTCATCCACGATAACATCGATCTCAGAACCGATACGGGACTGGTTGAAAGCGAGCGAAATGCCGCTCTGGAGTTCCATAAGGGCATCAAGACGCTCCTGCTTTGTACGTGCGGAAATTGTATCCTTGAAGTTCTCTGCTCCGTATGTACCTTCCTCCTCAGAGTATTTGAAAGCACCGAGTCTCTCGAACCTGGCCTCCTGTGCAAACTCAAGAAGTTCGTTGAAATCACGCTTGCCCTCTCCGGGATGACCTACGATCATTGTGGTTCTGAGCACAACTCCCGGCACTCTCTCTCGCATCTTGCTTATGAGTTCCCTTGTCCATGCACCTGTAACATGTCTGTGCATGTTGTCAAGCACCTTGTCCGAGATATGCTGCAATGGAATATCCATGTAACGGCACACCTTAGGATTGTCTGCCATCTGATCGAGAACATCCTCCGGGAATGCTGCAGGATATGAATAGTGGATACGGATCCACTCAATGCCGTCAACCTCAGAAAGCTTCTGGAGAAGCTCTGCAAGGGCTCTGCGACGGTAGAGGTCAAGTCCGTAGTATGTCGTGTCCTGAGCGATGATGATAAGCTCTTTGACGCCTTTTTCGGCAAGATTCTGAGCCTCCTCAACCAGCTTCTCGATAGGAACTGACTTGTGGGCACCGCGGATGAAAGGTATCGCGCAATATGAGCAACGGCGGTCACAGCCTTCCGAAATCTTCAGATATGCATAATGTGACGGAGTCGTAAGATATCTCTGCGCCTGCTTTGCCTCCTGCGGCTCTGCACCGAGTTCACGGATCACAGGGTCGAACTCACGGGCACCGAACCATGCATCAACCTCCGGAATGAGATCTGGAAGCTCGTGCATATATCTCTGTGAAAGACAACCGAAGACTATTACCTTCTGTGCAAGTCCCTGATTCTTTCTTTCCACAGCCTCAAGCACAGCCTGCACTGATTCCTCCTTTGCATCACCTATGAATCCACAGGTGTTGAGCAGTATTACATCAACGGGAATATCCTCTCCCTCCGGAACAATCTCGTAGAGATCTTCCACCTGGGAAAGGATATGTTCTGTATCTACCTTGTTCTTTGAACAGCCCAAGGTTATGGTCTGAAGTTTCTTCATGCTTACTCAGCTGCCTCTTCGTCAGGGTTGACAAAGTCGAGAGAAGCGTAGTTCTTGAGTGCGTTGTACCAGTCAACAACCTTCTTCATGTGCGACACATAGAAACGGTCACGGTCGTATGCTGGAAGAGCCTTCTCGAAGAGAGCTTTGAGTTCCTCTGCCGAAGACTTTGAAGATGGTGCATCAGCGTCGCCGAGAACCTCCTTCATATTGAGGAATACCTGCTGGAGCTTCACCTCCTCGTCATCAGTATAGATAGAAATATCAGCAAGTGAAGTAAGCTTGCTTGTCATGCTTACAGAAGTTCTCTTCTTGTCTGCCAACGCCTCTACAATAGCACCGTTTCTTGCATGTGAAATGTAAAGAAACAGGCCGCTCTGGCCAGATACCGCCAAAATCTTTGAAAGATCAGTTTTCATAATATAATATATTATAAATTAGTTAGTTTAACTTATTTGTTATTACTCTTAACATTTTTGTTATAGCAGATTTTTCGCCATTTTTCGCAATTTTTCCTGCAAATCTGCCTCTGTCGAGTCATTCATGATGACCACATCCACATCGGGATATTCCCCTATCAGAGAGAGGCTATTCATCAACGGCTGCTGACTCATTCTTCTTATGATTTCGGTCTCGGAAACCGAATCTCTTGCTGCCGCTCTCGCCGCTCTGATGCCGAGAGGAGCATCGACCAGAACCGTAATGTCACCGACACCTTTCAGTGCAGGCTTCTCCAGAATGGTCGCCGATTCAAGAATCACATAAGGAGAATCATACACGGACTTCCACTTGTCAAAGTCCGCCATCAGCTGCGGAAACACGAGCGCCTCTACTTTATCCAACGCTGTCTTGTCCGAGAATATTACAGCAGCCAGAAGCGATGGTACAAAGACACCTTCGTCATTTCTGAACCTGCAGTCCAGCTCCTTCTCGATACTGTCCAGCAGATCCGGTGACTTCACATAAAGTTCCTTGACCTTGCTGTCCGCATAATATACCGGCCAGCCGTATTCCTTTTCAAGAAATCTGCATGCCGACGACTTTCCGCTTCCTATGCCTCCTGTGACAACAATGACCTTCATCCTACCTGTCCTCCCAGACACAAGACACCGAAACCGGACTGGCCTCGCTGCTGATTACACCTCTTGAAGGAGCATACACCTTGAGTATGCAGCTCTGACCAAGTGATTTGTGAAGGTCGTTATAGTCTGCCACCACGCGGAGTCCCCTCTCCGGGTTATCCACAAGCGGGAAATTGCATTTCAGGAAGACATCCACCTCGGACGGATAGACATACATGCTCTTTCCTTCCGGTACATTCACCACTGTCACGGGAACTGTGCTTATGACCTCGACAAATCTCTTGACCTTAAGTTCATATCTGACTTCGGCTTCGGAAATGCGTACATCCTTTATCGGCTCAATCTTTACATCACCACTTACATCCCGCGAAAGATCAGTGTAGTTTACCGGTCTGGTATATACTGCTGAGATGTTTTCGAGTCTGAAAGGTTCGCCGTAGACAAGTACGGAATCCGGAGTCACAGCAAGCGGAGATTCAGCCATGTACTGGTCTGAATAAGTGATCGTGCTGATCGGAACCACCGGAACCTTCTTATAGTTCTCGTATGGGAATCTGAAGAACAGTGTGTCGGAGACAAAGTATTCCACAGATATCTCAGGACCGAAGATGAGATGCGAATACCCCTTGAGGTCCGCCGGTGTTACATAGAAGATGTCTCCATCCTTATGCTTGACATCCGCAGGTCTGAACGGTATTTCTACCTCCTTTCCCCTTCTGATATAGGACTTTATGACTTTGTATCCTGTGGCCCTGCACCTCGCTGTGACCTCAGCCTTGTCCGCAGACACGGAAGCATGTCCGGGTATGCTGCATGAAGCGATTACGGACACACTCATATGGTCATTGTACTTGAGTGCAAGGTTATGAATAAGCCATATACTAAACGCCAACAGGAGAGCGAGCAGAAGCACTACCCAATCTCTCCCGTTGATGTTCAACGTCTTAAGAATCCTATGAAAGAGATTCCTCATCCTATGCCAAGACGGATATTACTGTCTTGTAGGATCAGTAAAGTCCTTTACGAGAGCCTGCTTGCTCACGCGGATCTTCACGCTGTTGTCTACCTCGATGAGAACAGAATCCTCCTTGATCTCAGCTACAGTACCGTAGATACCGCCGATAGTAACCACCTTGTCACCCTTCTTGAGTGAGTCACGGAAGTTCTGAAGCTCCTTCTGCTGCTTCTTCTGCGGACGGATCATGAAGAACCACATTACTACGAAAATAAGTGCAAGCATGATCCACATAGACCATCCGCCACCCTGCTGACCAGCAGCTGCCTGTAAAAGTGTAAACATATTCATTTCAGTTTATTAAATTAATCAATTAAAGTAACCCTTTACCTGTCTTGTTTATCTGACCCTCCTCTGCGAATTTCTGGATGAGTCTGTCAAGAAGACCGTTCACGAACGAACGGCTCTTCGGAGTACCGTAGTACTTTGATATCTCCACATACTCGTTCATTGTGACCTTGACAGGGATTGTAGCGAAGGTCGACGCCTCGGCAAGACCCATGGCTATGAGTACCATGTCTGTCGAGAAGAGTCTCTCCTTCTCCCATCCGCTCACATTCTCCGCGATCATGGCAGCATATCTCTCATATCCTGCGAACGAAGCCTGGAGAAGCTTTCTCACAAAGAACTTGTCACTCTCCACATCCGCTCCGGTGAGCATCTCGCTCTGGTAAAGCGGAATAAGCGACCAGCTCTCTCCCTTAGCCAAAGACTTGAGAGTCTTGCAGCACCATGTCAGAGAGTATGCCAAATCATCATTCCAGTAGATCGACTTCTCCTCAAGAATGTTCTCAAGTTCCTCGCAATCCACGAGTTCTTCCTCGAAGATCTTTGTGAAGAGTCTGCAATCCTCCTCGAGAGATCTCTCCGATGACTGCATATACTCTGCAAAATACTCCTTCTCGCATACTGACGCGAAGATCTTCTTAAGCACGATGTCGTACTGGGCCCATGAGAATTTCTTCTTCTTGAACACCTTCTGGAAATCCACGTCAGCGTCAAGGAGTGTCGCAAGGGCGTTATCTGCAAACTTTGTATTAGGATTCTTCTCTTCTTCAGTCGGATTGAACTTAGCCTTTGCAGCCTCGATTCTGTCCTTCGCGATCTGTGTCAGCGGAGATACGATACCGAGCATGTAGACATACAGATCTCTTGTCGCCTCACATGACAATTCCAACTGGGCTTCAGCCTGGGCAAGCGACATATTTCCCGAAAGAACACTGCCGTAAAGCGCCTTGAAAGCCTTGATTCTCAAAATTCTTCTATTGAGCATAATTTTATCAAAATTTTATGCAAATATACACGCATTTTCAGAAAAATCCCTAACTTTGTAAAGATTTACTTAAAAAAGATAGGCTATGTATAGTGAGGATTACGATGGAGCAAATGCTCAGGAGCGCTCAGGTGAGGATATTTACTCAAAGCCGGTAAGAGCAGGAAAGCGTACATACTTCTTTGACGTCAAGGCGACTAAGGGCAATGACTTTTACCTGACGATCACAGAGAGCAAGCGCAGAGTGGACAGCAACGGACATTTCGCTTATGACAAACACAAGATTTTCCTCTACAAGGAAGACTTCGAGAAGTTTGCTGAAGGCCTTCAGGAAGTAGTCGACTATATCAGGACAAAATGTCTCAAAAGTGAAGGAGCCGGCGAGAAATTCACTGACGTAAATTTCGAAGAACTTTAACACAGAATACAGAAGGACGGCTTGACGGCTGTCCTTTTTTGATACCAGGAATCATGAAGAACTACGGATTCATCCGCGTTGCGGCCGCCTCGATGGCAACAAGAGTCGCCCACCCGGAATTCAACGCAAAGGAGCCTATGGAGGCTCTTATCACCGAAGCATGCGAGAAAGGCGTTTCTATAATCGCCTTCCCTGAGCTTTGCGTAAGCGGATACAGCTGCGGCGACCTTTTCAGCCAGAAGCTTCTGCTCACCAAATGCGAGGAGGCCATAGCCGAGCTTGCAGAATTCTCATACGAGAAGAACATCGCCATCGTAGCCGGCGTGCCTGTCCCTTACAACGGAAGGCTGTACAACTGCGCTGCAGTGATCAAGGACGGAGAGGTAAAGGGCATAGTACCAAAGACTTACATTCCGAACCATGGAGAGTATTGCGAATCCAGATGGTTCTCATCCGGAAGCGAACTCATACACGGTCCTGAGATATTCTACGCAGGATTCAGCTGCATAATCTCACCGAATCAGATCTTCGAAATCGGAGACACAGCCTTCGCCGTAGAGATAGGAGAAGACATGGCGAATCCTATACCTCCGTCTGCATACCACGCACTTTCAGGAGCGCAGATCATCGTGAACCTTTCTGCCGGAAATGAAGTCGTCATGCGCGACATCCAGCGTGAAAGGACATTGGGAGAGCTTTCTTCCCGTTCTAAATGCGCATACATCTACTCTTCCGCATCGGGAGACTCATCACAGGACCTCGTATTCACAGGACATGCTTCAGTATGGGAGAACGGAGAGAAGGTAGTAGAATGCGCCAATGAAGGTCCGTACGAACTGGCCATCGCAGACATCGATGTAGAAAAGACAGATATGCTCAGACGCAAGTCGACCACCTTCTTCAACGTATCACCGGACGGCACTCCATCGTCGGCACACGACCTGCTTTATAGCAGGATCTACCTTGGCGAAGACAGCCCTACAGACTTCGTGAACGAGCTTTTCAGACATATCGAGAGACATCCTTTCGTTCCTGAAGCGGATCTTGACTACAGATGCAGCACCATCCTCGATCTCCAGATCAGGGCACTCTGTTCAAGACTTGACAGAATCAAATCAAAAGCCGTAATCGGCATTTCAGGAGGTCTTGACAGCACATTGGCACTTATCGTGACAGCGCTCGCCTTCGACCGCCTCGGCAAGAGCGGAGACCCTATATGGAACCGCGAGAACATAATCGCAGTGACAATGCCGGGCTTCGGAACCACCTCACGCACAAAGAACAACGCCTGGGACCTTATGCAGGCACTTGGCGTCACTTGCCGCGAAATATCCATCGTACCGGCATGTGAGCAGCACTTCAAGGACATCAACCACAACCCTTCAGTCCACGATGCGACATACGAGAACACCCAGGCCCGCGAAAGGACACAGATCCTCATGGACATCGCCAACCAGACAGGAGGCATCGTAGTAGGAACCGGCGACCTTTCCGAACTCGCACTCGGATGGGCTACATACAACGGAGACCACATGTCGATGTACGGAGTCAATGCAGACATCCCTAAGACACTTGTACGCAACCTTGTCAAATGGGCCGCAGAAAACAGATTCGAGGGAATGACCGCAGAGGATGGTAGAAGCGTAGAGGAAATCCTCATGGATATCGTGGACACACCTATCAGTCCCGAGCTCCTCCCTGCTTCGGAAGACGGTGACATCCAGCAGGTTACAGAGGATATCGTCGGACCTTATGAACTCCACGACTTCTTCCTGTACAATTTCGTACACAACTCATATGAACCTGGAAAGATATTCTTCCTTGCCAAGAAGGCATTCGAAGGAATCTATGACGACGAGACCATAAAAAAATGGTTGAAGACCTTCATAAGAAGATTCTTCAACCAGCAGTTCAAGCGTTCATGTCTGCCTGACGGTCCTAAGATCGGATCAGTAGGTCTGTCTCCTCGCGGCGACTGGCACATGGCCTCGGACGCCTGGAGCGACGGTTTCCTCGCAGAATTATAGACGCTCTATAAGTTGAGTAAATATAGCAGTCATGCGGTCGGCGGCAGCGTCGGCCGCTTTTACTACATCGTCGCCGTCATTTACGTAGTCCTCGGCATAATCATCGTGAGCCTCATTGGTAATCACTGACATACCGAACACAGGAATATCCGAATGGCGTGCCACTATAACCTCTGGGATTGTAGACATACCTACAGCATCACCTCCGATGAGTCTGTAGTACTTGTATTCCGCAGGTGTCTCATATGTAGGGCCTGTACTTGCGAAATACACGCCGCTCTTGAGTTCATAACCAAGGCCTGCAGCTATCTCAAACGCCATTCTACGGAGTTTCGGATCATATGGACGGGTCATGTCAGGGAAACGTGGACCGAACTCCTCCATGTTAGGTCCGATGAGCGGATTCGGAAGATGGCTGATATGATCTGTTATGACCATCAGGTCGCCCACCTTGAAATCGAAGTTCACTCCACCGGCTGCATTCGAAACGAAAAGATACCGGATTCCGAGCACCTTCATCACCCTGATAGGCAGAGTGACAAGATCCATTGTATATCCCTCGTAGTAATGGAAACGTCCCTGCATGGCTACAACGAACTTTCCACCGAGATCTCCCGCGATGAAATTTCCTTTATGTCCGACAGCTGTCGACACAGGAAAACCAGGGATTTCACGATACGGGATAACTATCTGATTTTCAATCTTATCAGCAAGTTTACCTAAACCACTGCCCAAAACGATTCCTGCAAAAGGTTTCTTTCCGTCAAGCTTAGCTGCGATATAGTCGGCAGCCGCCATTATTCTCTCTACTCTCGGATCCATAACTACATTATTTTACTCAGATATTTCTTTGCCTCTGCGAGTATCTCCTTCTCGCCCGGTACCACCCTGTTCCTCATCACGAACTTTCCGTCACAGATTACAGAATCGACACAATCGGAATGTGCGGAATAGATGAAATTGGCCTCAAAAGGCGCCGGAGACATGAAATGATAATTGTCAGTATCAACCAGGATTATATCAGCCAGGGCTCCTTCCTCAAGTCTACCGGTATTCAATTTCAGTACAGATGCGGCATTCACCGTAGCCATATCGATCAGTTCGTTGATCGGCATCGCAGAAGAGTCAACCCTCCATGCCTTCTGCACGATTGCTGATGTCTTTATGGCCTCCAACATATCAAGATTGTTTGAAGATCCACATCCGTCCGTACCTATGCATACATTTGCTCCCGCATCACGTAACTCATTGTATTTAAATTTATAACCGGATGTCAATTTAAGATTTGAATTAACATTGTGGACACAGGTAACTCCTCTTTTTCCAAGAATCTCCACATCCTTGTCGGAAAGCCAGAGAGTATGAGCCGCAATCACATTCGAATCCAGAATTCCGAGACTGTCTAGGTATTCTACAGGAGACATTCCACCGTGCAATGCCTTGCAGTCCTCAACCTCCTTCTCCGTCTCTGAGACATGGATATGAAGCAACAGACCATTGTCACGAGCGAACTGCTTGGCCCACAATATCATAGACTCAGTCACCGAATATATCGCATGAACTGAAATCACGAATATAGCCTTGTCCGACCATGCCTTTGCACGCTCGAAATATTCCAGGCATTCCACCTTCTGGGCCTCTGCAGCCTCAGGATCGTTGCGGTCGCATATCACGTATGAGAGCACAGGTCTGATGCCGAGCTCCATCGCAGCCTTATACGCCATGCCTGAATACCAATACTGATCGTTGAATGTAACCGTGCCTGTCTTCACCATTTCAAGGCACGCTACCCTTGTCGCATGGTAGACATATTCTTCATCAATATTCTTCTCAACCTCCCATATCCTGTCAAGCCACTCGTGGAACGCTATATCCTCACCGATTCCCCTCATCATGGCCATGCCTGCATGTGTATGCATGTTGATGAAACCAGGCATCGCCACTTTTCCGGAACACTCCACCACCTCCGCGCCGGCCGGAACATCGACGATCTCCCCTGCCGGAACGATTCGCGAAATATGCTGCCCTTCTATCAGAAGATCAGAGACAACGTTCTTGACAGTAATGTTTTTCAGCAGTATCACTCCCATATCAATTTGTATAAGTCTTCAAAGTTATGAAATTTTCCTCATATTCCGACATCATTCTCACGTACCGATAACGATTTTAAATTAAATTTGACAATACGAGGAAAATATCATACTTTCGCAAACTTAATTCCAATCTGATTATCCGATCCGATTAATATTAACCAACTAAAACTATAAAGTATGGCATTCAAAGGAGCTATCGACGTTGACATCCAGAAATGTAAAGGCTGCTCGGTATGTGTTGAGAACTGTCCGACCAAGAGCATCGCACTTTCAAGCAAAGTCAACAACAAGGGTTACAATTATGCCGAAATGGTAGGAGACGCTTGCATAGGCTGTTCAAATTGCGCAATCGTATGTCCTGATTCGGTTATCACAGTATACAGAGTTAAAATCTAAAGATATGGCAGAGAAAATTCTCATGAAAGGAAACGAGGCGATTGCCATATCGGCAATTCGCAACGGCGCTGACGGATACTTCGGTTATCCGATCACCCCTCAGTCTGAAGTAATGGAGACTCTTATGAAGGAAAGACCATGGCTCACAACAGGTATGGTTGTTCTTCAGGCGGAGAGCGAAACTTCATCAATCAATATGGTATATGGCGGCGCATGCTGCGGAAAGAAGGTGATGACTTCTTCAAGCTCACCTGGTATCAGCCTCATGTGCGAGGGTATCAGCTACCTTGCAGGAGCTGAGCTTCCTTGCGTTGTAGTGAACTGCCAGAGAGGCGGTCCCGGTCTCGGAACAATCCAGGCAAGCCAGAGCGACTACAACCAGTGCGTAAAGGGCGGCGGACACGGCGACTACAACGCCATCGTTCTCGCACCGTCTTCAGCACAGGACATGTACGATCATGTTGACCTCGGTTTCGACCTTGCGTTCAAGTACCGCACTCCTGTCATCATCCTCGCTGACGGTATCATCGGCCAGATGATGGAGAAGGTTGAACTCCGCGACGAGAAGCCACGTATGACAGCCGAGGAAATCAAGGCTGTAGCACCTTGGGCTACAACAGGAAGACCTGCGGACAGAAACTACAATGTCATCACTTCCCTTGCAATGGAATCTGACGTTCACGAGAAATTCAACCAGAAACTCGGAGCCAAATATGCAGAGATCAAGGAGAAGGAAGTAAGATACGAGGGCTACAAGCTCGACGACGCAGAATATGTATTCGTGGCATTCGGTTGTTCGTCACGTATCTGTGAGGCCGTTGTGGATCTTCTTCGTGAGGAAGGCATCAAGGCTGGTCTTCTCCGTCCTATCACCCTCTTCCCATTCCCTGAGAAGAAGCTCCAGGAGCTCTCGGAGACTGTCAAGAGCATGATGAGCATCGAGCTCAACATGGGCCAGATGGTGGACGACGTAAGACTTGCAGTTAACGGAAAGTGCCCGGTAGGCTTCTACGGAAGACAGGGCGGCAACATCTTCACTCCAGAAGAGATTGCTGAAGAGTTCAAGAAGTTCAACAACTTGAAATAAGACTAGCCATGAATATTGAAGATATCAAAAAACCGGAAAACATAGTATATAAGAAGAGTGCTCTTCTCACAGACACTCCTATGCACTATTGCCCAGGATGTTCACACGGAACAGTTCACAAGCTCGTGGCTGAGGTCATCGAGGAAATGGGCATTCAGGAAGAGACTATCGCAGTCAGCCCGGTAGGCTGCTCTGTGTTCGCATACAACTACATCGACGTTGACTGGCAGCAGGCCGCTCACGGACGTGCTCCGGCGGTTGCGACAGCGACAAAGAGACTCATGCCTGAGAAATATGTATTCACATACCAGGGAGACGGCGACCTCGCCTCTATCGGTACAGCAGAGATCATCCACGCCTGCAGCCGCGGCGAGAACATCGTTGTGATCTTCATTAACAACGGTATCTACGGTATGACAGGTGGTCAGATGGCCCCTACTACCCTCCTCGGCATGAAGACAGCGACTACACCTTACGGCCGTGACGCGAAACTCAACGGTTTCCCTCTCGTACTCGCACCTATGATCGCACAGCTCGACGGTACGGCATTCATCACAAGACAGGCAGTTCACACCGCAGTTGCAGCACGCAAGGCAAAAACTGCCATCAAGAAGGCGTTCGAGTACAGCCAGAAGGGCATCGGACTTTCATTCGTAGAGATCGTGGCGACATGTAACTCAGGATGGAAAATGAGCCCTACAGCAGCAAACAAGTGGATGGTAGAGAACATGTTCCCTAAGTATCCGCTCGGAGACATTAAGGATGTTTTAAAAACAGAGTAATCATGAAAGAGGAAATCATCATAGCAGGTTTCGGAGGACAGGGAGTCCTCTCAATGGGTAAAATCCTCGCATACTGCGCCATCATGCAGGATATGGAGGTAACTTGGATGCCATCTTACGGTCCTGAAATGCGCGGAGGTACAGCTAACGTCTGCGTTATCCTCAGCGACAAGAAGATCAGCTCGCCTATCGTTACCAAGTACGACACAGTGATCGTGCTCAACCAGCAGTCACTCGACAAGTTCGAGGCATCTGTAAAGCCGGGCGGTCTCCTTATCTACGATCCGAACGGAATCAACAACCCTCCTACAAGAACAGACGTGAAGATCTGCAGGATCGATGCGATCAACGTTGCGGCGAAGGTGGGCAACGCAAAGGTTTACAATATGGCAGTGATGGGAGCCTTCCTCAAGCAGAAGCCTATCATCAAGCCGGAAAACATCGACAAGGGTCTTGCTAAATGCATCCCTGCAAGATACGCTGACCTTATCTCACTCAACAAGGCTGCTATCGAAGAGGGAATGAATGCAGTAGAGGAACTCTAGGCCGAGAAATATTTGATTCAAACTGCTTTGAAATCGTCAATTTATTTTGAGATTTCAAAGCAGTTTGTTATTTTTGCATGGTAGGTTTAATTTGTTCTGACATGCTTGACGAACTGAGGCAGAAGATTGCGCAGCTTATCGCTGCTTACGAATCGGAAAAGGCGGAGTGCGACAGACTTCGCGCTGCCCTTGACAAGTCAAATACACAGAACGAGACCTATAAACAGCAGATTATTGAGTTAGAGAGACAAATCGATAACCAGAAGCTCGCCGGTGCATTCCTCAACGGAAACAACGCTGAATCCAAGAAGAGGATCGACAAGCTGATCAAGGAGATTGACAAGTGCATTTCGCTGATGGAGGGTTAATATGGCAGGCATAAGTGTAAACATAAAGATTGCAGGACGCCCGTATAACCTGACAGCGACATCTGCAGAACATGAGGGAGTGATACGAAAGGCGGCCGATGACCTGAATGCAAGGATCGCCCAGTATCAGGACAAGTTCCCGTCAAAGGGAATGACAGAAATCCTTTCATTTCTGGCGTTGAACTATTGTATGAACAACATCATTCTTCAGAATCAGGTGAAGGGCATGAATAATGCAGAGGAACTTCTCGCCAAAGAGCTTGAGCGTTATCTGGAAAATATTGACAAGACGAGCCGTTAGTTACATTTTTGCTGAAATCAACACTAATAATGTAACAGGGTGACTCGGATGGGGATGACTGACCTATGTGACCCATATGGGGATTCCGCTTTGCGGGACGGAGGATTTCTGAACCAATTGTATCCGGAGCCCAAATCTTATTTATTTAAGATTTTCTGACAATCAACTGACGGCTTTTTTATAACTCGACCGGTCTGCAAACTTGCTGACCGGTCGTTTGTTTTTTGTCCCGAAAGAGGACATGACCGGCTGCAACCCTTTGAACACTAAACCAAATATATAACATCATGAACACTATTTTAATTTACGTATTAGTCGCAGTCATAAGTGCCGTAGTGGCGCTCTGCACCTATATATTGATCCGTAAGATTATACTTAAGGGTCAGAAGGAGGCGATTATCAGAAAGGCCGAGATCGAGGCAGAGAGCATCAAGAAGGAAAAAATCTTCCAGGCAAAGGAGAAGTTCCTCCAGCTCAAGAGCGAGCATGAACACTTCATCAACGAGAAGAACAAGCACATCAGCGAGGTCGAAAGCCGCCTGAAGCAGAAGGAGAACAGTCTCAACCAGCAGAACGCCGAGCTCGGAAGAAAGAACAAAGAGGCTGAGGTCATCCGTGAAAATCTCAAGGCACAGGTAGAGATCGTGACAAAGAAGTCTGAGGAGTACGACAGACTCAAGGAGCAGGCCATCAGACAGATCGAGGAGATTGCAGGACTTACTGCAGCAGAAGCGAAGAGCCAGTTGATGGAGAACATGAAGGCTGAGGCAAGAACCCAGGCACAGTCATATATCAACGACGTGATGGACGAGGCCCGTCTCACAGCATCAAAGGAGGCTAAGCGTATCGTCATCAACACTATCCAGCGTACAGCATCTGAGACTGCCATCGAAAATGCAGTTACAGTATTCCATATCGAAAGCGATGAGATCAAGGGACGTATCATCGGCCGCGAAGGACGAAATATCCGCGCGCTCGAAGCTGCAACAGGAGTTGAAATCGTTGTCGACGACACTCCGGAGGCAATTCTCCTTTCAGCTTTCGACCCTGTAAGAAGAGAGGTTGCACGTCTTGCGCTTCATCAGCTCGTGATCGACGGACGTATCCATCCTGCACGTATCGAGGAAGTTGTTGCCAAGGTACAGAAGCAGCTTGAGGACGAGATCATGGAGACCGGTAAGAGAACATGTATCGACCTCGGAATCCACGGAATGCATATCGAGCTTGTAAAGCTCATCGGTAGAATGAAGTACCGTTCATCATACGGACAGAACCTTCTCCAGCACGCACGTGAGGTAGCAAACATCTGTGCTACAATGGCTTCAGAGCTCGGTTTGAATCCTAAGCTCGCCAAGAGAGCAGGTCTCCTCCACGATATCGGAAAGGTTTCAGATGAAGATCCTGAACTTCCACATGCAATCCTCGGCATGAAACTCGCCGAGAAATACAAGGAGAAGCCGGAGATCTGCAATGCTATCGGTTCTCACCATGAGGAAGTGGAAATGACTTCTATCATCTCCCCTCTCGTAATGGTCGGTGACGCCATTTCAGGAGCTCGTCCGGGAGCACGCCGCGAGGTCATCGAGTCATACATCAAGAGACTCAAGGACATGGAGAACATCGCTCAGTCATACAACGGAGTTACCAAGACATATGCGATCCAGGCAGGTAGAGAGCTTCGCGTCATCGTAGGTGCAGACCAGGTGACCGATCAGGATGCCGAGACACTGTCAGCAGAAATCGCAAAGAAGATTCAGGACGAAATGGTTTATCCGGGACAGGTAAAGATCACAGTAATCCGTGAAACCAGATCAGTAGCATTCGCAAAATAACTATGAAAATGAAAAGAATACTATCGGTAATGGCAGCGCTTTTGGTGGGCGCTGCCGCTTTTGCGCAAATGACACCAGACCAGCTTGTGACTTGGACAAGCCATATCGAGGCTTCAGAGCAGGCTGATACCTACAGAGTAATCTTCACAGGTAAGATCGCTGAAGGTTATCACACATACACTCTTACAGACGAGTTTTCGGCTACAGAGTTCATGGATGTGACCCTCAGCAACTGCGAACTCGTGGGAAGTCCTTACGAAATCAGCAAGCCTGTTGAAGAGAAGGATGAATTCGGCGACACTGCCTATCACTACTATGACGAGATCATCATCGCACAGGATGTGAAGGTTACAGGACCGGGAGCGACTATCAGCGGTACAATCTTCTCGAACTCATGCACAGGCGGAGCATGCAAGGCTGAGTACTTTGACTTTAACGTCTCTATTGACCCTGTTAATGCTGTAATGCCTATTTCTGCAGACGAGGAACCTGCCCCTGAACAGAAGAAAGAGTCTAACGGACATATCTGGGCGCTCATTCTTGAGGCTATCCTCTGGGGATTTGCCATGCTTCTCACTCCATGTGTATTCCCAATGGTTCCTATGACTGTTTCCTTCTTCATGAAGGGCTCAGAGAATGTGGCACAGGGACGTTTCAAGGCAGCAATGTACGGTCTGTTCATTGTGCTTCTCTACACAGTTCCGATCTCAGCGATCATCATGCTTACAAAGATAATCGGTGGCGACGCTGTGACAGCAGACATCTTCAACTGGCTTTCTACACACTGGCTTCCTAACCTCATCTTCTTCATCGTATTCATGATCTTCGCGGCATCTTTCTTCGGTGCGTTCGAGATCACACTCCCACAGTCTCTCGTGAACAAGAGCGACAAGGGTTCGGACAAGAAGGGACTTGCCGGTGTATTCTTCATGGCACTTACCCTCGTACTTGTATCATTCTCATGTACAGGTCCTATCGTGGGTTCTGTCCTCATCAAGTCTACTCAGGGTGAATTCTGGGAGCCGATGGTTACAATGCTTGCATTCTCTATCGCATTCGCTCTTCCATTCACAGTACTCGCATTCTCTCCTTCACTTCTCAAGAAGTTCAGAAAGAGCGGTGGCGGGTGGCTCAACTCTGTGAAGGTTGTGCTTGGTTTCGTAGAGCTTGCACTCGGTCTCAAGTTCCTCAGCGTAGCTGACCAGACATATCACTGGGGCATTCTCGACAGAGAGGTTTACCTTGCAATCTGGATCGTTATCTTCGCATTGCTCGGTCTCTATCTCCTCGGAAAGATCAGATTCGCCCATGACGAACCTGTCGAGCACCTTTCGGTTCCACGTCTTGCACTTTCTATCGGCGTATTGGCATTCGTTGTATATCTCATCCCTGGTATGTGGGGTGCACCTCTCAAGGCGCTTTCAGGATATATGCCGCCTATCACTACTCAGGACTTCGTGATCGGAAGCGGAAGCAGCGTTCAGACAAGCGACTCTTCATGTGGCGTCTGCGAGGATTTCACATCGGAAAGCGCTGACAAATACGGTCTCCACCTCCCTCTCGGCCTCAACGGATACTTCGACCTCAATGAGGGTCTTGCAGCAGCAAAGAAGGCAGGAAAGCCTGTATTCGTTGACGTTACAGGACACGGATGCGTAAACTGCCGTGAAATGGAGTCACGCGTCTGGAGTGCGCCACAGGTACTTGACATGCTTAAGAACGACTACGTTGTAGTGGCTCTCTATACAGATGACAAGCAGAAACTTGACAAGGAGGATTGGGTTACCGACGCAGAGACCGGCAAGGTATACAAGGATCTCGGACGCGCAAACTCATATCTCGCACGTACACTCTGGAATGTGAACGCACAGCCTAACTATGTGCTCCTCTCACCTGACGGAGAAGTTCTTGCACCGGTTCGCGGTTATGACCTTTCTGTGGAAGGTTTCGTAGACTTCCTCAAGAGCGGTCTTGCAGCAAACAAGTAACAAGATCCGAATAAATACAGATAAGAGACTCAGCCGAACGGTTGGGCCTCTTTTTTGGTTCAATATTTGACAGATGAGGTGCAAACACAAATTGATATGTCAACAAAATTCTACAGATGCCGCCATTGCGGCAATGTCATCCACAAGGTGGTTGACTCACAGATACCGGTCGTATGCTGCGGAGAACGTATGCAGGAGCTTATTCCAAACACAGTGGATGCAAGCACTGAGAAGCACGTTCCGGTTGTCACCGATATTATCGAATGCGACTGCGAGGGTTCATGCGAACGCATGCTGAAGATCCAGGTGGGCAGCACGCCTCATCCGATGACCCCGGAACACTATATCGCATTCATCTATATAGAAACAGACAGAGGTGGAATCAGGGTCGACCTCAAGGACAAGCCGGAGGCTGTAATATGCGCCTGCAACGGTACACCTGTAGCTGTCTACGAATACTGTAACCTTCACGGTCTCTGGAAAACCGTACTGTAAAGGGAAATGGATCAGAAAAAATCTGGAAAGGGGAAATAAACTTCTTTCCAGATTCTTTTTTTACACAAAATAATCCTATTTTTGTATATCAAAGCCATATAATGACCTGACATGAACTTCATCAGACTAACCGTACTATTTGCAGCTGTCACTACCCTGCTCTCATGCTGCACAGGAAATGAAAAATATGTGAACATGTTCATCGGCAGTGCCGGTGACCACGGCCAGATGACACCGGCGGCAACGGTTCCGTTCGGAGCCATTTCTCTTTGCCCGGACAGCCGTCCGAATCAGCACGGAGGATACGACTACAATGTCACAGAGATATCAGGAATATCCATAAACAGAATCTCCGGCGTCGGATGTAGAGGAGTAGGAGGAAATCTCAGTATCCTTCCGGCGTCAGCGGATGCGAAGGTGGAGATAATCAAAGACACCGAAAAGGCATATCCCGGATATTATGAGACCGGGCTCAGCAATGGAGTCAAGGTGGCACTGACTGCGACCAAGGACATGGCTGTGGAGAGATACACATTCCCCAAGGCTTCAGAAAAGATTCTA
This sequence comes from Candidatus Cryptobacteroides sp., assembly GCA_045120635.1. Lineage (GTDB taxonomy): Bacteria > Bacteroidota > Bacteroidia > Bacteroidales > UBA932 > Cryptobacteroides. The sequence continues at coordinate 115,395 of JBGVEY010000011.1, forward strand.
TCAATCGATTTCGCTACCGCAATCGACGACAGAGGTATTGAATGCGGATACGAAGTAATTGACAACAAAACCGTCAATGGATGGATACATTGCCCTACAGCATGCGCCAAAGGACGTTATAAGATTTATTTCACCTTACGTACTGACGGGAAGTTCACTGCAGAAGCAACAGACAGCAGCAAGGCGGTCCTGCGATTCCCGGAAAACACAAACACTGTGGAAGTGCGGATTTCCATATCTTCGGTCGATCTGTCTGCAGCGGAATCCGTTGCTCGGAAATGGGAGGGATACAGTTTCGGAAAGATCAGAAAGATGGCAAAGACACAGTGGAGAGAGAAACTGTCTAAAGTCGATGTATACGGCAGCACAGAAGACCAGAAAGGACTTTTCTACTCGCTCCTCTATAGGGTATATCTCAGTCCTATGGATGTCATGTCCGACGACATGAGATACAAGGGAACTGACGGAGAGATCTATCACTCGGACTCTCACCGCTATTACAGTTCATGGTCAATGTGGGATACATTCCGCACCAAATTCCCTCTCCTGGCAATTCTAGAACCGGAGGTATCTGACGACATATGCTGGTCGCTTGTAGAACAGTTCAGATGCGGAAAACAGGATTGGGCAACACCTCATGAATCCGCACCTACAGTACGCACGGAACACTCTGTAATCGCGCTTCTTGACTGCTGGAAGAAAGGAATAAACGACTTCTCATTCATGCCGGGATACAAGGGAATGAAGGATGAGGCGGACTTCAGACTTCCGATGAGATCTCCAGACCAGAAACTGGAAAGTTCATACGACCTCTGGGCGATATCACAGATTGCGGAGATTGCAGGACGAGAAGACGAGGCCGAGACATACAGAGCTAAGGCGGACTCCATTTTCTATGCTGTATGGCCTACCGAGTTCCAGACCATCAGACCGGATTTCACACAGATGCGTAACAACGGCCTTTATCAGGGCAGCAGATGGCAGTACCGCTGGGCAGCACCTCATTTCATCGACAAGATGATCGCACTTGCAGGAAAGGAACAGCTCGAAAAGGAACTTGACTTCTTCTTTGAGAACCACCTGCTGAACCAGGGCAACGAACCATGTCTCCATATACCATTCATATACAATCTGTTAGACGCACCGGAAAAGACACAGAAGATTGTCAGAGCATTGCTGACTGACGAACAAATGGTACATCTCTACGGTGGAAACGGAGAGTATCCTGAGCCGTTCATCGGCCGCGCATTCCAGAACAAACCTGACGGTTTTGCACCTGAAATGGATGAGGACGACGGAGCTATGAGCGCATGGTATCTCTTCTGTTCAATGGGATTCTACCCGGTATGTGTAGGAACAGATACCTATGAAGTATTCTCGCCGCTATATGACAGGATTGTGATCGACAACGGCAAGGCCAAGACTACAATCAAGGTTGACGGAAGAAAAAACAGTTCGGATATCATAAAGTCGATTTCATACAACGGACAGAAATCGGAAGGATTCAGCATGAAACATTCCGTATTTGAAACAGACACTGAAATCGTACTGCACTTTTAGCACATTCGGCGTTGAATTTCCAGAGGAAAATCCGTAACTTGTGCGGGATTATTACCACATGACCAACATTATAAACCTAATAATAACTCTATTATGAAAAAGGATATTTCAAGACGTTCTTTCCTCAAACTAGGATCGACGGCTGCTATGGGACTTGCTGTTGCTCCATCTATGCTGATGGGCCAGGCAAAGAAGAAGAAAAATGCGGCTCCGCTTCCGCTTGACAGAAAACTCAAGATTCTCGGCGTAGGTATCGGAGGTAGAGGTGCCGCTGTCCTCAAGGAGCTTGAGACTGAAGAAATCATCGGTCTCTGCGACGTTGACTGGAAGTACGCAAAGAAGACATTCGAGCGTTATCCTAATGCAAAGAGATATAACGACTATAGAGTGATGTTTGCCGAGCTTCTCAATGAGGCTGACGCAGTGGTTGTCGCAACTGCAGACCACACACACGCAATCATCGCTGCCGAGGCCATCGCAGCAGGAAAGCACGTTTATGTGGAGAAACCTTTGACTCACACAGTATACGAGTCACGACTCCTTACCAAGCTTGCAGCGAAGCACAAGGTTGCTACTCAGATGGGTAACCAGGGTGCATCCAGCAAGGGTCTCAGAACCGCTTGCGAGTGGATCTGGAACGGTGAGATCGGTGAGGTTACACGCGTCGAGGCATTTACAGACCGCCCAATCTGGCCACAGGGTCTTGAGCGTCCGGAGCAGGTAATGGAGGTTCCGGAAACTCTCAACTGGGAAGCATTCATCGGTCCTGCACCAATGAGACCATATCATGAGATCTACACTCCATGGAACTTCAGAGGATGGTGGGACTTCGGCACAGGTGCTCTCGGTGACATGGCATGCCATATCCTTCACTGCGTTTACAAGGGTCTCAAGCTCGGCTATCCTACAAAGGTTCAGGGTACATCAACCCTCCTCCTCAACGAGTCTTGCCCTAACGCACAGAAGATCAAATTCATCTTCCCTGCACGTGACAACATGCCTAAGGTAGCGATGCCGGAGGTTGAGGTTCACTGGTATGACGGAGGTCTCAAGCCAGAGCGTCCGGCAGGTCTTCCAGCAGGTATAGATCTCAACACAAGCGGCGGTGCAGCGATCTTCTACGGTACAAAGGACACAATGATCGTAGGTTGCTACGGAGACAAGCCATATCTCCTTTCGGGCCGCACTCCAGAGGCACCGAAGGTACTCAGAGAGGTTCCTCTCGGACACTATCAGGACTGGGTACGTGCATGTAAGGAAGATCCGTCAGTACGCGTTCCATCTGCATCTGACTTCTCAGAGGCCGGTCCATTCAACGAAATGGTTGTAATGGGTGTACTTGCGGTACGTCTCCAGGAGCTCCATATGGAGCTTGAATGGGACGGAGAGAAGATGGAATTCACAAACATCCCTGCAGACGCTACAATCAGAAGCGTGATCAAGGACGGATTCACAATCAAGGACGGCCACCCTACATTCAAGAAGACATGGACCGAGAAAGTGAACGCACGCGAATTCGCAAAAGAACTCATCAAACACACTTATCAGAACGGCTACAAGCTTCCTGATATGCCGACAGAGTAAACTAACAAAACATAGATCATGAAAAAAACAGCAATCTTCGCATCAGCAATTATGATGATGACAGCATGTGGCAACAACCAGCAGCAGCTGGTTATCGGCGAGCCTGTTTTCGTTGGAGAGCAGACTATGGTCGAGGTAAACGAGCCGGCAACAGCCAACTGCCCGGCATACGTAGTAGTTAACAACCCTGAAGTTGAACTCGATGCGTTCCCAGTGGACAAGGACGGATTCCACGTTCTTTTCAACGGTAACGAGAAAATGCAGGGTTGGAGAGGATACGGCAAGCAGCATATCCCTTCAAGATGGATCGTTGAAGACGGTTGCATCAAGTTCTGCGGAACAGGTCTCGGCGAGGGCCAGACAGCAGAAGGCGGCGACATCATCTTCGCACACCAGTTCCAGAACTTCATCCTCGAGCTCGAGTGGAAGGTTTCAAAGGGCGGTAACTCAGGTATCTTCTATCTCGCAAAGGAGACAGCTACAAAGAAGGAAGACGGTTCACTCAGATATGAGCCTATCTACATCTCAGCTCCTGAGTATCAGGTACTTGACAATGCAAACCATCCAGATGCAATGATGGGTATCGCAGGCAACAGACAGTCTGCTTCCCTCTACGACATGATTCCAGCAAACCCACAGAACCAGAAGCCTTTCGGCGAGTGGAACAAGGCAAGAATCATGGTTTACAAAGGCACTGTAGTTCACGCTCAGAACGACGCAAACGTAGTTGAGTATCACCTTTGGACTGACCAATGGACTGACATGCTCCAGAAGAGCAAGTTCAGCGCAGAGAAATGGCCTATCGGTTTCGAGCTCCTCAACAACTGCGGCGGCGCCGAGCACAAGGGTTACATCGGTCTCCAGGATCACGGTGATGACGTTTGGTACCGCAACATCCGCGTAAAGGTAATGGAGTAATCATATGACAATACTCAAGAATATTTTAATGGCAACCGTCTGTGGAATTATCTTCACAGGCGGTGCCTTTGCTCAGAAGAAGGCTGTAAAGAAGGAAATGGCGATACAGCTCTATTCTGCAAAAGACATGATCGGAAACGCCGAGAATTACGTCAAGAACCACGAGAGGCTCTTCAAGGCGATTGCAGACGCCGGCTACACAGGTGTCGAGACAGCCAATTACAAGAACGGACTCATCTACGGAGTAACTCCGGAAGAATTCAAGGCCGACCTTGACGCTGCCGGTCTGAAGGCGATCTCAGCCCATATCAACAAACACCTGAGCGACACAGAGAAGCAGACAGGAGACTTTTCCGAGAGTCTTGCATGGTGGGAAGAGGCAATAAAGATCCATAAGATAATAGGTGTGAAATACCTCGTTTGCCCATCTCTCAGAGTCAAGACTCTTGCAGAACTGAAGCAATACTGCGAATACTACAATGAGGTAGGTCGCAGATGCAATGCAGCCGGAATCAAGTTCGGATATCACAACCACTCGCACGAGTTCGTAAAGATCGAAGGCGAAGTTATGCTCGATTACATGCTCCAGAACACAGATCCTGAATGCGTATTCTTCCAGATGGACGTGTATTGGGCTGTCATAGGCAAGGCCAGTCCCGTAGATTACTTCAAGAAATATCCCGGCAGATGGACCATGCTCCATATCAAGGACAAGAAGGAAATAGGACAGAGCGGTATGGTAGGATTCGACGCAATCTTCAGGAACTGCGAAGAAGCCGGCATGAAGGACTACGTGATCGAGATCGAAGGTTGCCGCGGCGACAGCGTCCTCGAACCGATGGCAGCCAGCGCCGAGTACCTCAGAACAGCTCCTTTCGTAAAGAAGCAGTATTAATTCCACAAATACATGAAGGAGGATGACTAATCATTGGTCATCCTCTCTTTTCATAAGAAACGGTTATAATAAAGCTTAAACAAGAACACTGATGTTCAATAAATTACACTTCGCAATCGCATTCCTGATGTTCTTTCAGGCCTGCGGTCACAAGGAGAGTCAGTCCGACCAGAAACCGGCAGTATTGATTCCTGCCCCCGTTGAGTTTACAGTACAGTCCGGAAGCGTATGTTCCGATAAGGTGGCAGACCTGCCCCAAAAGGTAAGGATCTCTGAAAAGGCTCTCCTCGGAAGGCTGAACGGACAGAAACTCACCCAATGGCAGATGAAATCCGCATATTGGATGGAAATCGGCAAGAGGCAGGTAAAAATTGTAGCTGCCGACGCGGAAGGTGTATTCTATGCACGTCAGTCGCTCAAGATGATGGCAGCCGTAGACAGCGCCGTGAGCTGCAGTACCATTCTGGACTGGCCTAGATTCCAGTACCGCGGCATCATGCTGGACGAAAGCCGTCATTATCAGGGCAAGGCATTTGTGCTTAAGCAGCTGGAAATGATGGCCATGCTCAAGCTCAACCGTTTCCATTTCCATCTGGTCGACAATCCCGGCTGGCGCATGGAGATTGACGCCTACCCTCGCCTGACCCAATACACAGCCTGGCGTCCTGTCCGGTACTTTTGGGACTGGGAGGTTGACGAAATCGGAGGAGACTTTGTCGATGAAGGAACACCTGGCGCATACGGCGGCTACTACACTAAGCAGGACATTGCAGAAATTCTGGCATTTGCAGAGGAAAGACACATCGAGGTGATTCCTGAAATAGAAATGCCAGGACACAACTACGAGACCCGCGCCGCCTATCCCGAACTTGCATGCAGTCTTCCGGACGGAGGTCCAAGCAAGCGAGAACTCTGCCCAGGAAAGGAGTGTACCTACACATTTCTGGAAAATGTCCTTCTGGAAGTCTTTGAAGTGTTCCCGAGCAAATATGTTCACATCGGTGGAGACGAAGCCAATAAGAGGAGCTGGGAAATCTGCCCTGACTGTCAGGCCCGTATGAAGGCCGAGGGTCTCAAGGACGTGAAAGAACTTCAGAGCTATATGATCCGTCGTATGGAGCGCTTTGCCCACGAACACGGAAAACGTATCATAGGATGGGATGAAATACTTGAAGGAGGACTTGCACCTGACGCTACAGTGATGTCATGGCGAGGAACAGAAGGCGGACTTAAGGCCATTTCCGAGGGTCACGATGTAATCTTCACACCTAACCGATTCTGCTATTTCGACTATCATCAGGATTCCACACAATACCGCCCTGTAAACCGCCACCTGCCTTTGGAAAAGGTCTATTCATTCGATCCGATGGTGGAAGGAATCTCCGAGGCCGACGCCCATCATATTCTCGGCCTTCAGGGCAGCCTGTGGACAGAGTGGGTCATGGAGCCATGGCACACAGAATTGATGCTCTATCCCAGAGCATTCGCAATTGCCGAAACCGGCTGGACGCCAAGTGAAAACAAGAACTGGCCCGACTTCGAAAGACGCGCCGCCGCCCTCTCCAATGTGGCATATGACTGGGGCTACAATGTATTCATAAAGAAGTAACATTTACTGGGATCTGACCTTGCGGAATATCAACCTGTCGATGATTACGAAATTGACAAGACCCGCGAGCATTCTCGCGATGAGGTTGCATAGGACAAGATGATGAGGGATGATACGCTGAATAACGACAACCAGCAGAAGTCTTATTCCGAACACCCCGAGATTTGACACATTGTACATTCCCATGCGCCTGAAATATTCCGCAGCGCCTCCCCCTACTCTGTCATTCCATATCAGGAACCAGCAGAAAGTGAAGCCTATGACGACTGCGCATTCAAAGGAAATAAGCGGTGCGAGGATGACATCAGTGAAATACGTATCGAACACATAGCCTGTCAATATCCAGACCACGAGCAGATCGATACCGCCTCCGATAAAGCTTACGGCCACGAACTTCGCGAAACGCTTTAACACGTCATACATACTCTATTTCGGCATAGGGTCACGTCTGGCATATTCAGCGGCATCCTTGAATATTGTGACAAGATATATCACCGACAATATCACAAGCACAGCAACACCTGCATAATCGAATGTCTTGAAGACAATATCACGTCCGAAAAGTTCATAAGTACGGGAAAACTCCGACAGCGGCTTTACTGTGGCAAAGAGCGTATTTACAAGGATGGCGATGAGTCTGAACTCTGTAGGGCCCATTTTGGCGTATGTAAGCTTGAATTCCTTCTTCAGATGGGCATTGATGCTTACATTGATAGTCAGCATAAAATACAGCGCAAGAATCAGCATTGCAAGACCGAAGTGCATAAGACCGGAAAGGCCTATTCCCGTAAAGATCAGGATTTCGCTTATGCAGTCAACCGTATGGTCTATATAATAGCCGTACACGGGCCTCTGACGGTTTCTTACCCTCGCAAGGGTACCGTCCAGAGAATCTCCATACCAATTGATTACGAATCCCAGCGAACTAAGCCAAAGGAATGATATATTCCTTGCCGATAAAACATATCCTGCCGCAGCGATCAACGAACCTACCGTACCGATCAACGTCAGGATATCCGAGGTCATCCATTTAGGCTGTCTCACAGCCAGCCATACTAGAATCTTCTTTTCCGCAGCGTTCAGAAACGATGTCTGAATACGTACTGCATCTGCCTTGTTTCCAACCATTTCACACAAAATCAGGATGATTGTCGCAAGGCAATTTGCTTGCCATTACCTATTTGATTCCGTATTTCTTCAGGATCTTGAGAATTTTCGGAGAGATGGAATCAAGCATTCTGGTAAATCCGAGATCGGTCGGATGCGAACCGTCGGAAGTGGCGATATGGTCATGTCCGAGGAAATCATCGGACGGAATGAAATAGATATGTTTATCTGTCTTCATTCTCTCGCGGATTTCCTGTTCTGCTGCAGCCTGCTTCTTTGTCTCGAAGTCCTCACGCCATGTGTCGAAATTGCGGCTTTCGCGGCGTTCAGTCTGCATGAAGATGAGAGGTGTCTCAGGGTGAGCGGCACGGATTATATCCACGAATGTGTCGAAATTCTCATGAATAGTCTCTGCCGAAGGGTTCGAGAATGCATCAAATATAAAGGCATCCACCTCAATATCAGCAAGATACTCCGCATATTCCTTCTGAAGCTTTGATTTGCCGCTGAAACCGAGATTGAAGCAATAGAAACCGTTTTCACGACCGAAACGTGCACCGTAGGTCATACCTGGACGAGAGGCCGCAAGACCGTGTGTGACGCTTGATCCCTTGATCATGATACGGTACTTGAACGGATTTTCAATCGGTTCGATATATGAACCCTCTCCTACTCCGATGAAAAGAGAATCGAGTCTGTCATAAAGCGGAAGATAAAGGAGACATTCCTTTCTCTCTGTAGTCATCGATTTAACGATAGTGCCCTCATGGCAGTCATATGACGGACCTTTGTCCATCTGAGGCCTGCCGACTCCTGCAAATACCCACTCACCGTCCTGCTTTATATAAAGGTCAAGTCCCTTCTGGGCTATGGCCGTCATATTTTCCGAAGCATTCTTCTCTGAAGTGACCCAACGTGCCTTGATGATGGGGCTGTCTGTAGCAAAGAGCACAGCAAGACCTGTGGAATGGCACGCATATTCCTCAATGACCTTATCATTGAACTTATATACAGCCGTATCGATTCTTGTAAAATCCTTCGAAGTCGGGATCGCCTTGCCGATTACGTTAAGGTCTGCGGCATTATGATACTTCACCTTCTGTGCTGATACTGAAACAGTAAGGAAGGCCGTCAAAACGACAAAAAATATTTTCTTCATAGACATCCTGATTAACGGATGTAAATATAATCGAGTAGGAGGAAAACAAAAGTAGGTTTTCCTCCTACTTTTGTTTTCCGACCTCTCACACCACCGTACATGCGGGTCCGCATACGGCGGTTCCTTATCTGCAATGATACTTTTCGTAGTATCCCAACAATGACGGA
>JBGVEY010000012.1:0-38774 GCA_045120635.1 Candidatus Cryptobacteroides sp.
GAATCCCGAGGGACAAAAAGGGACAAAATTTTAGTGCCTTTTTTGTCTCGGGGGACCATCTGGGGGACAAAATTAAAACAAATATCTGATACTGCAAAATAAGCAACGATTTCGCATGCAAAGAAACGCAAATACCGCAATGTGCTGCTTTATAGCATTTTAATTGCTGATTTTTGCGTTTTATACGGTTTTCTTTGCATCCGTTTTCAATTCAAAAAAGTGCCATTTATTTTCCGATGCAGAAATTCCTAAAGATATTCCCCAAAACCTCGTCTGTGGAGATCTCTCCGACGATGCTGCCGAGGTGGTAGATGGCTTCGCGGATGTCCTGGGCGGCGAGGTCGGTAGGGAGACCGGAGGCGAGACCTTCCTGGACGCGGAGGAGGGAAGTGCGGGCGTCGGAGAGGGCCTGGACGTGACGTTGGTTTGTGACGAGGGTTGTGTCGCTGTCGGCGAGGATGTCGCGCTGCGATGAGGCGAGATGTGAGCGGAATTCATCGAGACCGAAGCCTGTTTTTGCAGAGATCGGGATGATCTGGATGTGTGCATCCTGCGGATTTTCAACTTCCGGGAGTAGAAGAGGGTAGTCCGTGCCGTTTTTTACATAGTTCGTTATAATCCCCTCATTATGACGGAAGAAAACAATAAAGTTAATAATGTTAACATTTTTGTTAACCTCTGAAATGTCGGTTTTATTGAGGAGGAAGATGACCTTTTGATTATCAAAGTCTACTTTTTCAAAGATCTTCCTTATTGTTTCAAAACTTGAATTAAGATCTCTTGTCAGATCCATCATTGCGACTACGATCGACGCCTCTGAAAGCTTCTTGTAAGTCCTTTCGATACCTATCTGTTCAACGATTTCAGTGGTCTCGCGGAGTCCGGCGGTGTCAATGAATCTGAAGAGGATTCCATCAAGGTTGAGTGTTTCTTCAATTGTGTCGCGAGTGGTTCCGTGAACGTCTGATACAATGGCGCGTTCCTCTCCGAGAAGGGCATTGAGCAATGTGCTCTTTCCTGCATTTGTGGCGCCGACAATCGCTACAGGGACGCCGTTCTTGATGGCATTTCCAAGTTTGAATGAATCAATCAGTCGTGATATATGGGCAACCAGTGCGTTCAGAAGACCGTCAAGTCGTGAACGGTCTGCAAATTCCACCTCTTCTTCGCTGAAATCGAGTTCGAGTTCCATCAATGACACAAGTTCAAGCAGTTCGCTTCTCATATCGCGGAGTTCTGATGAGAAGCCGCCTTTCATCTGCTTGAAGGCAATGCGGTGTGCAGCAGCATTCTGAGATGCGATGACATCCGCTACAGCTTCTGCCTGTGCCAGATCCATTTTGCCGTTCAGATATGCTCTCTGAGTGAATTCGCCGGGGTCTGCTGCTCGAGCGCCAGAGGCATAGAGCAGGTTCATAACTGCAGATACGATGTAGGATGAGGCATGACATGAGATCTCCACCGAGTTCTCTCCTGTGTAGGAGTGGGGAGCGCGGAATACGCTTACAAGCACCTCGTCGATAACAGCTCCAGAAGGATCGGAAACTGTTCCGAATTTGATTGTATAGCCTTTTGCCTCGGAAATGCTGCCTTTGCGACAGGTTATTACCTTGTCGGCAATCGTCAATGCTTCAGGGCCGCTTACTCTGATAACTGAAATCGCACCGGTTCCCGGCACCGTCGCAGGTGCGCATATCGTATCTTCGTTCTTGATGAATATCATGACTTCTTTATCTACTTGTTTAGAACGCACAAAAATACCATAAAAATTGAAATATAATTTGTAGAATTCAGCAAAATTTACGTATCTTCGCAAGGATTTACGGACACGTAAACAGGAATATTGATTACAATTTATAACGGGAAACGCTATGTGTAAACGATCATCAATCGCTACATATTTGACACTGAACGCATTACAAGATAATGCACAGTCTTTCGTTTTCTCGTTCAATACTATTGCTGTCGGCCATCTTCTCTAGCAGAGAATGTGGTCGTTTTTTTATTATTGAAGTAATAACTAACAATAGATATAAAATGAAACTTAAAGCAACACTTCGTCTGGAGAATGGCATGGAGTTCCATGGCTGGTCATTCGGAAGCGCACAGGCAGTCAGCGGTGAGGTTGTATTCAACACCTCTATGGTAGGCTATCCTGAGCAGCTCACTGATGCAACTTACAGCGGTCAGATCCTTTGCCTCACTTATCCTCTTATCGGTAACTATGGTGTACCAAGTGAAGAACTTCTCGCTGAAAATCTTTCAAAGAACTTTGAGTCGGACAAGATCCATCCAAAGGGACTTATCGCATTCGATGTATGCGAGGATTACAGCAACTGGGAAGCAGTCAAAGGCCTTGAGCAGTGGATGAATGAGCAGAACCTTACAGGTATCTACGGAATCGATACCCGTGAGCTGACAAAGATCCTCCGCGACAAGGGTTCAATGAAGGGTTGCATCATTCCTGAAGGTGCTGCACAGCCTGCTGAGGCAGCAAAACCTTCTCCAGCAGATGTATGCTGCAAGGAAGTGATCACATACAAGGCTGAGCCTGCACAGGACGTTGAGAACATCAACGGAAGCAAGGCTGCGACAACTGAAGGAAAGAAGGTTGTTGTGGTTGACCTCGGTGTAAAGCACAGCATTATCAGAGGCCTTCTTGCTCGTGGTGCTGAGGTTATCCGAGTTCCTTACAACTTCGATTTCACAGCAATTGAGTACGACGGTGTATATGTGTCAAACGGTCCGGGATGCGCTTGTGCATGCGAGGAGACTATCGAGGTTCTCAAGAAGGTACTCGCAGGAAACAAGCCTGTATTCGGTCTTGGAATGGGTTACCATCTTATCGCCAAGGCGGCAGGATGTGAGCTCGAGAAACTTGCTCATCCTCACAGAGGTGCCAACCAGCCGGTACGCAAGGAGGGAACAAACCGCACATATATCTCTTCACAGAATGTTTCGCGTGCAGTAAAGGCCGCTTCAATCCCTTCAGATTGGGAGGCTTACTTCACCAACCTCAATGACGGCGCAATCGACGGCATCCGCCACAAGAGCAAGCCATTTGCAGGTCTCAACTTCGCCCCGGAAGTATGCGTAGGCCTTACAGAGAATATTACTCCACTTGATGAATTCATCAGCAAACTCTAAGGATATGATAGACAACAATATAAAGAAAGTGGTAGTGCTCGGTTCCGGAGCACTCAAGATCGGTCAGGCCGGTGAGTTTGACTATTCTGGTTCACAGGCTCTCAAGGCACTCAAGGAAGAGGGTATCGAGACTATTCTCATCAACCCTAACATCGCGACAGTGCAGACTTCAGAGCAGGTTGCCGACAAGGTTTACTTCCTTCCTGTAACTCCATACTTCGTGGAGAAGGTAATCCAGAAGGAGGCTCCACAGGGAATTCTCCTCGCATTCGGTGGTCAGACAGCGCTTAACTGCGGTGTGGCTCTCTATGAGGGTGGTATCCTTGAGAAGTATAATGTAAAGGTACTCGGTACTCCTGTTCAGGCTATCATGGACACAGAAGACCGCGAGTTCTTCAATGCAAAGCTTGCTGAGATCAATGTAAAGACAATCAAGTCGCACGCTGTAGAGACAGTGGAGGCTGCCAAGGAAGCTGCAAAGGAACTCGGATATCCGGTTATCGTACGTGCAGCATATGCACTCGGTGGTCTCGGTTCAGGTTTCTGTAATAACGAAGAGGAGCTTGTTACACTTTGCGAAAGCTCATTCTCATTCTCTCCACAGGTTCTCGTAGAGAAGTCTCTCAAGGGATGGAAGGAGATCGAGTATGAGGTAATGCGCGACCGTTATGACAACTGTATCGCAATCTGTAACATGGAGAACTTCGACCCGCTCGGAATCCATACAGGTGAGTCTATCGTTGTCGCTCCTACTCAGACACTTAGCGCCAAGGAGTGTCAGTTCCTTCACGATCTCGCAATCAAGATGGTACGCCACATCGGTATCGTAGGTGAGTGTAACGTACAGTATGCTTACGACACTGATTCAATGGAATATTACGTTATCGAGATGAATGCACGTCTCAGCCGTTCTTCTGCTCTCGCTTCGAAGGCAACAGGTTTCCCTATCGCATTCGTAGCTGCTAAGATCGGTCTCGGTTACGGTCTCTTCGATATCAAGAACTCTGTGACAAAGCAGACTCCTGCATTCTTCGAGCCTGCTCTTGACTATGTGGTTGCAAAGATCCCACGTTGGGACCTCTCTAAGTTCACAGGCGTATCACGCAAGATCGGTTCTTCGATGAAGTCTGTAGGTGAGGTAATGTCACTCGGACGTAACTTCGAGGAAATCATCCAGAAGGGTCTCCGTATGATCGGTCAGGGTGCAAACGGTTTCGTAGGCAACAAGGACATCAAGGTAGATGATATCGACGAAGCTCTCAACGAGCCTACAGATAACCGTATCTTCGTGATCAGCAAGGCTATGCAGGCCGGTTACACAGTAGACCAGATCCACGCTCTCACAAAGATCGACAAGTGGTTCCTTAACAAGCTCATGGGTATCGTAGAGACTCATAAGGAGATGACCCAGTACAGCAACTGTGAGCAGATGCCGCTCGACCTCCTCAAGAAGGCCAAGGTTCAGGGATTCTCTGACGTACAAGTTGCAAACGCTCTCTACAAGGGTATGGACAGCGAAATGGCTGAGGATATCGTACGAGCTTTCCGTAAGGCTCACGGAATCGTTCCATGCGTTAAGCAGATCGATACTCTCGCAGCTGACTATCCTGCAGCGACCAACTACCTATATCTTACATACGGTGGTAACTTCCATGATGTAAAGTATCAGCACGATAAGAATTCTGTAATCGTTCTCGGTTCAGGTGCATACCGTATCGGTTCATCTGTAGAGTTCGACTGGTGTTCAGTAAACGCTCTCCAGACCATCCGCAACCAGGGATACAGAGGCGTAATGATCAACTACAACCCTGAGACAGTATCTACAGACTACGATATGTGTGACCGTCTCTACTTCGACGAGCTCACATTCGAGCGTGTTATGGATATCCATGACCTTGAGAATCCGCACGGAACAGTTGTTTCAGTGGGTGGTCAGATTCCTAACAACCTCGCTCTCCGTCTCGATCAGAACAAGGTCAACATCCTCGGAACAAAGGCTACTTCAATCGACAAGGCAGAGGACCGTCACAAGTTCTCATCAATCGTCGACGCTCTCGGCATCGACCAGCCTAAGTGGAAGGAGCTTACAAACTTCGACGAGGTGGACAAGTTCATCGAGCAGGTAGGTTTCCCTGTACTCGTTCGTCCTTCATACGTACTTTCAGGTGCGGCGATGAACGTCTGCTACAACCATGAGGAGCTTCGCAACTTCCTCGGACTTGCAGCGGAAGTGTCTGAGAAACACCCAGTTGTGATGTCTGAGTTCATGCAGCGCTGTAAGGAGATTGAGTTCGACGCAGTAGCTGACAACGGTGAGGTAATCGCATACGCAATCTCTGAGCACATCGAGTTCGCCGGTGTACACTCAGGAGACGCGACAATCCAGTTCCCTCCACAGAAGCTCTATGTTGAGACTGTACGTCGAATCAAGAAGATCGCAAAGAAGATTGCTGCGGCTCTCGAGATTACAGGTCCATTCAACATCCAGTTCCTTGCAAAGGACAACTATATCAAGGTAATCGAGTGTAACCTCCGTGCTTCACGAAGCTTCCCATTCGTTTCCAAGGTCCTCAAGATCAATATGATCGAGCTGGCAACTAAAGCAATGCTTGGCCTCAAGCCAGCTGCTCCTCGCAAGTCCGCATTCGATCTCGACTATGTAGGTATCAAGTCTTCACAGTTCTCGTTCTCACGTCTCCAGCAGGCTGACCCTGTCCTTGGTGTGGACATGCACTCGACAGGTGAGGTAGGATGTATCGGTGACGACTTCAATGAGGCTCTCCTTAACTCTATGCTTTCAGTAGGTTACGAGATTCCTAAGAAGAACGTGCTTGTATCATCAGGTAACGCTCTCCAGAAGGCTGACCTTCTCGGAGCATGCCAGCTCCTCCACGCAAGAGGATATAACCTCTTCGCAACTGAGGGCACTGCCAAGTATCTCGTGGAGAACGGTGTTCCTGCAGAGCGCGTGATCTGGCCTACAGAGGCAACTGATCCTGAACTCGCCGGCAAGTACAAGGCAGCTATGGATATGCTCGCAAACAAGGAACTTGATCTCGTGATCAACATTCCTAAGAACTTCTCTACAGGTGAGTTGACAAACGGATACCATGTACGTCGTGCAGCTATCGACTACAACATTCCTCTTATCACAAACGCACGTCTTGCAACAGCGTTTATCCGCGCCTTCTGTTCAATGTCAATCGATGATATCCAGATCAAGAGCTGGGATCAGTATTAAAATGGCAAAGAAAACAGATAAAACAAATGCTGCCCGCCTTCTTGACAAGGCGGGCATTGCATATAATCTGGTACCGTACGAGTTCGATGAAAACGATCTCGCGGCCCAGCATGTGGCCGAAAGCCTTGGACAGAATATAGCATGTGTATTCAAGACCCTTGTGCTTCACGGAGACAAGACAAAACATATTGTATGTGTTGTACCGGGAAATACGGAAGTAGATCTCAAGGCGCTTGCAAAGGTTTCCGGCAACAAGAAGGTCGAGATGATCGCAATGAAGGATCTTCTTCAGGTGACAGGCTATATACGTGGCGGATGTTCTCCTATCGGCATGAAGAAGCCGTTCCCTACATATTTTCACAGCACAGCACTTGATTTCGAAAAGATATATGTAAGTGCAGGTGTACGCGGTCTTCAGCTGGAGATTGCTCCGAATGATCTTATTACATATGTAAAGGCTACTGTCGCCGATGTTGCGACATCAGAGGCTTAGGCACAGAAATTGACTTGTGGCACGCAGTGGTTTATTAATTATCAGTGCTATGAGAAAAATGATTTTAGCTATGTCAGTGCTGGCCTTGGTGGCTGGTATGACAGCCTGCAAGAATGCAGAAATGCAGAATGCACTTAATTCTGAAAGGCAGGAAAAGGAGTTTCTAAGGGAAGCTGTCAAACAGCGTAGTCCTGATGTCCAGAGAGTGGATCTGATAGGAAATACAGTTGTCTATACGCATATTTTCGATGGAATTATCGACGTGAAGACTTATACCTATGACGGAGATGTATGCGTGGAAGCTGAAAGAATCTACACTTTCCCTAATCAGATGAGCGCCCTGAGACATTACAGACGCGCAGTAGAACAGGCGGATCTTTACGACAATATCGAAATGCTCAAGAATGCGGTCAGGTATGACCTGAAAAAACAACAGCATGAGCTTGAGACCAAGGGTCTTACAAAAGAACAGCTTAAGGCAAAGTTCGACAAGCAGATCAATGACGCCAAAGCAGATCTTAAGAAGGGCGGCCAATATATCGAAAAGGATATGAAGTGCTGCGATTCCAAAGGTAAGTGCAAGAAATAATAAAAAGCCTCAGATTTGAGGCTTTTTATTTTACATCATTTCGTCCTTGTCCATGTTCTGGAGGAGGGCTTCATTTGTTCCCCAGCGGTTCATCCTGTTCTGGAGGAGCTCCATTGCTTCGATGCAGTTCATATCTGCAAGGAATTTACGCATGATCCAGATTCTGTTGGCAAGTGCAGGGGAGTAGAGGAGGTCGTCGCGACGTGTACTTGAAAGTGTAACATCCACAGCCGGGAAGATACGCTTGTTGCTGAGACGACGGTCGAGCTGAAGCTCCATGTTACCTGTTCCCTTGAATTCCTCGAAGATCACTTCGTCCATCTTCGAACCGGTTTCTGTCAATGCTGTAGCAAGGATTGTAAGTGATCCGCCGTTTTCGATGTTACGCGCAGCTCCGAAGAATCTCTTTGGCTTGTGAAGCGCATTTGCGTCGACACCACCGGAAAGAACCTTACCGGAAGCCGGCTGAACTGTATTATAAGCTCGTGCAAGACGTGTAATCGAGTCAAGAAGAATAACTACATCATGACCGCACTCAACCATTCTCTTGGCCTTCTCAAGCACCATATTGGCCACCTTTACGTGTCTTTCTGCCGGTTCGTCGAATGTAGAAGCTACAACCTCTGCCTTGACGCTGCGCGCCATATCAGTCACCTCCTCAGGACGTTCGTCAATCAGAAGAACGATCATATAAACCTCAGGGTGGTTGTCCGCAATGGCATTCGCAATAGACTTGAGGAGCATCGTCTTACCGGTCTTAGGCTGTGCCACGATAAGACCGCGCTGTCCCTTTCCGATCGGTGTGAACATGTCGACAATACGGCATGACATATCATTGTGTCCGTGTCCGAGAAGATTGAATTTCTCCTCAGGGAAAAGCGGAGTAAGGAAGTCAAAAGGAATACGGTCTCTGATGAATTCCGGTGTACGTCCGTTGATGTAATTGATGCGGACGAGAGGGAAGTACTTGTCGCCCGGCTTCGGTGGTTTGATTTCACCGGTCACAGTGTCACCTGTCTTCAATGCATGCTGCTTGATCTGATACTGTGAGACATAAATGTCATCAGGTGAATTGAGGTAGTTATAATCAGATGAACGGAGGAAGCCGTAGCCGTCAGGCATGATTTCAAGAACTCCTGTAGCCTCTACGACACCGTCGAACTCGATTACCTGCTCCTTTTCCTTCTGCTGACGCTGCTCCACAGGCTGCTGTGCCTGCTGTGGCTGAGTCTGCTCAGGCTGTTCGTTATTGCTCTTGTTGTTCTGACCCTGGGCCTGATTCTGATTGTTCTGCTTGCGGTCCTTCTTGTGATGATTCTTCTGACCTTCTTTCTCCTGTCTGGCAGGTTTTTCCTCGTTTGCAGGTTTCTCCGGGGTTATCTCTACAGCCTCAATGTTGACAGGTTCTGCATTCTCGACAGGCTTAGGTCCCTTCTTGATACGCTCTCTTTTTGCCTTCTTCTGTTTAGGCTGTTCAGGAGCGTTTTCAACAGCCGGAGTTTCCTCTGTCTGTGTTTCCTTCACCTCTTTCTTCTCTTCCACAGGGGCTACTTCAGGCTTTACATTATCCTGTGCAGTATCCTTTGGCTTACGTGCTTTCTTCTTCTGCTGTGGCTTTTCCTGCTTCTCAACCTTCTCTTCCTTCTCTGGCTTTTCAGTCTGAGCCGGTTTTTCCGGTTTTTCAGCAGCTACCGCAGGTACTTCTGCCTCAAGCTTACCCTTGTTTTCTTCACCTTTCTTAGGTCTTCCTCTTTTCTTTGAAGGCCTTTCCGGAGCATTCTGTGCAGACTTGATCGCATCTGCGTCCAGAATAGCGTAAACAAGGTCGCCTTTCTCCATCTTCTTGAATCCTTTCACCTCTAATTCGGCTGCTATAGAGCGAAGTTCTTCCAACTCCTTCTCCTTAAGCTCATAAATGTTGTACATAAATAATGTTAAATGTGTTGATGATCAAAATTTGAATTTATCCTGAAGGGGATATTTTGATGTTTTGCGAAGCCTGACAGACGTCAGGTATCACAAAGGTATGTAAAATAACTTCAAATACCAAGCCAAATCCTAATAATTGTTGTCCCAGTAGCTGCTGCTCTTCTTGAATCTCAGCAAATCCGCCAATGCTGCCGCATTAGCCTGGATACGGAAGCTCCAAGATTCCCACTGACCGTTAGGAATCCAAGAGACATTGATGTTGAAGCAATGAAGGTCATATGTCGCACTGATCTGTGTGGCACTCATCTTCAAAGCCATAAGGTCGAAGTTGGTATTCATCTGCATAGACAGTCTCGGTGTAAGCTTCACGTTACCGCTCAAGCCGAGTGTCTGTGTGAATGAGTTCTTGTCTATAACCTTGCCGTTGGAATACTGATAACCTCTTCTGTAGCTGAAGCTGTAGTTGAAGTTAAGTGACCACGGCACGTTAGGGTTTGTATAATACAGCCAACCGCCAGGGATGTATTCTCCGGTTACAGGATGGTAGTAAATACGTGTGTAATGGTCAGCAGGGTTTCCTCCCGCCTGTTTTGAACCGTCGTTACCGTTTATCTTACCTTCGCCGGAAAGCGAGTAGGAGAGTGATACACTTGTATTGGTGAGTCTTGCAAGACCCTGACCCATAGTAACGGCGTATCTGTTGATCTTACGTCCTGACGGATTCTTCTTGTCCACAACGATTCCATAAGGATCGAAGTTGGCGTTGGCGCTGAGTCCCACCTTGCCGAAAACCGAAGTAGACATTGTCACTCCGATATTGTTCATATTGAGTGAGTCTGCAAGGAAATTATATCCAGTAGAGAAGTTCAGGTTGTCGATAAGCTTGATCTTCTTTGTTCCGGTACCTGTGGTGTCCTTGAGGTCACGCACCTTTGCCTCAAAGTTGTTACCAAGGGAGAAACTCATCGTTGCGGATCGTCCCTTTCCCGGAGGGGAATTCAGCTGTCCTGCGTAGATATTATACTCCTGGGTCTTTGTCTGACCGTTACGGTCGACATAAGTCAGGGTTCTGTATCCATTGAAATATTTAGCCTTGTCCGGACTGAACGACGCAGATAATGACGGTGACACGACGTGTCTGATTGCCTGTACCTTGCGGTGTTTTCCAAAGTTGAATATACCGTAGAGTCGGGTACTCATGGATATGCTACCGGAGTAGTTGTGCGTTGTACCGAGGGTACTGAACATCTTTCCCTTTACGTCTTCCACCATTCCCGTATCAGCATTGTAGACCTTCTCGGTTTCTCTGAAGAACATGTTCATACCGTACGAGACTCCCGGAGTGATGTTGATATACTTCAGAAGTGTGAAGTTCGGGAGACCGATCTGGAAATTGTGGTTCATTCCGTTCTGGAACTTGTCCCAGAATCCAGGCTTGTTGAACTCTGATGCCTTGAAACTGATTCTGTTCTGGAATGATGTGTTGTATCCGAGAGAGAATTTCTCATACCACTGCTCCTTTCCGACTCTCTGCTTTCTCTTGAACGGATAGAAACGTGTAACTGAGAGAGTTACGTTAGGAAGCGTGAATGAGTAAGAACTATCTCGTGAGTTCTGGTTGTGCAGGGCATTGAGGGAAAGGTTAACCTTTCCGTTCCAGTTCTTCGAATAAGAGATAGATGACGAAATCTGATTCTGGAGTGCCTCCTGTACCGATGTCGAGTTGTATCTGTTGTTTGAAGGGCTGGAGAAGTTCACGGATGCTGTGAAGCTGGTTCCAGGACGTGCTTTAGCGTCCTGTGAGTGACTCCATCTGATTCCGAAGTTCTTGGTCTGGAAGAAGTCGCTGCTGCCTCGCTCTCCGACCTGGTCATTCGAATAAGTAAGCGAGAAGTTACCGCTGCACTTGTAGTTGACCTTATATCGTGAATTAAGGTCGAGAGCCCATGAACCCAAGGTGTAGATGTCACCGGTCATTGCAATATCGAAGTAATCACCGATAACGAAATAAAGACCGAGATCTCTGAGGTAGAAACCGCGGGATGACTCCTCGCCGAAAGTAGGGAAGAGGATACCTGTAGCTCTGTCAGGGCGTTTCGGGATGAATCCGAACGGAAGTCCGATAGGGAGAGGAACGTCGGCGATTACAGGATATGCAGGACCGAATACCGTCTTCTGGCTTGGCTTTGTCATTACTTTGGCAGCAGTCAGGTGAAGGTAGTAATGCGGTTCCTCACAGTCACAGACAGTATATTTTCCGTGTGTGATGTTGATGGAGTTGTCAGGCATCATCTTGATGTTCTTTCCGTGAAGGATACCGTCCTGCTCCTGGGTGACCATATTTGTGATTCGGGCCTTGCGGGTATTGAAATTATACCTCACTTCGTCCATTGTATAGGACTTGTTGCCTTCCTGCATCACAGGTTTGCCCACTGTGGTTCCTGAAGTGTCGGTATTACCTCTTGCATAGAGAATGCCGGTCTTGAGGTCGTATTCCATATAATCGGCAGTCAACTGCATGTTTCCGTACTTGACCGAAACTTCTCCGTAATAGTAGATTTTCTGATTTCCGTTACTGAAATCCTCTACGATAGAGTCCTTGGCAGTTGTGAATGCCGGCACATCAAGCGAACTTTTGCTCAGCATTTCGATGGAATCCGCTCTCTGGATGGAGTCTTTGATGGCCTTTTCACGGATAGCTGCAATCATTGAATCTGTCAATTCAGGTGCAAGGGAATCCTTGGCTACGACTTCGTTATCCGCATTTCTGCGTAAACGACGCTCGCGCCTGTCGTCCTGGGAAGATACTGTAAACGAGCTGAGTATCAGCAGTATAACTACTACCAATCCCCACTTCTCGAACCAGCTTCTCCTTCTATCTTTATTATATATTGACATTCAAATTCCCTTGAAATTGACAAGTTTTTGCTATTTTTGCAAACTGCAAATTTACTGATAATTTCGTTCAATACCAAATCGCTGTTGAATATATGAGTTTAAGACTGAAGATATTCCTGGTATTTGCTGTATTTTTAGGACTTATACACGTACCATATAATATAAACGCACAGAACAAGTCAAAGCATCTTGGCCTGAAGACAGTCGTTATCGACGCTGGACATGGCGGCAAGGACCCCGGAGCCCTCGGAAAAGGTAAGGGAATTCACGAAAAACATATCGTTCTTGCTGTGGCAAAGAAGATGGGCGATAAGATCAAGGAAAGATATCCTGACGTAAAGGTCATCTATACAAGAAGCAACGACACTTTCATCGGTCTTCACGAACGTGCAATGGTGGCACGAAGAAACAACGCCGACCTCTTTATATCAATACATTGCAACGGAAGTTCAAGCACTGAGGCAAAAGGCACTTCGGTCCATATTCTCGGTCAGAACTCCAACAACAAGAAGAACAAGACCGACTATTTCGAGAGAAATATGTCAGTAGCGCAGCGAGAGAATGCCGTAATTGTGCTTGAGGAAGACTATCAGACCAAATACCAGTCTTTCGACCCGAACTCACCAGAGTCATATATCAGCCATCAGCTGCAGTGGATGGCATATTACGAAAGTAGTCTTCTTTTTGCCGCAGAAGTAGTGGAACACCTCATCAAGGCTCCGCTTGTACCGCGCAAACTTGTGGTGGATCAGGATATCTTCCAGGTGCTTGTAGAGGCGAATATGCCTGCTGTTCTGCTTGAGTTGGCATTCGTGACAAATCCTGCGGAATATAAATACCTTTCATCCGAGGCTGGCCAGGACGAAGTCGCAGAACGTCTGTTCAAAGCCTTCAGTTCATACAAGACAAAGTTTGACGCGAGCGTAAACGTTGACACAACAGCGCCAAAGGCAGTTGAACCAGAGCCGAAACCAGCTCCGCAAGAGGTTGACAAAAATGTTTCATCTTCTGATTCTGAATATTATTCAATCCAGATCATGGGACTTGGCAGATATCTGAAGGACGGCGATCCTGCATTGAAAGGATTAAGTGTGATGCGTGTGAAAAAGGATGGATCCAATATATATAAGTATGTCACTGGCAAGTATTCTGCAGCTTCTGAGGCAAAGGGAAAACTTCAGGATGTGAAGAAGAAGTTCCCGGATGCCTTCGTTGTGAAAGTGACAGGTGATAATGTGACAAGAGTCAATTAAAAGAGATGAGTATGAAAAAAGAATTCAAGATAGGCTTGTTCGCCGTAGTTGTAATTGTAGCGTCGTTTTTTGTGTTGAACTATCTCCGTGGAGAGGATATCTTCAACCGCGAGTCGGAATTTCACGCAAAATATGAGAATCTTAACGGTCTTGTCGCTTCTGCACCTGTATATATAAAAGGATACAAGGCAGGAAAGGTAACGGAAGTAGCATACGACAAGGAGCTGAAATGCTTCAACGTGGTATGTTCAGTATCTAAGGACTTTGAAATTCCTTCAGACTCGAAAATGGTCATCTATGCTGTCGATATCATGGGAGGCAAAGGCGTAAGAATCGACCTTGGTACATCTGAACAGCTCGCTGAGGACGGTGATATGCTCGCTCCGATGTACGAAGCAGGCCTTATGGACGGCCTTGCTGAGAAAATCACTCCACTGATGGAGAAGGTAGAGCAGACAATCGACAGCCTGGGCGTCACTGTTGCCGGTGTGAACCGTATTCTTTCAGAATCCAATACACGTAATATAAGCAGGACTCTTGCCCATGTGGAGGCTATCACATCCGATCTCAAGTCGATTTCCTCGCAGGTGGACGACAAGTCGGCGGAAATCACTGCGCTTATCGAAAATCTCAAGACATTCTCTGACGGACTTGGGGAAGTAATGCAGAAGGTCGATACAACACTCGCCGGTGTAGGCACTGCCGTCGCTTCGCTCAACGCTGCAGATCTCACGGGTACTGTCAATTCCCTGAAGAACCTTGTTGATAACATCAACGATCCGGAGGGCACAGTCGGAAAACTTTTTGTCGATGACTCTATCTATGACTCGGTAGATTCACTTTTAAACAATATCGACCGTTTTATTGATAAAATTCAAGAGAATCCTAAGAAATATCTGAAGATATCGGTCTTCTAGGCCATATACTCAATGGCTTACATACAAATTATCACTTTTGAAATATTCAAAATTGTAAGTCGTTGAAAATGTGGGGATTTTACCGAAATTGTCCCTCGTAAATCATTGTATGTCAAAGAATTAGTAATACAGATTTGGCTATGCAATTAATTTGGGGGAATGTCAAATAAAATTAAAAAACAAGAGGAAATTAAGTTTTTTATTACTTTTTTTTCCTCATCTTTGCACAACCATTCATCACGGATGGTTTTGAACGTTACGCAATCCCAATTTTTTAATGTTACAAGAAAGGCACATATCTGTTTGGAATAACTGTCTCCGCTTCATTCAGCAGAACATCGATCCGAAGCAGTTCAACGTGTGGTTCAGGCCGATCAAACCTGTATCGCTTGTTGAGTCTACGCTGACTGTCGAGGTTCCGTCGGAGTTTTTCCGTGAGTATGTGGAGGATGCCTATCTTGACATGTTGAAAGCTGCTCTCAAGAAGGAGCTTGGAGTTGCGGCAAAACTTCTTTATCAGGTGACACCGGTGAAGCAGCAGCCAGCGATGACTTATCCTGCAGCACACGGCAACGTACCTGTAAACAAGACAATCTCTGTAGAGACTTTCCCTAAGGCAGGCAACGCAAGTCCGTTTGTGTTCCCAGGCGTGCAGAGAGTCCAGGTGAATTCACAGCTCAATCCTACATACTGTTTCGAGAACCTTATCATAGGTGAGTGCAACAAGATGGGATTCACAGCAGGTGAGAGCATTTCGGCAGCACCGGGTAAGACAGCGTTCAACCCGCTCTTCCTCTTCGGTGGTCCAGGTCTCGGCAAGACACACCTTGCGCAGGCTATCGGTATCTCCATCAAGAAGAAATATCCGGAACTTGTTGTCCTTTATGTTCCTGCGAACAGATTCAAGATCCAGTATATGGATGCGACAAACGGTCAGAACAAGCTTACAGACTTCCTTGCATTCTATATGAAGATCGATGTTCTCATCATCGATGACATTCAGGATCTTCAGAGTCCGGGTGCTCAGGGCGCGTTCTTCAACATCTTCAACTATCTCCACCAGTCTGGAAAGCAGTTGATCTTTACATCAGACAGACCGTCAGTTGAGTTGCAGAACTTCGAGGAAAGACTTCTTTCACGTCTGAAATGGGGACTTTCAGTCGAGCTACACAAGCCTGATTTCACAACAAGACTCAATATGCTCAAAGCAAGGGCATTCAGAGAGGGAGTTTCACTTAACGAGGACGTTCTTCACTTCCTTGCGACAAGAATCAAGTCAAACTTCCGTGAGCTTGAAGGAGCACTTATCTCTCTTATCGCAAATGCGACATTGGCTCACAAGGAGATCACTATCGAGCTTGCTGAAAACATTACAGACAAGATCGTTGGAGAGGAGAAAGTGGATGTGACAATCGACAAGGTGCAGAAAGTTGTATGTGATTACTTCAACATCACACGTGACGAGCTCCTTTCGAAGACAAGAAAACGACAGATAGTTCAGGCGAGACAGATTGCGATGTATATGTCGCGAAGCCTGATCAACTGCTCACTCTCGACAATCGGAGCGGAAATCGGTGGAAAGGACCACGCAACAGTCCTCCATGCATGCTCAACAGTAAACGACCTTATGTCGACTGACAAGACATTCAAGCAGTATGTCACTGACATCGAGAAGATGCTTGTACCGGTCAAGAGATAAAATATCACAAAAGACCTTGCAGGATTTTTGCAAGGTCTTTTTTTTATGGATATCTTTGTACTATGAATATTAACGGCGAAAGCCCCAATCTATAACACATATGAATTCGGAAAAAGTACTTTCATTCTTCAAGGAGATTACAACGATTCCAAGAGAGTCGGGACACGAGGAGCATATCATTGCATATCTTCAGGATTTTGCAGCAAAGCGTTCGCTTGAGTGCAAGACCGATAAGGCTGGTAACGTCCTTATTACCAAAGAAGCTGCACCTGGATACGAAAATGTACCTGCAATCGTGCTTCAGAGCCATTCAGACATGGTTTGTGAGAAGAATGAAGGCGTTGAACATGATTTCGCCAAGGACCCTATCAAATACGTTATCGAGAACGGCTGGATGATTGCTCCAGATACTACTCTCGGTGCAGACTGCGGTATCGGTATCGCAGCACAGCTCGCTCTTCTTGACAGCGATCTTCCATGCGGAAAGATTGAGTGTCTGTTCACCACATCTGAAGAAACAGGCCTTGACGGAGCCATGGCGCTCGAACCTGGCTTCTTCACTGGCAAGGTTCTTCTCAATCTTGACTCCGAGGATGAGGGAGAAATCTTCGTAGGATGCGCGGGAGGTCTTGATACAACTGCAATTTTCAACCACGGTTATGACGAAATCTGTGAGGATTTCGAATGCGAGGAGATCTTCGTAAAAGACGCCATGGGCGGCCATAGCGGTGACGATATCAATAAAGGTAGAGCAAATGCAGTACAGCTCCTTGGACGATTCCTTTATAGCATCAATGACCTTGACTGGCAGCTTGTTACGATTGACGGAGGAAACAAGAGAAATGCAATCGCACGTGAGGCAAAGGCAGTAATCGCTGCAGAATCAGATACTCTCGACATCATCAATGAGCGTCTTGAAAGATACGCAGAAGCTGTTGCAGAAGAATATGGTGCAATCGAGAAGAATCTCAACCTTGGATACGCCGAGGTTGACGCAGAGGGACTTAAGGCCGTGGACGAAATGACAACATGGAATCTTGTGACAGCGCTCTGTGCTTCTCCGCATGGCGTATTGGCAATGAGCCAGGAAATCGAGAATTTCGTTGAGACATCTACAAACCTCGCTTCAGTGAAAATGGTTGAACCAGGTGTGATCCGTATCGGTTCAAGCCAGAGAAGCTGCGTTACAGCGGCACGTAGAGCTGCAGCTGCGAAGATGGAGGCTTGTTTCGTACTTGCCGGCGCAGTTGTGACTCACGAAAGTGAATATCCGGGATGGGCACCGGCAGCGGTTTCTCCTGTACGTGACGCATGTGTTGCTTCATACAAGAAACTTTTCGGAGTAGAGCCTAAGGTCAAGGCGATCCACGCAGGACTTGAGTGCGGTTTGTTCACTGAGAAGTTCCCGGGTCTCGATATGGTATCATTCGGACCTACACTCAGGGGCGTACATGCTCCGGGCGAGAGACTTGATCTTGCTTCACTTGACAAGTTTGTGGCTCTCCTTAAAGACATCGTTGTAAATTATAAATAACAGATAGACATGGTACAGATAGCACCTTCAATGCTTGCAGCGGATTTCCTTCATCTCGAGAAGGATGTGGAACTTGTAAACAAGCACGCAGATATATTCCATCTTGACGTAATGGACGGAATATTCGTTCCTAACATTTCATATGGTTTCCCGATTGTGGAGGCGATCGCCAAGAAAGCGGAGAAGACACTTGACGCTCATCTCATGATCATCAAGCCTGAGAATTACGTAGAAAGATTCGCAAAGGTCGGTGTTCACATGTTGAGTTTCCATCTCAATGCGACTGAGAATCCGGGGGAGGTTCTCAAACAGATCAGAAACCTCGGAATGAAGGCCGGTCTCGCTATCAATCCTGACATTCCTGTGGAGAGCCTTTACCCTTATCTCGCTCAGTGCGACTACGTTCTCCTTATGTCTGTATTCGCCGGTTTCGGCGGTCAGAAATTCATCGAGGAGACATACGATAGGGTAGCGGCTGTAAAGAAGGAAATTGAGGCACAGGGACTCGACTGCCAGATCCAGGTGGACGGCGGTGTGTCGGCATCAAATGCACAGAAGCTTATCGAGTGCGGTGCTGAGATCCTTGTGGCCGGCAGTGCTGTCTTCAAGGCTGAAGATCCGGCTGGTGTTATTGCAGCAATGAAGTGTGAGTAAGAATCTCCATAAATTCAGATAGAATTTCATTAAGGTCTCCTCCTTCCTTCAGAATTGCCATTGAAGTCGGGTTAGGAAGATCCTCCGGGAATACGGTCTGATTAACATTGAGTCCGATTCCTATGATAGTCCATGATATGCGGCCTGCTCTGAGCGAATGCTCGATGAGTATGCCGCATATTTTCTTATCTGCCACCCAGATGTCATTAGGGGGCTTGATCCATGCTTCAATACCATGCTTTTCAAGCAGCTTTACAACGCTTTGAGCCACTGTATCGCTAATGAAAGCCTGATTTGCCGGTAGCACATCGGGGTTTTTGAGCAATATAGTAAATAGGAGGTTCTCGCCGGGTTTGGAATGCCATTTATGGTCACCCTGCCCACGTCCTGCAGTCTGTGTCAAAGTTGTCACAACTGACAAATTGTCAAGCTCGTCAACATGCGTTTTGACATATTTGTTTGTGGAATCTACCTCGTTGAGCCATATTATGTCATACTTCTTGGACATGGTGTGGATTTTGATTAAATTTGCAAGTTATTAACGGCAAAAATATAAATTTTTTAAATATGGATAATACTACACTTAAGGTCATTGCTGATGCAATGCTTGACAAGAAAGGACAGGATGTTGTATCTCTTGACCTCAGACCTATCGGAACAGCTATTTCAGATTACTTCATGGTTTGCAACGCCGACTCGGCACCTGCTGTAGTTGCAATCGCGGACAACGTAGAGGATAAGATGATCGAGAAATGCAAGAGAAAGGTTATCCGCACTCAGGGAAAGGAAAACGCATTCTGGGTGATCATGGATTACGGTGACATCGTAGTTCACGTATTCCAGACACCATACAGGTCATTCTACAGACTCGAGGATCTTTGGGCAGACGCAGAGAGAACAGTCTACGAAGACTAATACAATAAACTATGGCAGAACAGAAAAACGACAACAAATCCCCTAAGACAATCAAATTCCGTTTCAATATCAGCTGGATCTACATCCTGCTCCTTATCGGAATAGGCTGGATGTTCTTCAATCAGGGTGGAGCAAACCCTCAGAAAGAGGAATGGGCTGATGTAAAGAAACAGTGGCTCGCCGGCGACATCAAGGAAGTCACCTTCATCAGAAATGAATATGAGGGTAGGATTACCATCAAGCCTGACTGCCTCGGCAAATACGAGGACAAGTTCGGCGGAAAAGTGCCGGAGAAGTCACCGCATTTTGTTTTCCTCGTTTCGGGAAGTTTCAATGCCGAGGAAATGTTCGGCGAGCTTAATGCGCAACTCCCTGAAGATGAACAGGTAAAGGTTGTCATAGAGAACCACGAAAGCTGGTGGAGCATGATGGAGTGGCTTATTTTCCCACTCTTCCTCATTCTGATGTGGATGTTCATGTTCCGCGGAATGAACAAGAATATGGGTGGCGGATCAGGCGGTCCCGGCGGAATCTTCAATGTAGGCAAGTCTACAGGAAAACTTGCTGAGAAAGACAGCATAAAGGTTACATTCAAGGATGTAGCAGGTCTTTACGGAGCGAAGGACGAGGTGATGGAAATCGTGGATTTCCTCAAGAATCCTAAGAAATACACAGCATTGGGTGGAAAAATACCTAAGGGTGCGCTTCTCGTGGGCCCTCCGGGTACAGGTAAGACCCTTCTTGCAAAGGCGGTGGCAGGTGAGGCCAACGTACCGTTCTTCTCGATTTCAGGTTCTGATTTCGTTGAGATGTTCGTAGGTGTCGGTGCATCCAGAGTACGCGACCTTTTCCGTCAGGCAAAGGAGAAATCACCTTGTATCGTCTTCATCGACGAGATTGATGCAGTGGGTAGGGCAAGAAGTAAGAACGGTGGTTTCTCATCAAATGACGAACGCGAAAACACTTTGAACCAGCTCCTTACAGAAATGGACGGATTCGGTTCAAATTCAGGCGTGATCATTCTTGCAGCGACAAACCGCGCGGATATCCTTGACAAGGCGCTCATGCGTGCAGGCCGTTTCGACAGACAGATTCATGTAGAACTTCCTGACCTCAAGGAAAGACAAGAGATCTTCACCGTGCATCTGCGTAATCTCAAGCTCGCAGAAGACTTCGATCTCGAGTTCCTGGCAAAGCATACTCCAGGCTTCTCTGGTGCTGATATCGCCAATGTCTGCAACGAGGCTGCCCTTACAGCGGCTCGTCACAACAAGACAGCTATCGACAAGCAGGATTTCCTTGATGCGGTCGACCGTATCATAGGTGGTCTTGAGAGAAAGTCTAAGATCATAACTCCAGAGGAGAAGAGATCCATTGCTCACCATGAGGCCGGTCATGCTACTGTAAGCTGGCTCCTTCCACATGCAAATCCTCTTTTCAAGGTTACCATTGTTCCTCGCGGACAGGCTCTTGGAGCGGCATGGTACCTTCCTGAGGAGCGTCAGCTCGTTACCAAGGAGCAGATGATGGATGAAATGTGTTCTCTCATTGCCGGCAGGGCAGCGGAAGAGATCGTGAACGGACAGCAGTCTACTGGTGCGTTGAATGACCTTGAGCGTCTTACTAAGATGGCATACGGTATGGTTACATACTACGGTATGAGCGACAAGGTAGGTACATTGTCATTCTACGATTCGACAGGTTCACGTGGATATGAGCTCACAAGACCGTACAGTGAGAAGACAGCTGAGCTGATCGACAAGGAAGTGAAGGACCTTATTCATGAGATCCACGACAAGACTTTGAATATCCTTACTGAAAACAAGGACGGATTTTTGGAGCTTGCAGCACTTTTATTGGATAAAGAAGTTATCTTTGCAGACGACCTTGAAAGGATTTTCGGTCCGAGAGCTGGTGCAAAGCCTGGCGAGGAGGTGAAAAAGGATCCTGAAGAGGTGGCAACTGAAGAATAATCTATGAACAACCTAGTGAAAAGAACTATATCAGGAGCTGTGTTCGGAGTAGTAATGCTCTCTGCATTCCTGATCAACAAATTTGTATTCGGAGCGGTAATGCTGTTTGCTCTGATAGTGATGATGCGCGAGTTTCTGAAGATGACTTGCGGTAATGACTACCGTTATTCTCAGATCCTCTCGATATTTGCAGGTTCCATAACTTTTGTGCTCATATATCTGTACAAGGCTTTCGGATTCCCTGGCAAATCTATCGTGCTGGCATTCATTCCTGTGTTCATCCTTATGATAAACTCGCTTTATGTAAAGGACAAGAGCCGTTTCGACAAATTTGCTAATCTCTATACTGCAATTGTCTATATAGCAATCCCTTGGTCGCTTCTCAATTTTGCGGCCTTCGGTCCGGACGGATCATTCAACGGAAAACTCATCCTCTGCTTCTTCTGTATCATCTGGGGATCTGACGTCGGAGCCTATGTCTTCGGAATGGCTCTGGGACAGAAGTATGGAAAGAAACTCTTCCCGTCGATCTCGCCAAAGAAATCATGGATAGGATTCTGGGGAGGTATGCTCACTGCAGTAGGAGTCGCTATAGCTCTTTATTACTTAGGATTATTCCCGCTGAATCAGGGAAAGCCGTTGTTCGACCTGATCCATTGCATCTGTATCGCTGTTCTTCTTGATGTTGCAGGCGTATATGGAGACCTCATCGAGTCGCAGTGGAAGAGACACTACAATGTCAAGGATTCCGGAAATATGATCCCTGGACATGGCGGACTTCTGGACAGGTTCGACAGTGCTTTGATAGCGATACCTATCGGTATCATCTATCTCGTGGCTCTTAACGCCTTGTGCCTCTAGCGATTTGTCTAATTGACTTATTTTTCGTACATTTGCTACCGCATTGTGTGCCTTACACAATGCGGTAATATTTTTATAAAAATGGTAATTCACAAAAACTGTTACGGCACTGTACTTTTAGTCTGGCTCATCTGCCTTCCTTTGGCATTTGTCATTCTTAAATTCATCCCATGGGCTATCCTGGCATACCCTTTGGCTGTCATCCCGATGTTCTTCATGGGATTCGTACTCTTCTTCTTCCGTGTCCCTCAGAGACAGAGATCAGGAGACGACAATGTAGTTACATCAGTCGCTGACGGAAAGGTTGTGGTGATAGAAAAGGTCTACGAGCCTGAGTATATCAAAGGTGAGTGCATTCAGGTTTCAGTCTATATGGATTTCTTCAATGTCCATGTCAATTTCTGGCCTGTAGACGGAGAAGTGGCTTACTACAAATATCACCCGGGAAAATATATGTTCGCATATCTTCCCAAGGCTTCAGAATTGAATGAGCATACATCTGTCGGAATGAAGACTCCTTATGGAGATGTGTTCTTCAAACAGATTGCAGGAACATTTGCAAGAAGAATTGTCTGCCACGCAGTACCAGGTACGAATGTGGAAAAGGCTGACGAATGCGGTATCATCAAATTCGGTTCAAGAATCGACATGTTCTTCCCGCTCGACACAAAAATCAAGGTTAAGCTCGGAGATTACGTAAAAGCTTGCGACTCAGTCATTGCAGAACTTCAGAAATAAGAAATATGGAAGAAGCATCACTATATTCAGAATCACTTATCTACATCATAATGTTCGCGTCCGTTATGGTGTCGGCATTGTGCTCGACACTGGAGGCGACCCTTCTCTCAACGCCGCTTTCGTTCATCACATGCCTTGAGGAGCAGGGAGTCAAGGGCGCAGCAAGATTGAAGAAGCTCAAGCAGCATCCGGAAAGACCTATTTCGGCTATCCTGTGTCTTAACACGATAGCCAATACGGTAGGTGCCTCGATTGTGGGTTCACTCGTCTATGAGGTTTACGGAGATGCGATTGTCGGCATATTCTCGACAATCTTCACATTCATGATTCTCATTTTTGCAGAGATCATCCCTAAGACAATCGGTACAAGCTACTGGAGATCGCTTGCACTCACTGCGTCTGTGATCATCAACGGTATGATCTTCATCATGTTCCCTCTCGTATGGGTTCTTGAGAAACTTACATGCATCATTTCTTCGAAGTCAACTCAGATCAGCATCAGTAGGGAAGACATCTCTGCGATGGTAAGCGTAGCCACAGAAGAAGAGGTGATCGAGAAGGAGGAGAAGAAAATGATCCAGAACCTTCTTAAGCTTGACGAAATCACCGCACATGAAATCATGACTCCAAGTGCGGTTGTGGAGATGGCGGAAAGCCATATGACCATCAGGGATTTCTATGATTCAGAGGATCTTACACACTCGCGTATTCCGGTATATGATGACGAGAACGATGAGTATGTGATAGGTTATGTCCTTCGTCAGGAGATTCTTGAGAAGATGGCAGAGGATAAGTTCACGACTACACTCGACGAAATCACTCGTCCTATCATGACTTTCAAGGAAGACGACACTGTCAGCGACATCTGGGAGAAGATGCTTGAAAAGAAGGAGCATATCTCCGTTATTCTTGACGAGTACGGTTCTGTGCGCGGTATCGTGACAATGGAGGACGTTATCGAGACAATGATCGGTCACGAAATCGTTGACGAGACAGACGAAGTCGTGGATATGCAGGAATATGCAAAGGAACAGTGGGAAAAGGCACAGAAGGAATTGATAAAGGCCGAGTAAATTACTCAGCCTCAATCATTTCAAGAAGTCTATCTATAGCCTCGGACTCAGGCACATGCCTAAGTACCGGGGTTTTTCCTTTATATATGGAGACCTTTCCATTTCCTTCTCCGACATACCCCCAGTCTGCATCCGCCATTTCACCGGGACCGTTTACTATACATCCCATTACTGCGATGACAAGACCCTTAAGGTGTGATGTGCGTTTCTTTACCTCTTCGAATGCTGCTTCAAGATTGTACATTGTACGGCCACATCCGGGGCATGCTATGTATTCAGGTCGATAGAAACGGCGTCTCGCTGCCTGCATGACCTCATCGACGATATATTCCGCCTCATCAGTACCTTTTATCACAAGTTCGTCAAGCTCCTTATCAAGCAGCAGGCGTCCGAAGTCACACGATACGTCCAGAAGTAGCTTCTCACGGTCTTCGCAGAAATATTCAGCTTCAGCTGTCTTTCCGTTAAGTTTGAGCGATACCATTGATGAATGAAGCTTGCGGCCGTATCTGTCTGCGAGATATCGTGCAACTGGTATTTCGTTTTCCGGATCCTCAGTAAGGGAAACTCGTATTGTATCGCCGATTCCTTCGGAGAGAAGTACAGATATACCCACTGCCGATTTGATTCTGCCGGAGTCTCCGTTACCAGCTTCGGTCACACCCAGATGAAGAGGGTAGACTGTACCCGTTTTCTGCATTTCTGCAGCCAGCAGTCTGTACGCCTCCGTCATAACATAAGTGTTACTTGCCTTAAGTGATACAACAACATTGTTAAATGCATTGTCAGAGCACATTTTAAGCCATTCCATCACAGCCTCCTTCATAGCGAGCGGAGTATTGCCGTAGAGATTGGTTATACGGTCACCAAGTGAGCCGTGATTAAGTCCGATACGGATTGCAGTGCCATATTCCTTGCAGACTTCTACAAGTTTTGCGAATTGTTCCT
The DNA here is from genome assembly GCA_045120635.1 of Candidatus Cryptobacteroides sp. Lineage (GTDB taxonomy): Bacteria > Bacteroidota > Bacteroidia > Bacteroidales > UBA932 > Cryptobacteroides. The sequence continues at coordinate 24,863 of JBGVEY010000012.1, forward strand.
TTGCCTTGTCGTGATCTTTGTGGAAATTACCAGGGTTGATCCTGACCTTCTCCACAACCTTCGCCGCAGCGATCGCAATATCAGATGAGAAATGTACGTCTGCAACTAGGGGAGTATCGATTCCTCTTTCACGTAGAGCGGATTTTATCTTGCGGAGTGATTCCACCTGAGCCATAGACGGCACAGTCAGTCTGATCAACTGAGCACCGGCTTCATATAGACGCACACACTGCTCTACAGATGCTTCTACATCGGATGTATGGGTGTTGCACATTGTCTGGACAACAATAGGGTTGTCTCCGCCAATGTATATATTACCTACTTGTACTGCTTTCGTCTGGAGTCTCATATACAATCTTTCTTGCCTTTTCCCTGATTTCTTTCTTGGTCGCACCGGAACGTTTTGTCAGCTGGAAATGAACACCGGCTGATACGATGATATTTGACGGGTATGCAAACCTATAATAGTACTGACTATAGTAATCCGGCTCATACAACGATGACAACGAGTGCTTGTACATCGCCTGGAAATGTATTTCGACCGGATCGAACACAAGTCCGAAACCGAGTCCTCCCTTTATACCGTAATCCCAACGCTTCTCATAGTCCGTGAATGAATTAGCTGTCTGAGGATTGAGCATACCGGTCTTGCCTGCAAATCTCTTTATGTTGAGACGATAACCTCCATACATACCGATCTGGGCGATGATCTTGAAATGCCATACATCAAAATGCAGATGTGAGAGAATAGGCAGTTCGACAATATCCATCACAGCCTTCTCTGCACCCTCGTGTGTGTATGTATAATCCTTATCTTCGTTATATTCGAACTCATATCCTTCCTGTCCGTAGAATACTCCGGCCTGGAATCCGAAATACGGCATGTATCCGAACATCTTTCCGTATGTCGTGAATGTGACACCGAAATTATATGGCATGAATACCAGATTCTGCTTCTGTACCGGATTCCATATCACCTGGCTCAATCCTGCGCCGTACTGGACTCCGATCATGGAATAGTCGTTCAACTTAAGAGTCTTCTTGACCTGCACAGTATCAAGGAATTCGTCAGTCCATCTGGCCTCGAGATCCTTTTCCTGCGCACTCAATGAGAGAATTGGAAATATAGAGAGTAATATCAATAAAAGTCTTTTCATATATGCTATCTGAACATTTCACCAACGTCAATATTCTGCTCCAGTTCCGTCATTTCCGGAATTTCAATGAGATTAAGACCGTCTGCAAGCTCATAGAACAACACCTTCTCAGGCTGTTTGTGCTCAAGAAGATTTCCGGTGTCTACGATGCCGTTTCTGTTGACATCCTCTGTAAATCTGATCGAATACTTTCCGGTCTTAAGATAAGGGAAGAGGACTGTCTGATCCTTGTCAACGATGAATGATCTGATCACCTTATCTCTCTTCTCATTGAGAAGGTCTACAATATACTTGTTCTTGACATTAGAGAGCACCAAGGATATGCTGCTGAGCTTGTCATCAGACGGAAGTGACACTTTCACCTCTGTACTGTCATTGTAGAAACCGTTGATATCCTTGAACTTACGATGCGGTATCTTAAGGAAATATTCCCATCCAGGCTGGAGTTTCTCTACAGGTCTGATGGTGTATTTTCTAAGGTTCAACGAATCCTTCTCTACTGTGTATTTGCCGATATTCTCCTGCTGACGCGGATTCACTGAACGGAACACCAACGAGTCAAACGCTTCTTCGACAACAGGATATTTGAATTCCATTGTAAAACCGTACTGTTCCACAAGATCAGCCTTGGCTTCAAGAGTGAATACGCATGTGGTGTCTTCCTTCTTGATATCCTTCTTGGCTGTCTTGCCTGGGAGTAGAAGAGACTTAGGTTTGCTGAGCTTGATTTCCTCCGTGAAGCTGTTGAGCATTCCCAGAGTGTCTGTTTTCATGTATTTTACATTAAGGAACAATGTGTCAGGCTGTGTCTGCGGATCATTCACCCAGATCTCAAGACTGTCCTGCATGATGTTGAACTGCGTGATGAGTTTCTCTCGTGGAACACCCTTGATCCAGATCGAGTCTACCTGGGCATATGGAGCCATGAATGTGATATATGCAGTTCTCTCACCAACTCTTTCCTTATTTACAATCAGTTGCTTCGTAGGCTTCTCACGGAATATGTTAAGAGTGTATTCCGAATTTCTTGCAAGGCAGTTGAGAGTGTCCTTCATGTCATACTTCTTGAGCTCAGGAAGTGTGTCTGCCACCCTGACTATTGGTCTGATAAGAGTGTCGATAAATGCAACTCTCTCGTTTTCAGCCTCATACATGTTATTATTGTTATCATCAATGATAGCATACATCCTATATACGGTATCCTGGATGTTTCTCATGCAGAAGTAACCCCACTCATCAGTCTTGATCGCAGCGTCAGGGCGCTTGAGGAAAATGGCCGAGTCTGCCTGGTCCTTGTAAAGCAGTACAGTAGCGCCCTTGATAGGCTTGAGAGTGTTGCAGTCCTGCACTGTTCCCGTAACCATCATGGAGTCGATACGGTCTCCTGTAGAGAATACCAGAGTATATCCCGGGAACATATTGCCCTCGTTGTTGTCAGCTATGGCATTTGTAACGTCGAGTGTATATGTTTTGTTTGAGTCGAGATCATTTTCAAAATATACGATCACGCTCTTTCCCTTGATCTTGAATTTCGCTGCCTTCTCAAGAGGAGGGGAGAGAAAGAGGCTCTTAGGATCCTTTACAACCACATACTCATTGAACTCGATTTCAAGTTTTGTCTTGCTTCGAGGTACGTTGATTTCTCCGAGAGCAGGGTAGATCTCGGTAATGAGAGGCGGTATTGTATCCTTTGGACCTCCGCTTGGAGGTGTAGTCGTATTCGCGCATGACGGCGAGAAGATGATGCTCGCCAAAATGCCTGACACAGCTATTGCGTGAAGTATTCCTGGTGTTATTTTCTTCATTTCCACTATTTATTACAGTTCAGTTCGGGTTACGCTTTCCATACCCTTGATCTTCTTCAGTTTACTGATAAGATTCTCCAGATCTCCCATTCCGCTCACATAGAGATCGATGAAACCGTCAAACACTCCGTCTTCGGTTCCAAGGTTGAATCTTCTGATATTGACGTTCAGTTCCTTCGAAATCACTCTTGTGATATCGTTGATCATGCCGATTCTATCTGTTCCCTTAAGAGCAAGGCGGGCAAGATAACTGTTGCCTGAGTTGGCCTCGCCACCCCATTTAACGGTGATGATCTTATCGCCGAATTTGGCAGCAAGGCCGTTTGCGATAGGACATGTGCGTGTGTGTACTGTAATTGTTCCGTCCGAGGACTTGAAACCTACGACGTTCTGACCGCGGATAGGAGTACAGCATGACGCGAGAATGTACTTGTGCTGGTCATCGCTGTTGGAGATGACAAAGTACGACTCCCTGTTGATTCCGTAGTATTTCTTGAGTTTTTCTGCGAGGCCGTCAAGGACTATCAAACCGCAGCCGATCTTGAAATAGAGCTCCTCAGGTTTGCAGTCGAACATCTCGAATTCCTCCATAAGAGAGCATATAACCTTGTCATTCAAGGTCTTGCCGATTTCGCCAAGCTTTTCTGTGAGAATCTGACGACCGGCGTTGATGTATGTATGACGCTCGCTTCTGATCTGATCAAGGATGACTCTGCGGGCTCTTGAAGTCTGTACGAAATGCAGCCATTCCTGCTTCGGCTTCTCATTTTCAGCAGTGATGATCTCCACCTGGTCTCCTGTCTTGAGGACATAAGAAAGCGGAACAAGTCTGAGGTTGACCTTGGCTGCAATCGCCTTGTTTCCGATGTGAGAGTGGATGGAATATGCGAAGTCAAGGGCTGTAGCTCCTTTTTCAATGGTCTTCTGGTCACCCTTAGGGGTAAATACCACGATGTCAGTCTTGAGAAGGTCATCGTGAATCATGTCAAGGAGTTCGAGAGCATTGATGTCAGGACTCACGAGGATTTCCTTGACCTTTGTGATCCATTTGTCCATCTCGCTCTCCTTGGCGCTTGCTACGCCGTCCTTTTTGTAGAGCCAGTGCGCTGCGATACCTTTCTCTGCGATCTCGTTCATTCGTGTTGAACGGATCTGAACCTCGATCCAGATACCTGCACGGCTCATCAATGTACAGTGGAGTGCCTCATATCCATTGCTCTTAGGGTAGTTGACCCAGTCGCGGACTCTGTCAGCCTTGTATTTGTACATTCCTGTGATGATAGAGAATATGTGGTAACAGATATCTCTTTCACTCTCAGAACTTCCCTCCGGATCGAAGATGATACGCACTGCGTAAAGGTCGTAGATCTGCTCGAATGTCACACCCTTCGTGTTCATCTTGTACCATATAGAATATGGAGTCTTCACTCGCTTGCGGATCTCGAATTTGAGTCCGGCTGCTGCGAGAGCGGCATCGATAGGGGCAATGAATTCATTGATTTCCTTATCCTTGTCAATGACATTGCGGTTGATCTTGGCAGTGATTGTATCAAAAGCTTCCGGTTCCTTGTAACGCAGCCAGATATCTTCCATTTCGGATTTCACTCCATACAGACCGAGTCTGTGGGCAAGAGGAATGAATACGAACATTGTCTCGCTGAGGATCTTGTCACGCTTGTGCTCAGGCATGAACTCAATGGTTCTGCAGTTGTGGAGGCGGTCTGCAAGCTTGATGAGTACCACTCGCACGTCATCGTTCAATGTAAGAAGGATGCGCTTGAAGTTCTCCGCCTGCATGCTCTTCTGCTGTGCCTTGTCTTCATTGTCGAGCACCGTCTTGATCTTTGTAAGACCTTCGACCAGGGTAGCGACCTTGTCACCGAACAGTGATCTCAAGTCGTCCACTGTGTAATCTGTGTCCTCTACGACGTCATGAAGCAAAGCCGCAATGATAGATTTGCAGCCGAGACCGATATTGCTGACAACTATCTTGGCAACAGCGATAGGATGAAGTATGTATGGTTCACCAGAGCGTCTTCTGACACCTTTGTGGGCCTCGTTTGCAAATTCGAAAGCCTTCTGGATCAGTTCGATTTCAGACTCGTCACTGCACCTTTTTCTTGCAGCTTCCTTAAGGTCTGCGTAATCACGTGCTATGATCTCATAGTCGTTCTGGTTGAATTCTGATATCTTGCCCATATATCTTATAATTATTCTTCTTCTGTATTATAACTGTCTACATGCTGGAACGCAAATGAAAGTTCCGCACCTATTAGGATGATGTACCATCCGATATTGATCCATACCATGAAGAGCGGCACTGCGGCAAAGGCACCGTATACGGTGCTGAGTCTTGTCACGAACACCTGCGTCTCAAGATACATATACTGCACTGTCGTAAACGCTATGGCTGCAGGTATTGCTGCTCTTAGCGCGCTACCGTAATCCACCTTCGCATTAGGAAGGAACTTGTACATTGCCGACAATGTAAATGTCGCAACGACACCGAAGATGACCCAGGCCAGGATGGTCTTGAATACGCCCAGAGCCTCCGGATCTATTCCGATGAATTCCAATGCATGTGAATAAATGAAGGATCCTGTGAAGAACAGCATCACAACGAAAGGGGAGAGAAGAAGCATGGCCAGCACGAAGGAAACCCTCTTGAAGATGTTCCTTGCCTTGCGGACCTGCCATACATTGTTGAATACCTTCTCTACATTGAGCATCATCGAAATCACGATGAATGCAAAGAGCAATGAACTGACAAGACCGACTGCACTGCTCTGAGCCTCGTTTATGATGTTGTTGGAGAATCCCAATATTAAATCAATAGTCTGCTGACTGTTCTCAAAGTAAGAATAGAGGAGTTCCTTGAGTTTGTCAGCCAGACCCAATCCGCCGGTGATCGCGAACATGATTGCAATGAACGGCACGACGGACATAGTACTGAAGAAACTGAGTGCAACAGCCTGGAAACCGATGCGCTCGTTGGCAAAGGTCTTGATTGTGATGATCATGACCTTTGTATATTTGATGAATCGGGCTCTGGCCCTTGAGAGTTCCTCATGGTCGATCTTCCAGATATCATCTTTGAAGAAATTCTTCAGTTTGTGTATACTTTTCATATGTTAAAACAGACTAAGTTGTGTGCTCTCCTCCTGTATTACCGGTTCAACTGATATCATTTCGTTGAACTCCTGTTCTGTTATCACTTTTACGCCCAGCGATTCGGCTTTCTTAAGCTTTTCCGGACCGGCCTTCTCTCCTGCGAGAAGATAGCTTGTCTTTCCGCTGATGCTGCCGCTGTTCTTGCCTCCGTTAAGGACGATCAATTCCTTCATTGCGTCGCGGGAGATGCTGAAATTGCCCGAAATCACGATTGTCAGTCCTTCGAGGGCATTTGAAAGCTGCGCTTTCTTTTCCTCTGACTCGAATCTCAATCCCGCCGTCTTCAATCTTGAAATGATGTCCAGATTGTCCGGATTCCTTAAGAACGAGTATACACTTTCGGCGATTATTTCACCTATGTCGTCTACTTTCAGCAATTCTTCTACATCTGCAGATGCGATCGCATCAATGTTTCTGAAGTGTCCGGCAAGGCTTTTTGCCGTTGTTTCGCCGACGTGACGTATTCCAAGAGCAAAGAGGACTCTCTCGAAAGGGACCTTTTTTGACTCCTGAAGGCTCTTGAGGAATCTTTCTGCCGACTTATCCTTCCATCCGTCAAGTGTAAGAAGATGCTCCTTGGTCAATTCGTAGAAGTCTGCGACATTCCACACAAGGGCCTTGCTGTAGAGCTGCTCGACAGTTGCGTCTCCTGCAATCACATTCATCGCCTTTCTGCCAAGGAAGTGTACCAGTTTCGCCTGCATCTGGGTAGGGCAGCCGTTCTGGTTAGGGCAGAATGATTTAGCTTCCTGTTCATCCTTGACAAGCTTGGTTCCGCAGTCAGGACAGAATTCAGGGAAATGAGGAATGACTGCATCAGATGGTCTCTGGCTCAATTCAACAGCTGTGATCTTAGGAATGATTTCTCCGCCTTTCTCCACGTATACATAGTCACCGATATGTATGTCAAGGAGCTGCATCTGCTCGGAGTTGTGAAGGGATGCTCTTTTCACAACCGTTCCGCTCAACTGTACAGGTTCAAGATTGGCGACCGGGGTAACAGCTCCTGTTCTGCCCACCTGATAGTCGATGGAAACAAGTCTTGTCAGTGCCTGTTCGGCCTTGAATTTATATGCTACGGCCCAACGCGGCGCCTTTGCAGTATATCCGAGTTCTGTCTGATATGGAAGTTCATTGACCTTGATCACAATGCCGTCAGTGGCATATGGGAGATTCTTTCGTTCTGTATCCCAATAGGTTATGAACTCGTCGACTTCTTCTATTGTTGTGCAGATCTTCCGTTTGTCAGATACCGGAAGACCCCAATCAGCCGCAGCAGTCAACGCCTTGTCGTGCGTACTGAACGGTATGTTTTCTCCGAGAATATGATATAGTGTACATTCGAGACCTCTGCCGGCTACCAGCTTGCTGTCAAGCAGTTTAAGAGAACCTGAAGCGGCATTTCTAGGATTTGCGAACGGCTGTTCCTCATCCTTGAGTCTTTCCTCGTTCAGGCGGTCGAATGCCGCCCATGGCATATAGATTTCTCCTCTGATTTCGAATTCATCCGGCCATGGTACTGGATTTTCCTTTGTAGGAATGAAATCCGCCGGAAGGGTGAGGGATTGAGGTATGTTGCTGATATGCTTTACATTACGTGTTACATCATCACCGACTGTTCCGTCACCTCGTGTCAATGCTCTTACCAGTTTGCCGTTCTTATACAGAAGGCAGATGGCTGTACCGTCGAATTTGAGCTCGCAGCTGAAGGTGAATGCGTTACCGATTCCTTTTGCCGCTCTGTCAGCAAATGCCTGCACCTCGGTTATATCATATGTGTTGCCGAGAGACAACATCGGATATCTGTGCGGATACTGCTCGAACTCCTTTTTCAGGTCGCTTCCGACCCTCTGCGTAGGGGAGTCTGGAGTCACGAGTTCAGGATACTCCCTTTCGAGGGCTTCAAGCTCCTTGAGAAGCATGTCGAACTCATAGTCACTGAACATAGGGGCATTATCTACATAATACCTCCTGTTAGCCTCGTCGAGTATGCCTCTGAGCTCGTCAATCCTGATATTTGCCGTGTGTTTGTCCATAAGCGCAGTATGCCAAAATAAACTACAAAAATACAAATTCGTTTCCATAACTGCAAGAGTCCTGAAGCTTGAAATAAGTATTGGATTTTTTGGTAATAATTGGTAAATTTGCGCCGCTTAATGTGAATTTTTGTTTAACAATTTAATACTTCAGAATTATGAAAGATGCAGTTATCATTCTCTGTGGTGGCGGTCCAGCTCCCGGAATGAACTCAGTTTCAATGAGTGTAGCAAAGACATTCATTACTAAGGGTTTCCGCGTAATCGGTCTCCATGGTGGTTATTCAGGCCTTTTCAGCAAGAACGCACGCACTGAGGACCTCACATTCGCAATCGCAGACCGTTACTTCAACAGAGGTGGTTCATATCTTGAGATGAGCCGTTTCAAACCAACTGATGCTGACTTCGAGAACAACTTCAACCTCGACCTCTTCAAGGACAACAACATCAAGCTCCTCGTAACTATCGGTGGTGACGACACAGCTTCAACTGCAAACCGTATCTCTAAGTTCCTCGCAGCTAAGGGTTACCCAATCGCTAATATCCACTGTCCTAAGACAATCGATAACGACCTTCCACTTCCTGCAAACGCTCCTACATTCGGATACAACTCTGCAAAGAACGAAGGTGCACACCTCGCTCGCACTGTATACGAAGATGCACGCACATCAGGTAACTGGCTCGTGATCTCAGCTATGGGCCGTACTTGCGGTTCACTCGCACTCGGTATCGGTGAGGCTACTCACTGCCCGATGACTATCATCCCTGAGATGTTCAACAAGACTGAGATCTGCCTTGACAAGGTTGTCAAGCTTTCTATCTCAGCCATCCTCAAGAGAAAGGTTCTCGGTATCAACTACGGTACTATCGTAGCTGCTGAGGGTCTCTTCCACGAGTTCAAGGCAGAGGAAATGGAGGCAGCCGGCGTTCGTTTCTCATACGACGACCACGGTCATCCAGAGCTTGGTAAGGTTTCTAAGGCTGTTCTCTTCAACGACCTCCTCGAGGCTGAGTTCAAGAAGATCGGTCTTAAGGTCAAGAGCCGTCCGGTAGAGATCGGTTACGACGTACGCTGCCAGGATCCGGTTGCTTATGACCTTACTTACTGTACAGAGCTCGCAATGGGTGTTTACCAGCTCTACAGCGAGGGCAAGACAGGTTGCATGGTTTACGTTGACGCATACGGTAACGTATCTCCACTTTACCTCGCAGACCTTCAGGACCCTAAGACCGGCAAGATTCCACCACGCGTAGTTGATATCAACGCAGGTACAGCTCAGAACTACTATAAGTACATCGCTCACTATGTAACTGAGGCTGACTACGAGGCTGTCAAGGCTCTCGGTATCGAGAACCCTGAGGCTTACGACTTCAACAAGATTTTGGAGTGGTAAAATCCTAACATATTGATAATCAATCACTTACAAAGATTACCTAAAGTAAATCTTTAGGTAATCTTTTTTAATAAAAACGTTATTCTAGGCCCTTCTGGGGCCGTTTTTCGTATTATTCAGATACCGTTTTTCGACCACGAAATTTTTGTTGGAAAAAATATAGTGTTTTTCAATGGTGGAACTGAGTAAGCGATTGCTGTCCACACTTGTATATCTTTGTCCATCTTTGTCTATCATTGTTTATCACACAATCTGATAACAAATGATATAGAATGAGTGTCATTGTCATATGGTTTAATTTTGAATTTTTAAACTAATGAATTATGACACACAAAAGACATTGTAGAGTCTGCGGCAGGGAGTTTCATACCGTGAGGTACAAGAACAGATACTGCAGCAGCAATTGCCAAAAGAAGGCAAAGGAATTCAAGTGTGAGGTGCCATCGGAACTGCAGGAAGATGGTACGCCGTATCTCTCGGCTCTTATGTACAACAAGGTCTGTCCGACCTGTGGCAAGGAATTTACAGCAAAGAAGAAGAACACAAAATTCTGTTCTCATCAATGCTCGAAATTATACAGACTGCATGCAACTGATCATGGACATGATATCGCGCTGAAAGGTAAGGCCGAAACATTCTTCAGCAAGGATACGGGCAAGGTGATTTACAGAAAACAGTGTTTGAACTGCGGACTTGAATTCGAAGCACAGCAGATCAACGCAAAATTTTGCAGCCAATCCTGTGCCAGGAAATATTCTCAGAATCAGCAAAGGCTTAAAAAACAGGAGCACTCGCTGGATCAACTCATCCATGCCAACGCATCCAAGCGGTTGGACTATTATAAAGCAAAGGAATATCTACGTCTATCTGAAGCCAGCGAACTGCTTGGGATTTCCAGCAAGACTATCAGAAGGTATGTCAATGACGGGTCATTGCCATCGATAAGGACAAAAGGGGTGATTCTTGTACCATCTTCGGCTTTGACCCGGATGTATATTGAGACCGTAAAATCGACCGGCAAGTCGGAGAAGTCATCTGCTGACTATAGTCCACGTCTGCATCAATATTTTTCAATCACAGAGGCTGCTTCGGCATTTAATATCAAGCGCAGTACAATCGAACACTATTTTAGAAAACGGAAACTTAAACACATCAAGGTAGGCCATACCAGATACTTTCTCTACTCAGACATCCAGAAACTTCTTGAAGATTATCGTCCTAATCAATATGCATCAATAAAGGAATGGTATACCGTAGAAGATATCATGAGAATATATAATATGGAGAGGGAGCAGGTCTATTGGTTTACAGAAAACCACAAGATACCACACAAGAAATGTGGAAAGAAGGCCTGTTATTCCAAGGTTCATGTTGATGAAATAAAGGGACCATCGCTTTTTGACAGATCTCAGTATTATCAGCCGGATGAGATATGCCTGAAGTATAATCTATCTAAGGATAGAATGTATCATATTGTGAATGTGATGCAGATACCTAATATCAGGTTCGGTAGGGAAGTGTGGATATTGAAATCCGCATTCGATAGTATAATCGCTTAATGGTGTGGCCTTATGAAAAGTGTTAAAGTGGAAATCAAGAAAAGGGAATCGAAGAAAGGCAGGGCCTATCTGTATTTGGAATACTATCCGCCATTGTTCAACCCTGTAAGACAAAAGGAGGTTGCCAAGGAATCACTTAAAAGATATGTTATCCTCAAGCCTCGTAATGATGAGGATCGGGAATTTAATGCTGATGCGCTGCGTTATGCCCGCAGGATAAGAAACAGGAGGGTTAAGCAGATAAACAGCAAGGAACTTGGCATCTTTGATGATTTTGCCAATGACATGGATTTCCTTGAATATTACCGCGAAAGGATCTATAAAAGAAATAACGCCTGGCAGCATTCATACAAGCATTTCTTCCGGTTTGTTAAAGGGAAATGCTGTTTTCTCGACATAACATATCGTATGGGCGAAGAATACCGCATATATCTTACAGACGTGGCTACGGTCAAAGGGATTGCTAAACGCAAGGATAAAGCACATCTCCATCAAAACACCGCAAGCAAATATTTCCAGTGCTTTAAATCAATCGCTCATGATGCATTTATTGAGGGTTATCTAAAAGATGATCTGTCGTTATATTGGAAGAGAGTGACTTTGAAGAAGTCTCAGCGAGAGTTTCTGACACCGGATGAGGTGAGGAGACTGTTTTCCACTCCTTGCGAATATGATGTGCTTGTAAATGCTGCTGCTACCTCCATTTTCAGCGGCTTGCGACTGAGTGACATAATTACTCTTGATTGGGAGCATGTAATGATTGATGAAGAAGGAAATCCGTATATAAGGAAGGTCATTCAGAAGACCGGTAATCTTGAGACGATATTTATAAACCGAGAGGCGTTGAAATATCTTGGACCAAAACGAGCAAGTGGACTCGTATTCAATGAATTCAGACGTTCGATGCTGATCAAACCTTTGAGGGATTGGGTTAAAGCTGCAGGGATAGAAAAGAACATTACCTTCTATTCGTTCAGGCATACGTGCGCAACTATGCTCATAACTTCCGGTGCAGACATAAATACTGTATCGAGGCATATGACACACTCTAGTATCCTTACGACTCAACAGTACTTTCATCTTGTTAATAGCAAGGCTAGGGAAGCTGCTGATATGATCAGTTTGGAGTAAGTCGGCCCAAATACTAAAATCCACACTTCTCTGAGCTATCTCAAGAGGGAAGTGTGGATGTGGTATTGAGATAATGTTGACTAAATTGGAATTCCCAGTTGAAATCCAAGCACAACCTACATAATATTTTTGATAATTTTTGTAAGTTATTGTGTGTCAAATAAATAAATTTTCTGTGATTTTCGTTCTAGGCAACAATATGCCGTCGATCTTGTGAAGATCGATACCTTTGAGACTCAAATTATCCTCGGTAAACAAACCTCCCAAAGCGGACAATATGGTTAATGCCGCAAGTATCTGCATTAGGTTACGGAGGTAGGAGGTACAAACTTTAACAGAGCGGACTACAAAGCCGCATTGGAATTTAAGTACTCTCTCCTATAGGAAGTCTGTTTACCAGACAGGATATATCTTCTTTTATGAAACGAAGCAATTGACATATGGATGCTGATGTTTCATCACAAAATATATACGGTTAATAATACGCCTAGCTATCTTAATGATAGCCTTACTAGGCTTCATTTTTCTGCAATATTCGACATATGCTGCAGAAAGAACTGGATCCTTTCGGACAGCAATCCAGGCAGATTCGACAATCAGCCAGCGCAGCTGCGCATGACGTCTTACAGTTAGGTTGCCGGTTCCATCATGCTCGCCACTTGAATAACACATTGGAACTATACCTACATATGATGCCAAATGAGAGGCATCCTTGAAACGGGCTATATCATCAATTTCTGATAGTATCGTCAATCCTGAGACTTGCCCGATTCCCGGAACTGTCATCAATAACCTCAAAGGTTCTGCGAATCTTTCTGTTTTAGACAGGGCTCGAAGTTCCTTCATCATATTAAGTCGCTGTACCCTAAGATCTTCATACTGAGCAATCAGCAGATCCAATGTTTTCTTTCCATAGTCAGTTTCCATCTTCAAGTCTTTCAGCCACAATACAAACCTATTGGTCCAAGTATTGCCCGGCCTGCAGAACTCTTCCGGAATATCAATTCCTAAATATCTCAGATGCGCTTTTATTCTGTTTTTGTGACGTGTCTGATCTTTTGTCAATGAGTCTCTCAGTCTGATCAAAGAACGAATCTCTGTTGTTATAGAGTCAGGGACATATATTCCCCTCAGCTCTCCAGCTCTTAAGCTTCTGGCCAATTTTCCACTGTCTACAGCGTCTGTTTTTCTCAATCTCTCTCCTCCCATGGTAGGGACATCTGCAGGGTTCACCACAATGTTATTGATACCTAGGTTGTGGAGTTCCCAGTGTATCCAAAATCCGCAAAAACCGGCCTCGTAGACAGAAAAATACTCTGCACCAGGATAGGTGTTGCTGAGGAACTTGTACAAGGCGGCAGGACTTGGGTCCTGAGTAAACTTCTTAAGAACCGACTGTTCAGATAAAACAGTTACTGTCCAGCTCTTTAAATGCACATCTAATCCGACAAAAATCTTTTGACCTTTGAAGGAAAATTCCTTTCTTTGTGTACTCATAGCTACTGTATTTTTGATAATAATTGATGCCAAATAAATTTAGCAAAAATATCAGTAGCTTAACTTTTATATGAAAAACTTCTCGGGGGTCTGCCAAGCGGCAGGGGCCGACAAGCCCCTGAGAGCGTCTTTCAATAGATTACAAACATAGGTACTTTATCT
>JBGVEY010000013.1:0-64270 GCA_045120635.1 Candidatus Cryptobacteroides sp.
CCGTCATTGTTGGGATACTACGAAAAGTATCATTGCAGATAAGGAACCGCCGTATGCGGACCCGCATGTACGGTGGTGTGAGAGGTCGGAAAACAAAAGTAGGAGGAAAACCTACTTTTGTTTTCCTCCTACTCGATTTATACGCCCGTCTGTTTTATGTTTGGGTAAAAAACTGATGCGCAGAGGATGTCGGAGCGAAGCGAACGGAGTCCTCCGCAATCACTGCTATCCTCCCGGTGCAATATAAAAACGAAAAGAGGCTAACCATCAAAGTCTAATTGACTTTTTAGTCAGCATCATCTTATTATAATGGTCACCCCTGCACCGACGTATTCGATTACCCTTCTGAATCTCCATTTAATGCCTTTCGTCACATTACAATCAATAAAATTGTCCATTTTCTGATCGTAACTTGTCAAAAGCCCTGTTTTACGTCGATTTAAACGGAAAATCCGCTTTTCAATCAACAAATTGGCTGTTTTCTTGATCGAAACCTACTGTGTGATCTCGAGCTATCGCCTATCTTCATATCATCCGAGCAACACCTAAGAAATCCGGATATCTGTATGGGACTCTGAATCTCGTCAGGGAAAAGCGCGTTTTCTACAAGTATTCCAGACGCTTCTTGTGAGAGATCTCATGCTTACCACAAGACTCCTCAATAGAGAGGACTCCTTCACGTGAACAAAGAAAACCGACTTTTTAGTCGGCCTCTTTATATGAATTACTTCGCCGATCGGATAAGTGCTGCGATATACTTTCCGGTAGCCTTTGTTCCGTATCTGCTGCCTGGGATTATGTCCTCTGTGCATACACCGTCCCCGATTGCTCGGGCGCAGGCTTCTCTTACAGCGGTTGCCTCGACGCTCATTCCGAAGGCGTCCTCAAGCATCATTGCTGCAGAAAGGATGGCGGCAATCGGGTTGGCGATATCCTTTCCTGCCGCCTGCGGATATGAACCGTGGATAGGTTCAAAAAGGCTGCGGGCATCTCCGAATGATGCTGACGGAATCAGACCGATACTGCCGTTGATTATTCCCGAAATGTCGCTCAGGATATCTCCGAACATGTTTTCTGTCAATATGACATCGAAGTCAGTGGGATTGGAGACCATCTTCATCGCCGCGTTGTCGACGAACATGAACTCAAGAGAAATCTCCGGATATGATGCCTGATGTACCTGCTTGACAGTATCGCGCCACAGTCTTGATGTCTCAAGCACATTGGCCTTGTCGACCAGTGTCACCTTGCCCTTCCTTCGCGATGCATATTGGAAAGCCACATGTGCTACACGCTCGATTTCTTTCCGTGAATATGTGCAGTTGTCATATGCCTCGTCTCCGGCTTCATTCCGCCCCTTCTCTCCGAAATAGATACCGCCTGTAAGTTCACGGACCACGATGAAGTCCGATCCGGCAACGATTTCCTTCTTCAGAGGCGAAGCGTCCAGCAGGGAGTCATATGGTTTCACCGGACGGATATTGGCATACAGTCCGAGAGATTTTCTCATTCGGAGGAGGCCCTGTTCCGGACGGACCTTTGCCGCCGGGTCATTGTCATATTTCGGGTCTCCGACGGCGCCGAAGAGGATGGCGTCGGCCTCCATGCATGCCTTATGTGTCTGTTGCGGATAAGGGTCTGAGCAGGAGTCGATGGCGCATGCTCCGATCTGTGCGTGTACATAGTTGAATCCGTGACCGAATCTCTCGCATACGGCATCAAGCACACGCACGGCCTGGGCCATGATTTCCGGACCGATTCCGTCTCCCGGAAGTACTGCTATATTCTTTTTCATAATGTCCTGGATTCGTAGTCTATTATATCCTGCAGGCCTGCCAGGAGGTAGTCGATGTCTGTGTAACCGTTGAGAAGGCATTCCTTCCTGTATCCGACGATAGGAAAGGTCTCCTCGCCTATGCCTTCCGCAGAAATGCTCTGGGCTTCAAGGTCAATGCGTATTTCCAGCGAAGGGTTTTGCCTGACGGCCTCTATCAGCGTGGCAAGGAATTCCTCGCTGACCTTTACCGTCAGAAGACTGTTGTTCAATGCGTTGCCTTGGAAGATGTCGGCAAATGAAGATGATACTACAGCCCTGTATCCTGCGTCGTGAATGGCCCATGCCGCATGTTCGCGGCTTGAGCCGCAACCGAAGTTCTCTCCGACAACGAGGATGCTTCCCTTCTGCCTGTCAATGATGTTGTCCACCGGCTGACCCTCGGAATCGAACCTCCAGTCATAGAATACCTTCTCTCCGAAGCCTTCGCGTGAAGTGGTCTTCAGGAAGCGTGCGGGGATTATCTGGTCCGTGTCGATGTTTGCTGCCGGCACAAGAACAGCTGTCGATTGTATTATGGTGATCTTTTCCATATGATCTGTCGCTATAGAGGCAATGAAACAACTCCATTCACAGCGGCTGCCGCTGCCACAAGAGGTCCTGCAAGCAGTGTGCGAGCACCGTAGCCCTGACGTCCTTCAAAGTTCCTGTTAGATGTGGATACTGCGTATTTACCTTCCGGAATCCTGTCATCGTTCATTGCAAGGCAGGCAGAGCAGCCCGGCTGTCTGATTTCGAATCCGGCCTCGCGGAGAATCGTGCCCAGGCCTTCTTCCTCGATAAGCCTTTCCACTTGCTTTGATCCCGGTACGAGCCATACGGTTACGCCTTCAGCCTTTCTTCGTCCCTTCACGGCTTCCGCAAATGCCCTGAAATCCTCTATTCTTCCGTTTGTGCATGAACCGAGGAATACGTAATCCACCTTGTGGCCGAGCAGTGACTCTCCCGATCTGAGGTCCATATAGGCCAGCGCCTTGCTGAAGCTTGCCGCGTCACACCCGACGGCTTCCGAAGGTATGACGGCGTCAACCGCCATTCCCATTCCCGGATTCGTTCCATATGTGATCATCGGTCTGATGTCGGCTGCGTCGAAGCGGAATTCCTTGTCAAAGACAGCGTCGTCATCTGTCTTCAATGCCGCCCATTCAGCGCACAGCCTTCCCAGATCCTCCTCCTCAGGAGCGAATCTGCGACCTTTGATATATTCGAATGTCGTTGTGTCCGGAGCGATCATTCCTCCCTTGGCTCCCATCTCGATACTCATGTTGCAGACGGTCATTCTGCCCTCCATACTCATTTCGCGGAACACTTCGCCGGAATATTCCACAAAATGTCCCGTGCAGCCCCCGGTGCCTATTTTCGAGATTATATACAGTATGACGTCCTTTGCCGTCACGTTGTCCGCAAGGCGGCCGTCTATCGTTATTCTTGCCTGCAACGGTTTGCTCTGCATGAGGCATTGTGTCGCAAAGACCATCTCCACCTCGCTGGTGCCGATACCGAACGCTATGTTTCCGAATGCACCATGAGTCGCTGTGTGGCTGTCTCCGCAAACAACTGTCTGCCCGCAGAGCACTATGCCCTGTTCCGGTCCCATCACGTGGACGATTCCATTGCCCGGATCTCCGAGAGGGAAGTACGTTATGCCGTTTTCTGCTGTGTTGGCGGCGAGTGCGGCCACTGCTTTTGCAGACGATGGTTCCGCAATAGGCTTGTCCTGGTCGTGCGTAGGAGTGTTATGGTCACAGGTCGCAAAGGTCTTTCCTGGACGGAACACCTTCATTCCTTTTGCCTTGAGTGCGGCGAATGCCTGAGGGGAAGTCACTTCGTGAATAAGGTGCCTGTCGATGTAAAGCACATCCGGACCATCCGGAATGTGTTTCACGACATGGGCGTCCCATATTTTATCGAAAAGTGTCTTTCCCATTACAATATCTTTGAAATAGCGTTTACGTATGCCTCTACCGAAGCTGTCACGATATCAGTGTTTGCCGAGAATCCGTAGTAGATGTTGCCCTTGTTCTCGATCTGGATATGAACCTTTCCTACGTCGTCTGTGCCCTTTGTGATGGCCTGTACGAGGTATTCTTCAAGGTTGATCTTTCTGTGTACGAGGCTTTTCACCGCCTGGAATGCCGCATCTACAGGACCGTTTCCGCTGGATGTTGCGGTGCATTCCTCGCCGTCGATGATGAGTTTTACGGTCGCCATCGGAACAGCGTTCTTGCCGCATACAACCTGGAGGTATTTGAGCTTGATCTTCTGCGCCTGCTTGTCCTGGGTGATGCCTGCGATTACATAGAGGTCGGAATCGTTGATGTCTTTCTTGCAGTCTGCAAGCTTGAGGAACTTTTCATACGCCTGGTCAAGGAGTTCCTTGTTCAGATGGATGCCGAGTCTCTGGAAATGATGGGCGAGAGCCGCTCGTCCGCTGCGTGCGGTAAGTTCGATTACCGAATCGTTGACGCCCACTTCCGCAGGGTCGATGATCTCGTAGCTTTCCCTGTGCTTGAGCACGCCGTCCTGGTGGATTCCGGATGAATGTGCGAAGGCGTTGCGGCCTACGATTGCCTTGTTAGGCTGGACAGGCATACGCATGAGGGTCGATACCAGATGTGAAGCCTTGTGGAAATGCCTTGTCTCGATGTCAGTATATACGGGAATGCTGCTGTGGCTCTTTACTGCCATTACGACCTCTTCCATCGCGGTGTTTCCGGCGCGTTCGCCCACTCCGTTCATTGTGACCTCCACCTGTCTTGCACCGTTGATGATGCCGGAAATGGTGTTGGCGGTGGCCATTCCGAGGTCGTTGTGGCAATGTGTGGATATGATAGCCTGGTCGATGTTAGGGACATTGTCCACGAGATATCTGATCTTTGCTCCGTACTCGTGAGGGAGGCAGTAGCCGGTTGTGTCGGGGATGTTCACAACGGTGGCGCCTGCCTTGATGACCGCCTCGATCACTCTTGCGAGATATTCGTTGTCTGTACGGCCGGCATCCTCTGCATAGAATTCCACGTCATCGACGAATCTGCGTGCGTATTTCACGGCTGCGACAGCGCGTTCAAGGATTTCCTCTCGGTTTGAGTTGAACTTGTATTTTATATGGTAGTCGGATGTGCCGATACCTGTGTGGATACGCTTCAGACGTGCGTAGTGCAGGGCGTCGACAGCGACATCGATGTCGTTTTCGATGGCTCTTGTCAATGCACAGATCCTTGATTCTGTGATGATCTTGGAGATCTCCACGATAGATTTGAAGTCACCTGGGCTGGATACGGGGAATCCGCACTCGATGACGTCCACCTTCATTGCTTCAAGTGTCTTTGCAAGTTCGATTTTCTCGATAGTGTTCAACTGACAGCCAGGGACCTGTTCTCCGTCTCTGAGAGTCGTGTCAAAAATGTAGAGTTTCTGTTCCATAGCAACAGCTTCTGAAAATTGAAAAGCCTCCGGAAACTCCGGAGGCTGATATGCAGTTAAGTGAAGTTATCAATGCAATAACATCGTCAGGCAATACCATCCACTAGGAGTCTCGTCGGCACGGATTCCATAGAAGCAAAGGTAGTAGTGACAAACGGTTCATCATGTCTTTTCCTGTTGATGTCAGCAAAGTTATCCAATCACTTTTAAATAACAAGCGTTTTATGCAACTTTTTCGTTAGGGTTTGCAGGCTGCTTGAATACAAACATGAACGCTACGGCAACCACGAGTGAGTAACCTGCGAAGATGTACCAAGGTGTGCTCCAGTCCGGAGTAGCTGCGTTGTATACGTAATGGTTCATGATCGCTCCTGCGCCAAGTGTACCTACAGTGGCACCGATACCGTTGGTCATGAGCATGAAGAGACCCTGTGCGCTGCTCTGGATCTTCTCGCTGGTTCTCATGTTGGTGTAGAGAGCTCCCGAGATGTTGAAGAAGTCGAATGCGATACCGTAGATGATCATTGAAAGTACGAGCATCCAGAGGCCTGGACCTGTGTTGCCGGCTCCGAAGAGACCGAAGCGGAATACCCATGCGAACATCGCGATGAGCATAACCTTCTTGATTCCGAAGAGTCTCATTGCAAACGGAATGAGAAGGATACCGAGAGTCTCTGCGATCTGTGAGATAGAGTAGAGGGCCACAGGATTCTGTGCTGCCCATGTGTCTGCGTATTCAGGAGTGCTTGCAAAGTGCTCGATGAAAGGTGTGGCGTAGCTGTTTGTGATCTGGAGAGCCATGCCGAGAAGCATCGAGAAGATGAAGAAGATGGCCATGTTGCCGTTCTTGAAAAGCTTGAACGCGTCGAGGCCCAATCTCTGTGAAAGAGTCTGCTCTGTTCCGTTGTCCACCTTGCAAGGACAGTTAGGAAGTGTGAGACAGTAGAGGAGCATAGCGATTCCGAGGATGCCGGATACGAAGAACTGGTCATATGTCTTCTGGAATGATACACCGTCACCGTTGGTCATGAAGTTAACGAACCACATGCTCGCGATGAAACCTACGGTACCGAACACGCGGATAGGAGGGAAGTCCTTCACTGTGTCGAATCCGTTATCTGTCAGGATCTTGAATGCTACAGAGTTTGAAAGTGCGATTGTAGGCATGTAGAATGCCGCTCCGATGGAGTAGAGGCCGAAAAGAATGCCGAATTCAGGTGTGGCTGTGCCCATGCAGTAAGCGGCAGCGCCTACCATGCCTGCACCTGCGATACCGTGGCAGTATCCGAGAAGCTTCTGTGCAGGAATCCATTTGTCTGCAACGATACCCATGAGGGCCGGCATGAACATGGAAACGATACCCTGCATTGCGTAGAAGATCGCGATCTTGCTGCCGAGTCCCACTGAGCCGAGGTACTGTCCCATCGATGTGAGGTACGCTCCCCAGATGGCCCACTGGATGATATTCATGACTATAAGTCTGAGTCTGATGTTCTTGTTCATAGTGCTATTACTCTTTTAATGTCCCACAAATATACAAGATTTTGACTAAAAGTTCGTATCTTTGGCAGTTAAATGTACGCAGAATGAAGTTTCAGAAAACACATAATGATCCGAATTCATCCGCCCGTTGCGGTATCATCACGACCGACCACGGACAGATCGAGACACCTATATTCATGCCAGTCGGCACAGTCGGCTCGGTAAAAGGCATCTTTCACCGTGATCTGAAGGAAGATATCAAGGCTGAGATCATCCTCGGCAACACATATCACCTTTATCTCAGACCGGGTCTTGATGTCATCAAGGCTGCCGGCGGTCTTCATAAGTTCGAATCATGGGACAGACCGATCCTGACAGACAGCGGCGGATTCCAGGTGTTTTCACTCAGCCCTATCAGAAAGCTTACAGAAGACGGATGTATCTTCCGTTCACATATCGACGGATCGAAGCATATCTTCACACCTGAAAACAATATGGATACCCAGCGTATCATCGGAGCCGACATCGTGATGGCTTTCGATGAGTGCTGCCCGGGTGACGCCACATTCGCATATGCAAAGAAATCCCTCAAGCTCACACAGAAATGGCTTGAGAGATGTGTTAAGCATTTTGATGCTACCGAACCGCTCTACGGCTATTCGCAGGCGCTTTTCCCAATCATCCAGGGATGTGTTTATCCGGAACTCCGTCGTGAGGCAGTGGAGCACGCAGCCGCACTTGACCGCGAGGGTTATGCAATCGGAGGACTTGCAGTGGGCGAGCCTACAGAGAAAATGTACGAAATGCTCGAGGTCGTATGCCCTATCCTTCCGGAAGACAAGCCTCGCTACCTCATGGGCGTCGGAACTCCTGCAAACCTTCTCGAGGCCATCGAGAGAGGAGTGGACATGTTCGACTGTGTAATGCCTACACGAAACGGACGCAACGGTATGCTCTTCACTTGGGACGGTATAATGAACATGAAGAACAAGAAGTGGGCGGATGATTTCTCGCCGCTTGATCCTAAGGGAACATCATTTGTCGACCATACATATACAAAGGCATATGTGCGCCATCTCTTCGTTGCAGGAGAGATCTTCGCAGGACAGATCGCAAGTGAGCACAACCTCGCATTCTATCTCGACCTTGTACGTGAAGCAAGAAAGCATATCAAGGCAGGTGACTTCAAGGCATGGAAGGAAGAGACAGTGCGCAGGATAACTACAAGACTTTAATCAGAATGGATTTCGATCTCAGACCAAAACGACTTGACGTATACATCGTCAAGAAGTTCATAACAACATTCTTTGTGGCGCTGCTGCTCATCATCGGCATTGTCATCATCTTCGACATCAGCGAGAAGATCGACGACTTTGTCAGCAAGGAGGCTCCGCTCAAGGCTATCATATTCGACTATTACGTCAACTTTGTGCCGTACTTCATGAATATGTTCAGCCCTCTGTTCGTGTTTATCACGGTAATCTTCTTCACATCGAAGATGGCGGCCGATACTGAGATAGTTGCGATACTTTCCTGCGGAATCAGCTTTCACAGGATGATGGTCCCGTACATATTCTCCGCCACGCTGATTGCCCTTTTCTCCCTCTGTCTTAACCTTTTCATCATACCCGAAGCCAACAAGACGCGACTGGATTTCGAGAATCAGTACATCAAACAACGATACAAGGGTGTCGGGCGAAACGTACATTATCAGATCAATCCGGGTGAATATGTCTTTGCCGAGTCATTCAGTTCATGGAACAGCACGGCATACCGCTTCACTCTCGAGAAGATAGAGGATGACAGACTCGTGTCGAAGATCTCAGCGGAGTCTGCCGTATATGATACAACAAAGAAATGCTGGACTCTCAAGAAGTATTTCATCAGAGAATTTAACGACGACCTCACAGACCGCGTGCGTAGCGGAAGGCAGATCGACACAGTGCTCGCACTCTCTGTCAAGGACTTCTATCTGACCGAAAATACGGTAGAAACCCTCACATACAGCGAGCTCAACGAACTCATAGACATCCAGAGGATGCGTGGAGATGCCAACGTGAAATTCGCCCTCATCGAGAAGAACACACGTTTTGCGCTTCCGTTCTCGGCCTTTATCCTCACCATCATGGGAGTCGCCCTATCGTCAAAGAAACGCCGAGGAGGTATCGGTTGGAACATCGGTATAGGTATCGCACTTGCCTTCACCTACATCCTCTTCCTACGCTTCAGCCAGATGTTCGTCCATACCGGCACACTTCCGCCGGCCATCGCCCTCTGGCTCCCGAACGTAGTCTTCACGATAATCGCAGTCTTCCTTTACAGGATCGCTCCGAAATAAACAATAAAAGTCCGGTACAGAACGCTGTACCGGACTTTTATTGTTATGATGCGATGTCTTACTCTACATAAGTGATCCATCCGAACGGATCCTCGATCTCACCCTTCTGGATGCTTACGATATAGTTGTAAAGCTTCAATGACTTAGGACCGCACTTGCCGTCGCCGTAAGTGTATACAGTCTCCTCGTCAGACTCAAGGAAAGGCTTGTCCACGAGCTTGTGTACAGGAGTGATGACCACAGCTGTACCGCACTCTCCAACCTCCTCGAATGTAGCGAGCTCCTCAACAGGAACCGGTCTTCTCTCAACCTCCATACCGAGATGTCTTGCCACAGTCTCAAGAGACTTGTTGGTAATTGAAGGAAGGATAGACGGAGACTCAGGAGTCACATACTTGTTGCCCTTGATGCCGAAGAAGTTCGATGAGTTGAACTCGTCGACATGAGCTCTTGTGCGTGGGTCCAGATAAAGAACTGCCTTGTAACCGAGCTTGTGAGCCACGTTCAATGAATAGAGCGAGCAAGCATAGTTGCCGCCTACCTTGAATGAACCTGAACCGTTAGGAGCGGCTCTGTCGTAGTTACGTGCGATTACAACATCTACAGCGTCAAGAGCGCCGCCTACATATGCACCTACTGGAGCGCAGAGCATAAGGAAAGTTGCCTCCTTCGATGACTGAACGCCAAGCTGTGGGTTTGTACCGATAAGGGTAGGGCGGATGTACATAGATGCACCTGTAACCTCATATGGTGGAAGGAAGTCGATGTTCTCTTTTACCACCTGCTTGCACATGTCCACGAACATCTCCACAGATGGAGCCTCGATTCCAAGATATGCAGCAGATCTCTGAAGACGCAATGCATTCTCCTCAGGACGGAAGATACGTACCTTGCCATCCTTTCCGCGGAATGCCTTCAAACCCTCGAAGCACTCGATTGCATAGTGAAGACAGCCTGAAAACGCGCTGAGTTTGATGTTGTCGTCAGTAAGGCTTTCAACTGGGGACCATGCTCCGTCCTTGTATACGCTGCGGAGTATTGTGTTTGTCTTGCTGTAGGAGAATGTAAGATTGCTCCAATCCGGTGTACTCATAACAGTTCGTTTTATCAGATTAATATTTCAAATAATTTATTGTTCTCGTTGATGTGCTCATACATGATGTGATGAGCCTCCATTCTGCGCAGAAGAGCGTGGAAGTCAGCCTTGTCGGCAAGTTCGATACCGACGATGGCAGGACCGAACTCCTTGTTTGTCTTCTTCATGTACTGGAAATACACCATGTCGTCGGTAGGTCCGATGATATCTCGGATGAACGAGAGCATGACGCCCGGCTTCTGTGGGAATGTTATTATGAAGTAATGCTTCAGTCCTTCATAGAGGAGGGATTTCTCGCGGATTTCCTCCATTCTGGTGATGTCATTGTTGCTTCCGCTGACGATGCAGGCTACCTTCTTGCCCTTGATCTTGTCAGCATAGAAGTTGAGGGCTGCGATGGAAAGTGCACCTGCAGGCTCCACGACAATTGCGCTCTTGTTGTAAAGGTGGATGATGGTGGTGCAGACAGCTCCCTCAGGAACGATTACGATATCGTCAAGCATGTCTTTGCACACCTCATATGTAAGTGCGCCTGCCTTCTTGACGGCTGCGCCATCCACGAATTTGTTGATGTTATCAAGTTCGACAACCTCTCCCTTGTCGATGGCCGCCTTCATACAAGGCGCACCTGCCGGCTCTACGCCGATGATCTTTGTCTCAGGAGAAATCTGCTTGATATATGAACCGAGACCTGACGCAAGTCCGCCACCTCCGATAGGAATGAAGATGTAGTCGAGTTTGTCCTTTGTCTGGTTGATGATCTCACGGCCGATTGTGCCCTGGCCTTCCATGATCTTAGGGTCGTCGAACGGAGGAATGAAGGTTTTTCCACTCTTGCGTGCAAACTCAATTGCAGCCTGATTCGCAGCGTCGAATGTGTCTCCGGTAAGAACGATGTCGATGTATTCCTTACCGAACATACGTACCTGCTCGATCTTCTGCTTCGGAGTGGTTGTAGGCATGTAGATCGTACCCATGATATGAAGTTTGTTGCATGAGAATGCAACTCCCTGGGCGTGGTTACCCGCGCTGGCACAGACAATGCCGTATTTCAGGGTCTCTGAATCGATTGATCTGATCTTGTTGTATGCTCCTCTGATCTTATATGATCGTACCATCTGGAGGTCTTCTCTTTTGAGGAATATGTCTGCCTCATACTTTGTGGAGAGGTCTGCGTTGAGCTGGAATGGGGTTGGCTCAAGTATTTCTTTCAATACTTCCGATGCCTGATCGATGCTCTCAACCGATGGGATGTATTTGTCAGTGCTCATGATATAAGCGTTTAGGGTTATGTGAATGCGAATTTAGTCTTTTAATTTAAAAAGACAAGCACCATTGAAGGGTGATTGAATTCCAATCTTACGGTGTCTTGTACGGCTCTGTTCAAGGTCGCCTTCCACCAGTTGTCGAAGATGACGTCTTCTGTCTGGTATTCAAGGCCTTGTGACTTGATTCTCAGCGTGTTGTCGGGAGAAAAGATGGAAACCTGTCTTCCGTAGCCGCAGTCAAACTCAGTCGTGTTGTTTATTGCGAATGCGGAACCGTTGTCTGTCACGGCCTCGATGAAGATGCCGCGCGCCTCAAGGTCGAACATCCTGGTGTACTCCATAAGGAGGGCTGCATTGCCGATCGTGTGGTCGAGTCTGCCACCGGTTGTACCTATTATATATATACGCGCGAGGCCTTCAATGTTTGCAAGAGCCCACCTTACGGCCTTGGTCTGGTCGTTATGCTCCTGCTCGTCCTCCTTCACGATGATGTCTGCGTACTTCTTCTGCATTGCAGGGGAGAGTGTGTCCATATCGCCGATGACAAGGTCAGGTGTCCTTTCCTCGCCGAAGATGGATTTGCTCGCACGGAGATATTTTGTCAGCGCACCGTCGCAGCAGATTGTGAAGTCTGCTGCGCTGATGAGGTAACGCGGATATTCAGTCTTTGGAAACTGTCCGTCACATATTATGACAACCGTCTTTTCCATATTATGCCTTCTTTCCTGTGATCTGTGAAGATGTGCCCTGGGTAGTGGTGTATGACTGTGGCTCGCGGAATCCGATGAGGAAATCCTTCACCGCCATACGCTTCTTGCCCGAAAGCTGAAGCTCTGTCACTGAAATTGCGCCGTCTGCAGTGGCGAAGGCCATATAGGTCTTGCCGTCTGAGAGTACGGTTCCCGGTGCCGCCGATGTCATGCCGTTCTGCTCAAGCATCGCCGCATACTCGTCTCCTGTCACCTTCACAGTGCTGTATATCTTCATCTGCTGTACCTTGTCGCCCTTCACGAGCTCAGTGAATGCTGCAGGATATGGGCTGAGACCTCTGATGAGGTTATAGATGTGCCTTGTCTTTCCGTTCCAGTCGATGTGGCAGAGCTCGCGGCTGAGCTTCGGTGCAGGTCGGAGGATTTCCGATCCCTGGATGAAGCTGCGCTGTACTCGGTACTCTACGCTGCCGTCGAAGATGGCCTCGACAGTCTGAACCACAAGTTTAGAACCGAGATCCATAAGCTTGTCATGAACCTGGCCTACGTTTTCGTCAGGGTCGATGAGGCACTGCTCACGGTACATGATCTTACCGGTATCCATACCGTCGTCGATCATGAATGTGGTCACGCCTGTAGCCTTGTCGCCGTTGATGACAGCCCAGTTGATAGGGGCTGCACCACGGTACTGTGGAAGAAGGGCTGCATGGAGGTTGAATGTTCCCATAGGCGGGATTTCCCATACAACCTTTGGAAGCATGCGGAATGCAACCACAACGAAGAGGTCTGCCTTCCATGCCTTGAGGGCCTCGAGGAATTCAGGGTCCTTGAGCGAGATCGGCTGAAGTACAGGAATATTATGCTCTACTGCATATTTCTTTACTGCACTTTCGTTGATCTTGAGGCCTCGGCCGCTTGCCTTGTCGGCTACGGTCACAACTCCCACAACATTATATCCGTTTTTGATGAGCGCATCGAGAGGAGCGACGGCGAACTCCGGCGTTCCCATGTACACGATACGTTTCTTCTTGAACATTTCCATTATCTTGGTCTTGATTTTTCTGAACAGACTCTTTATTGCGTCCATGTTGAAGATCGCAGAGTCGTTGATTGCCTTCCATGTGAGGTACAGACCTGTAGGAAGGAGGACGTAGCTTGAGAAGAATACTCCGCTGAACGGTGATACCGCACCGTCACGCGCAAGCTTCACTCCTGAGATGTCGATTACCCAATATGCCACGAAGAACAGTACCGATATGATGGCCGGTGTTCCGAGTCCTCCCTTTCTGATCAGCGCACCGAGAGGCGCTCCGATGAAGAAGAAGATGAGACAGGCGATCGACAGGGCGAACTTCTTGAGGATTTCAATATCGATTAGTCGGAGGATGAACGTGTGATGATATCTCTCACGTGCGAATGTTCCGATGTTCATCTGAAGTTCCTCGGCATTCTTCTTGGCCTTGTCATATGCTTTGATCTCGTCGTCAATGTCCTTCCATGTGTTGATTTCCTCGAGTGTGAAAGGAGTGGTGAGGTGGTATCCTGTGTCAAGCTGATTGTTGTATCTGATCAGTCTGGACTCGCTCAGAGTCTTCAGGTTTGCAACCTTGCCCTCAGCGTTGAGTCTTCCGATGGAGTCCTGGCTTTCGTTCAGCTGCTTCAGGTTCATTGACTTCACCTGGTCATTGAATCGGCTGGAGTCGGATTTCTGGAAGGCATAGTTCTTCAACGGAATCACGATAGACTGCTTCTCGAAGTCGATCTTCTGCAGCTGGAGGGTCGTGTCACGGTATTTCTTCGTGTTGGTCTCCTCGTAGTTGCTTCCGTTGTACATCACGAAGGTGAGGTAGCTCTTGTCCTTTGACATCCTCATTTCCGCCGAGTCGGCAAGAGTAAGGCTGGTGTTGCCCTTGTTGCCGGTGTGGTTGTACACCATCACTCCATGCATGATTCCGGTCTCGTCGTTTCTCTCGTTCACTCTGAGGATATAACCTTCGATACCGTTGTAGAATGTCTTGGTCGGAATCTTGATCTCTTCCTTGGTCTTGCCGATGTCGTCCCTGAGGGTGTAGATCTTGTTGTACGCCACAGGGATGAGGTCGTTGGAAACGAAGAAGGCTCCGATGCTGACAATCATACAGACTGCGCAAAGCGGGATGAGTACTCGCTGGAGGGAAATGCCGGCTGCCTTGATAGCGAGCAGCTCGTTGTTCTCTCCAAGGGTTCCCAAAGTCATCATGGAAGCCAGCAGAGTGGCAAGCGGGAGGGAAAGCGGCAGCAATGTGGCGCTTCCCCAGCCGAGAAATTCCAGAATGACCTTGAAGCTGAGTCCTTTGCCGACCAGTTCGTCGATGTACAGCCAAAGGAACTGCATCATCAGGATGAATACGACCACCAATAGGATCGCGATGAACGGTCCTATGAAAGAGCGTAATATGAACTGATCAAGTTTCTTCATTATTTTGTTGCTGCTTCAACCATTTTGTTGAGGGCCTCTGCAAGACCGTCGATGTTCTTACCGCCGGCTGTTGCAAGACCTGGCTGTCCGCCACCGCCACCGAGGATGAGCTTCGCTGCCTCACGTACATCAGCGCCGGCATTGTGGCCTGCCTTCACGAGGTCCTCAGTGTACATGAGAAGGAGCTGTGGCTTGCCTGCCGCTTCGAATGCTGCAGCGATTACAAGGTTCTGAGCCTCCTTCTGGAGCATGAATGCCGCGTTCTTGAGCATTACAGGATCCATAGGTGTGTCGATCTTAACGAGGTTTACACCGTTAACCTCAACTGCCATTCCCTTGAGGGTGCCCTTGAGTGCAAGTGTCTTCTCCTTCGCGATCTCTTCCATCTGCTTCTTGAATGCCTCATTCTCCTCAACCATCTTTCTGATTGCACCTGCAAGGTCAGGAACGTTGTTGAAGAATGACTTTGCAACGCGGATTGTCTCCGCCATCTCGTCTACGAGTGCCTCAGCGCTTACGCCTGTCACAGCCTCGATACGACGTACTCCGGCAGCGATTGCAGACTCGGATACGATTCTGAAGTAGCCGATCTGGCCTGTTGCAGCAGCGTGTGTACCACCGCAAAGCTCGCAAGAGTCACCGAACTTCACCACGCGTACCTTGTCGCCGTACTTCTCTCCGAAGAGTGCCATTGCACCCATCTCCTGAGCCTCTTCCATAGTTGCGTTGCGGTTCTCGTCAAGAGCGTAGTTCGCTCTGATGAGTGCGTTCACGCGGTTCTCTACGAGTGTGATCTGCTCCTGGGTGAGCTTTTCAAAGTGTGAGAAGTCGAAGCGGAATGACTTGTCGCATACGTATGAACCCTTCTGCTCGACGTGTGTTCCGAGGATTTCGCGGAGTGCCTGGTGGAGAAGGTGGGTAGCTGTATGGTTGTTCTCGATCTGGAGTCTTCTCTCAGTGTCCACATGGAGGCTGAAGCTCTCGCTGCAGTCAGCAGGGATGCGCTCGGCAACGTGGATTGTGAGGTTGTTCTCCTTGACAGTGTTTACGATGTTGATCTTCTCTCCGCTCTCAGAAAGGATGTAGCCGGTGTCGCCTACCTGTCCACCCATCTCTGCGTAGAACGGTGTGCGCTCGAATACGAGCTGGTACATTGTCTTGTTCTTTGCCTTTACAGTGCGGTGACGTGTGAGCTGAACGCCGTCGAGTTCAGTGTAGTCGTAACCGAGGAACTCGATGTTGTCGCAGTGTGCGAACTCAACCCAGTCACCTGACTCGATAGCTGTAGCGTTACGTGCTCTGTCCTTCTGCTTCTGGAGCTCTACCTGGAAGCCCTCGAGGTCGATCTTGTAACCCTTCTCTGAAGCGATGAGTTCTGAAAGGTCGATAGGGAATCCGAATGTGTCATAAAGTACGAATGCATCCTCGCCGCTGATGAGCTTTGTCTCGGCAGACTTTGCCATGATGTTGTCCATAAGACGGATACCTCTGTCGAGAGTGCGGAGGAAGGCCATTTCCTCTTCCTTGATGACGCGCTCGATGAGTGTCTGCTGCTTTACGATCTCTGGGTAGAACTCGCCCATGTCATCGACAAGCTGCTGTACGAGGCGGCAGATGAACGGCTCGTTGAATCCGAGGAATGTGTAACCGTAGCGTACTGCACGGCGGAGGATACGGCGGATCACATATCCTGCCTTTACGTTTGAAGGAAGCTGTCCGTCTGCGATAGAGAAGCTGATTGCACGGATGTGGTCAGCGATTACACGCATTGCGATGTCTTCCTCAGTTGTATTTCCGTATTTGTGTCCTGAAAGCTCCTCGATCTTAGCGATCATGCCTGTGAACACGTCTGTGTCGTAGTTTGACTGTTTGCCCTGGAGAGCCATGCAGAGACGCTCGAATCCCATACCTGTATCCACGTTCTTGTTAGGGAGGAGCTCAAGCTCGCCGTTTGCCTTGCGGTTATACTGCATGAACACGTTGTTCCAGATCTCGATCACGAGGTGGTGATCCTTGTTCACGAGTGATGCACCCGGCACTGCTGCGCGCTCCTCGTCGGAACGGAGGTCGATGTGGATCTCCGAACATGGACCGCATGGACCTGTGTCACCCATTTCCCAGAAGTTGTCCTTCTTGTTTCCGAGCAGGATGCGGTCCTCCGGAAGGTGCTTCTTCCATGCCTCCATAGCCTCTGTGTCGAGCGATGTGCCGTCAGCCTCAGAACCCTCGAATACGGTAGCGTAGAGTCTGTCCTTGTCAAGTTTGTAAACCTCAGTGAGAAGTTCCCATGCCCAGTCGATGGCCTCGACCTTGAAGTAGTCGCCGAAGCTCCAGTTTCCGAGCATTTCGAACATTGTGTGGTGGTATGTGTCGCGACCGACCTCCTCAAGGTCGTTATGCTTACCGCTCACGCGGAGACATTTCTGGCTGTCTGCAACTCTTTTCCATTTTGCAGGGCTGTTGCCGAGGAACCAATCCTTGAACTGGTTCATACCTGCATTGGTGAACATGAGTGTAGGGTCGTTCTTCACAACCATAGGTGCCGAAGGCACAATCTGATGCCCCTTTGATTCAAAGAAGTCAAGGAAGGCTTTTCTAATCTCTTTCGATGTCATATCTTGTAGTTTTATTTCTTCTTTTCAAAAGGCCGCTTCACGTTGCGGCAAAGTAACTTGCAAAAATACGAATTTTTTCCGGAATATCTACGATATTTTTCCGTTGTTGGAGGGCCTCCTGCGGCCTTTGCTTCCGAAACCGGTTCCGTCAACTTTAGATGACACGGTATAATGGCGTGATATTCAATGATTTTTTGCTGAGAATAAAAAAAGGATTATCTTTGCAGACTATGGCAAAACTCAGGAAATATACATTCAATTCGAAAACGCTGTCCTACGAGGTGCAGAAACGTTCAAGGAAGTCGCGTGTTCTGCGCTCCCTGGGCCTTTTCGCGGGCAGCATCCTATTGTCTGTATTCTATTTCTGGCTATATGTTGCCGTCCTTGGAAAAGAACTTCCTAAAACGGTTATTCTCAAGAAGATAAATGCCGAATGGGCATCCAGAATGGAGGTGATGAACCGTCATCTCGACAAGCATGAAGAGGCTTTGACCGCAATGCAGATGAGAGACGATGACATCTACCGTTCGATCTTCGGTATGCATGAGATTCCGTCGGAGGTCAGAAATGCGGGTTTCGGCGGTGTCAACAGGTATGAATATCTCGATGGAGTGGACCCTCAGAACCTGCTCAGGAACACAGTCGTGAGACTTGATGTCCTTACGAAGAAATCCTATGTCCAGAGCAAGTCGTTCGACGATGTGGCGCAGCTTTCCAAGAGGGCCGGTGACATGGCTTCATGTATTCCTGCAATCCCTCCTGTGGTGCCTGACAAGAAGATTTACCGTCTTTCCAGCAGTTTCGGATACAGAAAGGATCCGTTCACCGGAAGGAGCAAAAGACATACGGGAGTCGACTTTGCGCTCAAGCCAGGCAATCCGGTATATTCGACCGGAGACGGTGTCGTGGAGAGCGTGAAATTCGAGTTCTTCGGATATGGAAATTCAGTGCTGATCGACCATGGTTTCGGATACAAGACAAGGTATGCCCACATGAAGTCCGTCGGCGTTGTCGAAGGCATGAAGGTGAAGAGGGGAGAGTGCATCGGAGAAAGCGGAAATTCGGGACGTTCGTCCGGTCCTCATCTCCACTATGAGGTGCTCTACAAGAATAATTATGTCAATCCTGCCAACTACTACGACCTGACAATCACTCCGGAGGAATACTCCACAATGGTTCAGAATACGGCAGATGCGTCAGAGAGGATTACTCTCCATCCGTCACATAAGAAAAAACGCGGAAGGTCATGAGAGGAGGATACATATACGACAAGGATAAGGTAGGTTTCCGCAAAGAGAAGATATCGGTCTGGAAAATCGTTCGCAAGGTGTTGCTTTTCCTTGTGACTACTATTTCCATGGCTGTTCTGTACTATGTGATTTTTGCGCTCTTCTTCAGTACTGAACAGGAACGCGTTCTGAGACAACAGAACAGGATGTATGAAAAAGAGTTTCCTGTGCTCGAGGAGAAGGAAAAACTCCTGTCCGAGGTAGTAAGGGGACTTGAAATAAGGGATGACAGGATATACGAGGAGATATTCCATGCGCCTGCGCCGAATATGGATCCGGGTTCATCTCTGGATTATCTTATGGGAATCGACTCGATTCCGGACAGGGATATCGTGAAACGCTCTGCCGGAAGGTTGAAGGCTCTTGAGTCGAAGGCGGGCGATATAGAGGAGAATTTCCGAAGTATCATCGCTATGCTTCAGGACGGTGAAACAGTTGTTCCTCCGATGTCCAATCCTTTGGCCGAATTCTCTTTTGCGCAGATCGGTGCATCTGTCGGGGAGAGGGTCAATCCTTTCTACAAGGTGAAGATCAATCATAACGGACTGGATATGATCGCGCCATCGGGAGCACCGGTATACGCTTCGGCTGACGGCGTCGTTTCAGATGTCACCAAATCCAGAAAGGGCCTTGGAAACGTCGTCACTGTGAATCATGGCGGCGGATACAGTACAAGATATGCTCATCTTGCTGATATAGAGGTGCGTAAAGGTAGAAATGTGAAGAAGGGAACGAGACTTGGATATGTCGGTATGTCGGGCAATTCGTTCGCCCCTCATCTGCATTACGAGGTGCTGAAGGATACGCTTGTCATGGACCCGGTTCATTATTTCTTCGCCTCGGTTTCGCCGGAGGAATATGTGAACATGCTGATCATGTCGGCTTCGACAGGACAGTCAATGGATTGACGCTGCCCGCAGCGTCATCCCGAGGATCGAAGAGACGTGGGGATCTAAAATTTACCGTTTATGGAAAAATATTTTTATACAGTCGGCGAAGTTGCCGAAATCCTTGGAGAGAGCACGTCTCTTGTGCGTTTCTGGGCAAATGAATTCCCGAAATTCATACGTCCGCAGAGAAATGCCAAGGGTAACAGACTTTTTTCAAAGGACGATGTCGAGACATTCAAGCACATCCATGTCCTCGTGAAGGTCGAGGGCCTCACTCTTGACGGTGCGGCAAAACGTCTTGCGGGAGAGAGGAAGAATGTGATAAACAAGACAAAGGTGCTTGAGTCACTCAAGGATATCCGTCAGCAGCTTTCAGAAATCCGCGCAGAATTGTAATGAAATATGAAAGTAAAGGATATAATAAAGGTTGTAGAGGAGTTTGCTCCGCTTTCGATTCAGGAAGGCTGGGACAACAGCGGCCTCTGCGTCGGTTCGCCTGAAGATGAGGTGACATCGGTGCTGCTTGCGCTGGACTGCACTCCCGCTCTCGTGGATGAGGCTATGGCATGCGGCGCCGACATGATCGTCACACATCATCCTCTCATCTTCTCGGGTCTGAAGAAGATTTCTCCGGATGATATGATCGGAGAGGCTGTGATCAAGGCCATCAGGGCCGGCATCAGCATCTATGCGGCACATACCAACGCCGACAAGGTCATTGGAGGTGTCAGCGGTGCCATGGCGGCGAAACTCGGACTTCAGAATGTGACGATTCTGGATGAGGACGGAGACGGAACAGGCCTTGGTGTTGTGGGTGACCTTCCTCAGCCGATGACTTCGGAAGAGGCGCTTGCGCTCGTGAAGGACAAGTTCGGCCTGAAGGTTGTCAAGTCATCTGCTCCGATGGATGCAATGATTTCAAGAGTGGCTATGTGCGGCGGTTCGGGAGGTTCTCTCATCGGTGCGGCGAGGAAGTCCGGAGCTCAGCTTTACATCAGCGGAGACATTTCATATCATAATTTTTTCACTCCGGATGGCTTCATGATAATGGATATCGGTCATTATGAGAGTGAAATAGAGATAGTTGACATTTTATTTTCTTTGATAAAGAAAAATTTTCCTACCTTTGCGGTTCGCATTACGCAGAATTTAAATAGTAACCCGATATATTATTTTTAAGCGATATGGCTAAAAAGACAAAGAAATTCGAAACTCCTATTGACCAGAGGGAGACCTTCGTATCGATTCAGAAGACTTTTGCTGACTCAGATCTTACTGTTGCTGAGAAACTTAAGACTCTTTATGTTCTTCAGCAGGCTGACACTGAGATTGACAAGATTCTTCAGCTCAGAGGTGAGCTTCCAATGGAGGTTGAGGCTCTTGAGGCTGAACTTTCTGAGTTGAAGGTAAAGGCAGAGCGCATTGCTGAGCTTATCGAGGGATTGAACAGATCGATCTCTGAGAACAAACTCAACATTGCAGAGTGCGACGCTCAGATTGAGAAGTACAAGGCTCAGATCGAGAATGTGGCTAACAGCCGCGAGTATGACTCACTCAACAAGGAGATTGAGAACCAGGGACTCCTCAGAATGATTGCTGAGAAGCACATCAACGAGACTAAGGAGCTTATCTTCGAGAAGAAGAACGAGCTTGAGATTGTAAAGGAGAAGATCGAGGTAAGAACAGAAGACCTCAAGGCTAAGAAGGAAGAGCTTTCTACAATCGTAGAGTCTACTTCTAAGCAGGAGGAGGTTCTCCGTGCAAACAGAGACGCTTGCGCAGCTAAGATCGACGCAAGAACAATGAGCGCTTACGAGCATATCCGTCAGAGCTGCAACAATCACCTTGCTGTAGTATCTGTATTCAACGGTGACTCTTGCGGTGGTTGCTTCAACACAATCGCTCCACAGAGACTTATCGACATCGCTTCTAACAGAAAGATGATCATCTGCGAGTACTGCGGAAGAATTCTCGTAAATCCTGATTTTGAATAAAAAGACTTATGGCTGAAGACAGAACAAGGAAGTCGGCCAGAAGAAGAGACAAGGATAATCTTGGAACATTAGGGCTTGAGGTGGGAAACAGACCGCCTCAAGCTCTTGATGTCGAAGAGGCAGTCCTCGGCGCCCTTCTGATAGAGCCGAACTGTATTGATGAAGCTATGGATGAACTCACTCCGAGTTGTTTCTATAGCGAGAAGCATCGTATGATATTCGAGGCAATGCGCTCACTCAACAATGAGCATGTTGCGCTCGACTTTCTCTCTGTCTCTCAGAAACTTAAGGCGGCAGGAAATCTGGATGCGGTAGGTGGAACCGTGGCGCTTGTACAGCTTTCTCAGAAGATCGGTGCAGCGGCCCACATCGAGTACTACATCAGGATCCTCAAGCAGAAATGTATCCAGCGTGAGCTCATCACCGCATCATATGACATCCTGAAGTCGTCATACGATGAGGCTGTGAATGTCGATGACCTTATCGACACAGCGCAGACCAAGATCTTTGCTGCAATCCAGAACAATGTGAAGAAGGATGTCCAGGAGATCGGAAATGTCATCAATGACGCGATCGACGATATCCAGAGACTCCAGGGTTCTTCAGGATTGAGCGGTGTACCTTCGGGATTCCCTTCTGTGGACAAGATCACCCTCGGATGGCAGGCATCAGACCTTATCATCCTTGCGGCACGTCCGTCGGTAGGTAAGACGGCTTTCGTACTCAACCTTGCCAGAAATGCGGCGGTTGACCACAACATGCCGGTGGCTTTCTTCTCGCTTGAAATGCCCGCGATCCAGCTTGCAAAACGTATGATGGTGTCTGAGACAAGACTAAGCGCAGACAAGATCAAGGGCGGTGTGAAGCTTCAGCCATGGGAGTGGGAACAGCTTGATATCCAGCTCAAGAGACTTACAAACTCACCATTGTATATTGACGATACTCCGTCGCTTCCTGTGATGGAGTTCCGTTCCAAGGTGAAGAAACTCGTGAAGCAGAAAGGTGTACGCCTCGTTGTAGTCGACTATCTTCAGCTTATGCAGGGACCTGCAGAACTCCGCGGTATGCGTGAGCAGGAGGTCGCTGCGATCTCAAGAACGCTCAAGGCGACAGCAAAGGAGATGAACGTTCCGATCATCGCCCTCTCGCAGCTCTCTCGTCAGTCTGAAAACCGAGTGGGAAGCAACCGCAGACCACAGCTCAGCGACCTTCGTGAGTCCGGCTCGATCGAGCAGGATGCCGATATGGTAATCTTTATCCATCGATATGACTATCAGGGACTTAATGAGGATCCGAATGATGTCGGTAAGACACAGATAATCATCGCAAAACACAGAAATGGTGCGATTGCCGATATTGACATGAGATTCCGCGCCGATGAGGTGAGATTCGTCGATGAGCAGGAAAGTCTGGTGAACCAGGCGACATCAATCTCGGTAGCGTCCGCGATGAACAACGACAACCCACCTTTTGACGTAACGCCTTCAGCCGGTCCGTCAGATGACTTCGGAGGAACCTCGGACTTTATGTAAGATGTTAAAAATGAGGATAATACTGATTCTCCTGTGTATATGTGCCGCTCCGCAGCTGCAGTATGCACGGGAGATTTCTGATTCTACCTCATGCATTCCCGTGAAAACTGTCAAGGACAGTGAACTGGCCTTTGCACATGGTGAGTCCGCTTCATTCGTGCTGCATTATGAGTGGGGTGCGATAGACACAGATGTCGGAACCGCCACAGTACGCCTCGACAGCCTCACATTCAACGGAAAGAAGGCATATAAATGCACAATGCATGGTCAGACTACACGTCTGTACGACATGGTGTTCAAGGTAAGGGAGGACTTCAGTTCCTGGTTCACAAGAGACGGCCTGGTTCCTTTGAAATTCTACAGACACTCGCAGGAGGGAAAGTATGAGGCGAAGAACCAGTATGTATATGACAGGACCTCTGCAGAGAACAGGATAATTGCCGAACTGTACACTTCCAAACGAGGACCTCATTTCGCGGAGATTCCGCTCACATCCTGCACCTTCGATCTTCCGACTCTGTTCTACTTCGCCCGTAATATGGACTTTGACGTGATCGAGCCGGGCAGGAAGTATCCGATGACCTTCGCCATCGACGACGAGGTGTTCAACGTATACTTCATCCTCTATGGCCGTGAGACCATCAAAGTCAAGGGACTGGGTACTGTAAAGACGATAAAGTTTGCAGCCAAACTCCTTGAAGGCGAGGTCTTTAAAGGTGAAGCAGACATGCTGATATGGGTCTCTGACGATGACAACAGACTGCCTGTGTATTTCGAGGCTCCGCTCCTGGTAGGAACAGCAAAGGGACGAATGTCCTCATATGAAAACCTGAAATATCCGCTTACCTCTTTGTTGAAGAAATAAACCGGTGGCGCCTAAGCATCTGATATTCAATGAGATACTCAAAGGCGATTCCCCGCTGTAGGGGCATCGATTTTCTGTAAAGGTTTGATGGATAATGGTTTATGTGCCACGCGAAAACTTGATAAGATATGAAAAATAAAAATGAGATTAAGCATCCGGGAAAGATTATAGAAATCACACCGGAGTATACGACAGTGGAAATCCTCGTTCCGTCATCGTGTTCGGAGTGTCATGCAAAGGGATTGTGTGGCATGTCGGAGGAACAGGAAAAGGTTATTTCCGTGCCGACAGATCCGTATACAACGTATAAAGTTGGTGATCAGGTGCAGGTGTGCACAAAAATGTCGATGGGAATGAAGGCTGTGTGGATATCTTATGTGATTCCATTGGCGATTTTGATGATTTTAATATTATCTTTGTCTGCTGTATTTGAAAGTGAAGTCCTTACAGGACTTGCATCAGTCGGCGGTGTCGCGCTGTATTATCTTGTGATATGGCTCATGCGTGACAGATTGAACAACGAATTCGTATTTTATATCAAATAACTATGACACAGACAATAATCTGGACTATCGCAATCCTTGTTCTTCTTGGAGTAGTCCTCGCTGTTGTCCTTTACGTTGTGGCTGAAAAGTTCAAGGTGGAGGAAGATCCGAGGATCGATGACGTTGAAAAGGAATTGCCGGGAGCCAATTGCGGCGGCTGCGGACAGGCGGGCTGCCGTGCTTTTGCACAGTTCTGCGTTGAATCCGAGGATATGGAGAAGTGCTTCTGTCCTGTAGGAGGAAACGATGTGATGCAGAAAGTTGCTGCTGTACTCGGCCGTGAGGTTGCCGCAAAGGAACCTATGGTGGCTGTTGTACGCTGCAACGGTACTTGTGAAAACCGTCCGAAGACAAATGAGTACGGCGGATATCAGTCATGCCGAGTGAAGGCTGCTCTCTACAGCGGCGACACCGGCTGTTCTTTCGGATGTCTCGGATGTGGAGACTGCGTTTCAGTATGCCAGTTCGGGGCTATCGCCATGGATGCAGAGACAGGTCTTCCTGTCGTTGATGAGGAGAAGTGTACAGCCTGCGGCGCATGCGTGAAGGCATGTCCGAAGAATGTCATCGAGCTTCGCAACAAGGGACGCAAGAACATGAGAGTCTATGTATCATGCGTCAACAAGGACAAGGGCGCAGCTGCACGCAAGGCCTGCAAGGCTGCCTGCATCGGTTGCAGCAAGTGTGCGAAGGTATGTCCTTTCGAGGCAATCACAGTTGAGAACAATCTCGCTTATATCGACTACACCAAGTGCAAGCTTTGCAAGAAATGTGTTGCTGAGTGCCCTACAGGTGCAATCCACGCTGTGAATTTCCCTGTAATCAAGCCGAAGCCTGCAGCACCGGCTCCTGCTCCTGCACCAGCACCAGCTGAGGCTCCGAAGCCTGCAGAAGTCGAGAAACCAGTAAACAAGGAGGAATAGGACTATGTTAAAGACGTTTTCAATCGGTGGTATCCACCCAAGCGACAAGAAGATTTCAAAGGACTGCAAGATCGAGGTCCTTCCTATGCCTTCTAAAGTATTCATTTCTGTAGCTCAGCATCTCGGAGCTCCCGCTACACCTGTTGTAAAGGCAGGTGACCAGGTGAAGGTCGGCCAGGTGATCGCTGAACCTGCAGGTTTCATCTCTGCCTATGTTCATTCATCTGTTTCAGGAACAGTGAAGTCAGTAGGTCCTCGCAAGGATCTCGCCGGCAACAACATGGTTCATATCGAAATCGATGTCGAGGGTGACGAGTGGGCAGAAGGAATCGATCTTTCAGAGGAAATCGTAACAGCAATCCCAGAGGACAACAAGGAGATTCTTGAGAAGATCAAGCTCAACGGTGTCGTAGGTCTCGGTGGTGCTACATTCCCGGCACACGTAAAGCTCTGCCCTCCTCCGGGCAAGAAGGCTGACTGCCTCATTCTCAACGGTGCGGAGTGTGAGCCATACCTTACTTCAGACAACCGTATCATGATCGAGAGAAGCAAGGAGATCGTAATCGGTGCCGCTATCATGAAGCAGGTGCTCGGCGGTTGTCCGGCTGTGATCGGTATCGAGGAGAACAAGCCGGAGGCCATCGCTGCCATGAAGGCTGCTGTTGCAGAACTCCAGAAGACAGCCAAGGGCTATGACGGCATTTCAGTGATGCCGCTCAAGAAGAAATATCCGCAGGGTGGTGAGAAGCAGCTCATCGACGCTGTCATGAAGCGCCAGGTGAAGTCAATGGGACTTCCGATCGACGTGGGTGCAGTGGTTCAGAATGTGGCTACATCCCTTGCGGTATATGAGGCTGTCCAGAAGAATATGCCGCTCATTACCAACGTGATGACCATCACAGGCGACTGCGTTCCTATGGAGAATCAGCACAATTACAAGTTCCGTATCGGTGTTCCGCTTTCATATATCGCTGAATGCGCAGGCGGAATCCCTGAGCAGGCTGCCAAGATCATCAGCGGCGGTCCTATGATGGGTAAGGCTATCGCAAACATGGACGCTACTACAGTGAAGGGTTCTTCTTCACTCCTGTATCTCACAGCAGAGCAGACAGTACGCGGCGTGGAGTCGGCATGTATCCGTTGCGGTAAATGTGCGGAGGCCTGCCCTATGGGCCTTGAGCCGTTCCTTCTCCAGAAATATGCCCGCAACGGCATGATGGAAGAACTTGAGGAGAATGCGGTACAGGATTGTATCGAGTGCGGCTGCTGCCTCTACAGCTGTCCTGCAAACATTCCTCTGCTTGACATCATCCGTCTCGCAAAGGGCGACGTCATCAGAATTATCAGAACCAGAAAATAACCAGACAATGAATAAACTGTTAGTTTCACCTTCACCGCATCTTCATACAAAGACTTCCACAAAGTCTCTGATGCGTGATGTAGTGATCGCGCTTCTTCCGGCAGTCGTGGTTTCTGTCCTCTTCTACGGATGGTCAGAACTCCTCGTTCTCGGAGTGAGTGTCGCTTCATGTGTACTCCTCGAGTACCTGATCACAAAGTATCTGCTTAAGGGAACATGCACAGTAGGTGACTGGTCTGCAGTCATCACAGGTGTGCTCCTCGCCCTTAACCTTCCGGCTTCAACTCCTTGGTGGGTTGTATTCATCGGAGCTGTTGTCGCTATCGGCGTTGCGAAGATGACTTTCGGAGGTCTCGGTCAGAATCTTTTCAACCCTGCAATTGCAGGCCGTGTATTCCTTCTGATCTCTTTCCCTACCTACATGACAGACTGGACTAAGCCTGCCGGCTTCATCAGCAATTCTGCTGTCGACGCATTCACAGGTGCAACTCCGCTCGGTCTTGCGAAGGAGGGTGGAGTGGAGGCTCTTGCAGGCCTTGACTACTCTGATATGCTTTTCTGCAATATCGGAGGTTCGGCCGGAGAACTTTCTGCAATCGCTCTTCTCGTCGGATTCGCATATCTCCTTGCGCGCAGAGTCATCAGACCATATATCACACTCTCTATCATCGCTACAGTGGCAGTATTCTCAGGCATCTTCTGGGCTATCGATCCTGCTACATACACAGACCCTGTCTTCAATATCCTCACCGGTGGTCTCCTCCTCGGTTCCATCTTCATGGCAACTGACTATGTGACTTCACCTATGAGCAACTGGGGCGGCGTGATCTTCGGTGTAGGTATCGGTCTCATCACAATGCTCATCCGTTACTTCGGTGCTTATCCGGAGGGTGTGTCATTCGCTATCCTTATCATGAACTCAGTGGTTCCTCTTATCAACAAGGTGTGCCACGCTAAAAAATACGGGAGGTAGGCCATGGCAGTAAAATCATCATTCAAGAATATGACAATTTGCCTCTTCGCAATCTGTCTCGTGTGCTCAGCCCTCCTTGCAGGAGTGTATGCGCTCACAGCTGAGCCGATTGCAGCTGCTGCGGCAGCGAAGAACGAGGCTGCCATCAAGCAGGTGCTTCCTGAGACGGCAGTGACAATCGAAGAGGAAAGAACAGTCGATATGGACGGCGTCACATATACATACAACCTCGCTTATGACGGGCCGGGCAATACTGTAGGATGTGCGATCAACGTCAGCTCGCTCGGTTTCGGCGGTCCTATCGCAGTGAAGGTAGGATTCGACGTGAACGGTGTCATCTGGAACACAAAGGTTCTTTCACAGGCGGAGACTCCAGGTCTCGGTGCAAAGTGTGTGGAGCCTGCATTCTCTGATCAGTTCAAGGGATTCGATCCTGCACAGAAGAAGCTTTCTGTTAAGAAGGACGGTGGTGACGTGGACGCTATCACAGCTTCTACAATCACTTCACGCGCTTACGCAAATGCCCTTCAGACTGCTGTGAAGGTATTCCAGACCATCGCCGGCACTCCAATGCCTCTTGACGAAGTAAGTGGTGCAACCGTTAAAACAGTGGAGGAATAATCATGGGAAAATTTCAGCTTATAACTAAAGGTCTCATCAAGGAGAACCCTACATTCGTCCTCCTTCTCGGTATGTGTCCTACATTGGCCACTACCACTTCCGCTATCAACGGAATGAGCATGGGACTCGCTACAATGTTCGTCCTCATCCTTTCGAACATCGTGATTTCTGCGATCGCTTCTTACATCCCGGACAAGGTGCGTATCCCTTCATACATCGTTGTGATCGCTACCTTCGTGACTTTGCTTCAGTTCGTGATGCAGGCCTATGTTCCGGATGTATATGAGACACTCGGTCTCTTCATCCCGCTCATCGTGGTGAACTGTATCGTACTCGGCCGTGCAGAGGCATTCGCAAACAAGAACAGCGTAGTTGATTCGGCTCTTGACGGAGTCGGCATCGGACTTGGCTTCACAATGTCACTCACCATCCTCGGTCTCGTTCGTGAGATCCTCGGCAGCGGTTCGGCATTCGGCTTCAAGTTCATCGAGGGTGACGGTATCCTTGCGTTCGTTCTTGCTCCAGGTGCATTCATGGCCCTCGGATATCTTATTGTAATCTTCAGAAAACTTACTTCAAAGAAATAATTATGGCAGAGTTCGCAATCATATTCATTTCAGCGATATTC
Organism: Candidatus Cryptobacteroides sp.; assembly: GCA_045120635.1. Lineage (GTDB taxonomy): Bacteria > Bacteroidota > Bacteroidia > Bacteroidales > UBA932 > Cryptobacteroides. The sequence continues at coordinate 28,845 of JBGVEY010000013.1, forward strand.
GTAAACAATATCCTGTTGGCCCAGTTCCTTGGAGTATGTCCGTTCCTTGGAGTATCGAACAAGCTTAGCACAGCGGCAGGTATGTCGATGGCTGTATGCTTCGTGATCACTCTTGCAACTGTGGTTACATATCTTCTGAACATGCTTCTCGCAGCGTTCGGACTTGAATTCCTTCAGACTATCTCATTCATTCTTGTGATCGCCGCACTCGTGCAGATGGTGGAGATCGTGCTCAAGAAGATCAGCCCTGCGCTCTACTCGGCTCTCGGTATCTTCCTTCCGCTGATCACAACAAACTGTGCCGTTCTCGGTGTAGCCCTCACAGTGGTTACAAAGGATTTCAACCTCGGACAGGCTGCATGGTATGCATTCTCGACATCGCTCGGTTTCGGCCTTGCAATGGTCCTCTTCGCCGGACTTCGTGAGCAGCTTGCTCTCAACAACGTTCCGAAGGCGTTCAGAGGTATTCCTATCGCACTCATTACAGCCAGCCTTCTCGCGATGGCATTCATGGGCTTCTCAGGACTTGTGTAATGGGAGCATTGGAATTGCTTGAAAAAGCGGAGCAACTGCGACGCGACTGCCGTTTCGGCGAGGCTATAAATGCCTTCAGGGAAGCGGCAGCGGCGCCGGATGCTACCGAAGAGATAAAGAAAAAATCTCTCGCATCAGTGGAACTGATACAAGAGATAAACGGTTTTGTAAATGTCGACCTTATGAATCCATAAGGTCGACATTTTTTTTTTAGAATCTGTATCTTGCGGAAATGCTTGGGACAAATCCGAGGAAACCGGCGTCATAGAGACCTACCTTCATCTTTTCCTGGATTATGCCATCCGAAATGGTCGCTCCCTTTCCTCCTACATGCATGCCGACTATAGGACGGAGGTCAAGAGAAAGCTGGAGAGGGAACCAGAATGTGAATTCCACTCCGACCTGAGCGCAGGCTCCGAGCATGAATCCTCCATGACTGAATCCGTATACCTCTTTGCCGATCTTGACATGGTCAGGGTCATTCACATATCCCATTGATACTCCCGGACCTGCGTAAAGCGCCCAGCTTCCCTGCTCGGTCCATGCCGGACGTGCCCAGATGAAGTTGTATACGGCTGTCGCCTTGATTCCTGGGGCTCCCTTCGACATCGCTCCGTAATCCAGACCGAGGTTACCCTGGAGGAACTGGTTCTTCTTTATGTCATGCATATAGTCTGCATCAAGGCCGTTTGCTCCCAATCTTGCACCCATTGATCTTGGCTGTGCATATGCGCTCACTGCTGCAGCGGCGATAATAATTGTCAATAATGCTCTTTTCATATTCTCTTATTTTAATGAAGCATATGCAAAGATAAATAAAAAATGCGACTACCGTCAATCCGGCAGTCGCATATGTGTTCCTTGCGGTAAGACCGCGATGGAATTAGAATCTGTAGCGTACGCCAAGTCCGATGCTTGAAGGGAACCACATTCCGTGTCCGTTGAAGCCGAGACCTACATGCTGTCTGAAGTCGAGAGAGAGCTGGAGAGGGAACCAGAATGTGTACTCAAGACCTACCATACCTGCTGCGCCGAGTGCGAAGTAGTTTGCCTCACCAAGGCCGAGACCTACTGAAGCACCAGGACCTGCGTAGAAACCCCACTCACCTCTGTCAGTCCACTGTGGCTGAGCGATCATGAAGTTATAGATACCGGTTGCACCGATGTTGAATACGCCGTCAAAACCAAGACCGAGACCACCGTCTACCTCAAGGAAGTTAGTACCGAGAGAGTGCTGGTAGCTGACCTCACCACCGTTACCAAGACGCACACCGATTGCTCTTGGCTGAGCTGAAGCAGCAACTGCAAGACCAAGCATCATTGCTGCGAGAAGAATGATTTTTTTCATGTCTAATTAGATTTAGTTAATGAATTGTCGTTTTATGGTAATACAAAGGTATAAAAAAATCGGAACAATATACAAACGTATACTGTTCCGAATATAAATTGAACCGATGTCAATTATTTTACGCGCTCGCCGTATGAACGGTCAGTAGTGTTCACGCGGATTCTCTCACCGATGTTGATGAAGAGTGGAGCCATGATGATGGCGCCAGTCTCGAGGGTAACCTCCTTCTGAGCGTTTGTAGATGCTGTATCACCCTTAACTGCAGGCTCAGTGTAAGTAACCTCAAGCTCAACGTATGTAGGGAGTTCGCAAGTGAGGCAACGCTCCTCGTCAGCGAGGAACATCATCTCTACATGCTGTCCTTCCTTCATAAGGTCAGCGTTGTCTACGAGGTCAGTACCGAGGTGGATCTGCTCATAAGTCTCCTCATGCATGAAGTTGAAACCGTCCTCATCCTTGTAAAGGAACTGGTAAGGTCTTCTCTCAACGTTGATAGTCTCGATCTTTGCACCTGCTGTAAATGTGTTCTCAAGGATACGACCGTTCTCGAGGTTTCTGAGTTTTGTCTTAACGAATGCAGGACCCTTTCCTGGCTTTACGTGCTGGAACCATACGATTGAGCATGGCTTGCCGTTGAAGTTAAGGTAAAGTCCGTTTTTAAAATCAGCTGTTGTTGCCATAATTAATTTATTTGTTTAGTTAATGAATTTCTTTTCCCATTCAGGTACGTACTTGTTGAGTTCAAGCACATGCTGTGCGGCCTCTTCAAGCAGCCACTTCGGAGTCGATGTCGCACCGCAGATGCCCACCTTGTCGTCAGCCCTGAACCATTCTCTCTTTATCTCTGATACCAGATCGATGTGGTATGTCCTGATATTCAGTGATTTGCAAAGGTCGCAAAGAACCTTTCCGTTGGAACTTGCCTTTCCTGACACGAAAATTATCACGTCGTGCTCAAGTGCGAATCTCGACAGTCTCTCGTGTCTCTTTGCCACCTGAGAGCAGATTGTGTCATGAACCGTAAGCAGACCTCTTCCCTTGAATCTTTCCACGGAAAGTTCGCAGTATTCAGCCATCTCTTCCTCAAGTCTTGCGCACAGGTTCGAGTATTCCGCAGGACTCTTTGTGGTCTGGCTGAATATCTCGGTAGGGATGTCAAGTCTTATTGTGCCGTTCTCGATGAAGTCTGTCATCATGAACATATTTTCCACAACAATGGCGCTATCCTCTGTCTGGCCGAGAAGTCCGAGGACCTCTGCGTGTCCGGGCTTTCCGAAGATGATGATCTGACCCTTTCCGCTCTGGCGCTCATATGCCTCCCTGATGTCGTTCTGAAGTTTGAGGACTACAGGGCATGTACAGTCAATGATCTTGAAACCAAGTCCTTCAGCAAGTCTGTATGTCGCAGGCGGCTCTCCATGGGCGCGTATAAGCAGCGATTCACCCTGGGCGTCAAGCATCTCTTCAAGGTCGTCCTTGTCGATGGTGACAAGACCTTTGTCGACGAGTCTGCTCAATTCCGCGTCGTTATGCACAATCGCTCCAAGGGAGTAGAGCTTCTCTCCGGGTCTTTCGCCCAGAAACTCCTCCGCCTTTCCGATTGCCCTGATCACGCCGGCACAGAATCCAGAATTACTATCAATGTCTACAGTAAGCATATAACCTGTTTTAACATCCGAATTTTTCTGCAATAATGCCTTTCAACCACTCCAGCTGCTGCTGCATTGTCATGTGTGAGTTGTCAAGCACAATCGCGTCGTCAGCCTTGGACAGAGGCGACACCTCTCTGTGTGAGTCGATGTAATCTCTTTCCTGAAGGTTGGCAAGTACTTCCTCAATGTTCACTTCAAGACCTTTCGCCCTCATTTCGGCAGCTCTTCTCTCTGCTCTTACGAGAGGGTCGGCGGTCATGAATATCTTAAGCTCGGCATCCGGGAAAACAGTCGTTCCGATGTCTCTTCCGTCCATGACGACACGTTTCGCCTTACCGAATTCTCTCAGTTTCCTGTCTACGAAATCTCTCACCTCGGCCACTGCTGCAATCGGGCTTACCTTTCCGGCAACCATCATGGATCTTACCTCCTGCTCAATGCAGCGGTCTCCCATATATGTGCCGCCTTCTCCGAAATGGAGGTCGAGGGTTTCCATTCCCTTTTCCAGTTCGGGCACATTTATTGTATTGTCGTCGCCGATGTATCCGTTTTCGATGGCAAACAGGGTCACACCCCTGTACAATGCACCGGAATCCAGATACAGGAAAGCAAACTCATTTGCTACGATCTTGGCAAAAGAGCTTTTTCCTGTGGATGAATATCCGTCGATGGCGATAATGATATCAGGTATCTGCATCAGTGTGCTTTTAAGTTCCATAAAATCGGACAAAATTATAAAATATTGCTTAAACTCCCAAAAATGTCGATATTTGTATAGTGAAAGGTATTGACAATCCGGATATAAGTTGAACAAAATTTCAAACATTCATTATATATGAAGATTCTTATTATTGACGACGAAAGAGCCATCAGGAATTCACTTGGAGAAATTCTTTCAGACGAAGGCTATGAGGTGGATGTTGCAGAGAACGGAAGCCAGGGTATTTCTATGGTGGATAAGGAAAAATACAGCATCATCTTCTGTGATATCAAGATGCCGGGAATGGACGGAATCGAGGTGCTTGACAAACTTATGGAAATGGGATGTGATGCTGCTGTTGTCATGATTTCAGGACACGGAGACATCTCCACTGCGGTGGAATGTATCAAGAAAGGAGCGTTCGACTTCATCTCCAAGCCATTGGATCTCAATAGAATTCTCATCACCATCAAGAACGCCACAGACAAGGTGTCGCTCGTAAAGGAAACCAGAATCCTCAAGAAGAAGGTGTACGGTCAGCCGATGGTGGGCGAGTCTCCTGCAATACTTCACATCAAGGAGATGATCGACAAGGTGGCGCCGACAGACGCACGAGTGCTGATCACAGGTGCGAACGGAACAGGTAAGGAACTCGTGGCGAGAAACCTCCACCAGAAGAGCAACCGTTCCGCGATGCCTTATATCGAGGTCAACTGTGCGGCCATTCCTTCGGAACTTATCGAGAGCGAACTCTTCGGTCATGAAAAAGGATCGTTTACATCTGCCATCAAGCAGCATAAGGGAAAGTTCGAGCAGGCTGACGGTGGTACACTTTTCCTTGATGAGATCGGTGATATGTCGCTCGCTGCCCAGGCAAAGGTGCTCAGAGTTCTCCAGGAAAAGAAACTTTCGAGAGTCGGCAGTGACAAGGACATCACAGTTGATGTGAGAGTCGTAGCTGCTACCAACAAGAACCTCAAGGAAGAGATCGCGAAGGGCAATTTCCGCGAAGACCTTTATCATCGTCTCAGCGTGATCGTCATCAGCGTTCCTGCCCTCGACGAGCGCAAGAGCGATATTCCTCTTCTTGTGGATTTCTTCATTGAGCAGATATGCTCGGAGACCGGAATGGTCCCTCGCGAAATAGATGCAGATGCAATGCAGATGCTCGTGGACAAGAGCTGGACCGGAAATATCCGTGAACTCAGAAATGTCGTAGAGCGACTGCTCATCCTGTCCGGAGACAGAATCACAGCCTCGGACGTATCAGCATATGTGATTGCGTAATTTACAACGGCAGCTGAATAAGCTGTCGTTTTTCGTAATGGGATGTCCAACGGAAACCGAGGGACCTGAGAAGTTCTGCGTGGTGCTCAAAGTCCTCCGCAACCTTCTCTGGAGAGTGTGAGTCGGAACCGAGGGAGATGATCTCACCTCCGAGTTCGCGGTATCTCTTGAGAACCTCCATGTCACGGAAGATGTCTCTTCCGCGTCTGCCGCCTTTTCCTGTCTTTGTGTTGACCTCCAGTCCCTTGCCGTTTTCGATAAGGTATCTGAAGATGGCGTCGAAGATGTCGCTGAATTCTTTGTATTCAAGACCGTTCTGCGGGTATGGGGCGTATCTTGCCACATAGTCATAGTGACCTACGATATCGAAATCTCCGATGGTCTTGATTTCTGTGTAGATTGTCTCCAGGTATGTGCTGTATGCCTGTTTCCAATCCTTTCCGACGAAAAATCCGCCGTAGTACGGGTCGGTGTCGGCGATATAATGAGCCGACGCGATTACCTGGTCGAAACTGTTGCTGTTCAGGATGTCCTTGACCTCCGCATGCGTCCTTTCGTGTATGCCGATCTCTATTCCCTTGAGAATGCGGATCTGATCTCCGAGGAGTGACTGCACCATGTCGATTTCCGCCTGCTGTCCGGCGATGTCGAAGCTCTGCGGATGTTCTCCTTCCTGGTCAATGCACTCCTGCGGCACAAAGAGGTCGCAGTGGTCAGTAAAGATTATACCTCCAAGGCCGCGCTCGATTGCAGCCTTGGAGGATAATTCTACTGTCGTCTTCTTGCCGTCGAAAGAGAACTGGCAATGATTATGTCCGTCGAACAGATTCTTCATATACTAGCTGAGTCCTTCGATTACACCGTCCACGATGTCGATCTTGAGGGCCTGTGGAGCCTTAGGAAGACCTGGCATTCTGATGATGTCACCTGCGATGGCTACGATCATCTCAGAACCTGAGTTGATGACGATGTCCTTGATGTCGAAGTTGAATCCTTCCGGAGCACCGTATGCCTTAGGATCCTGTGAGAATGAATACTGTGTCTTTGCGATGCAGACAGGGAAGTTCGAGAATCCCATCTTCTCTGCAGCTGCGATCTTTCTCTTTGCAACGGCTGAGAATGAAACGTTTGCTGCGCCGTAGATCTTCTTTGCGATAGTCTCGATCTTCGACTTGATGCTCTGATTGTCGCTGTATGTGAACTGGAGCGGACCTGAAGGGTTCTTCTCGATAGTCTCTACAACGAGGTTTGCGAGATCGACGGCACCTTCGCCGCCTTCCGCCCATGCGTTGTTGAGTGAGAATGAAACGCCCATCTCTGCGCAATGCTCCTTCACGAGGTTGATCTCCTCCTCAGTGTCAGAAGCGTATTTGTTGAAGCAAACCACCACTGTCTGTCCGAAGCTCTGGAGGTTTCTGATATGCTTGTCAAGGTTTGCAAATCCCTTCTTCACGCCCTCTGCGTCAGGCTTCTGGATGTCCTCAATGGCTGTGCCGCCGTGCATCTTGAGACCGTTGAGGGTTGCCACGAGTACTGTGAGGTCTGGCTTGAGACCGCTCTTGCGGCATTTGATGTTGAGGAACTTCTCTGCTCCGAGGTCTGCGCCGAAACCAGCCTCAGTTACCACATAGTCTCCAAGGCTCATCGCAGTCTTTGTGGCGATGATCGAGTTACATCCGTGTGCGATATTTGCGAACGGACCACCGTGGATGATGGCAGCTGTTGCCTCTGTTGTCTGCACGAGGTTAGCCTTGAATGCGGTCTTGAGAAGTACGAGGATGGCACCTGTCACGCCGAGGTCCTTGACCATGAACGGCTTGTCGTCGAATGTGTATCCGAGAAGGATGTTGTCGATGCGTCTTCTCATGTCTGCCATGTCTGTAGAAAGACAGAGGATGGCCATGAGCTCAGATGCAGGAGTGATGTCGAATCCGGACTCCGCGGCGATACCGTTTGTGCGTGGGCCGAGACCAGTCACGATGCTTCTGAGTGAGCGGTCGTTAACGTCGAGTACTCGCTTCCAGATCACTTCCTTGAGGGCGAAGCCTTCAGCCTGGTGCTGATAGATATAGTTGTCCAGAAGAGCGGAGATCATGTTGTGTGCAGAAGTGATGGCGTGGAAGTCTCCTGTGAAGTGGAGATTGATCTTCTCCATAGGAAGAACCTGCGCGTATCCGCCTCCTGCTGCACCACCCTTCATACCGAAGCATGGTCCGAGTGACGGTTCGCGGAGAGCGACAATGGCTTTCTTTCCGATCTTGTTCAATCCGAGGGCGAGACCTACGGATACGGTAGTCTTGCCGATACCTGCCTTGGTAGCAGAGATTGCAGTGACAAGAATGAGCTTGCTCTTTGCGATCTTCTCCTCATCGATGAGAGAGTGCGGCACCTTTGCCATGTAGTGTCCGTACTGAGCTACCTTTTCTTCAGGGATTCCGATATTTTCGGCAATCTCTGTGATTCTACGCATTTTAACGCTTCTTGCGATTTCGATGTCCGTCTTCATTTGTGTACTTGTTGTAAATCAAGCGGCGAAATTAGCAAAAAAATCCTACATTTGCACTTTATATGTAATATAAACGGACTATGTTGACATTTGGATATAAAAACAGGTTCAGCGGACTGCTTAGAGCAGTTGTTGCAACCGCTATCGGTGTGATAATGATTGTAAGCAAGACAGATGCGATGGTGCTTATCGTACGTGTGATCGCGGCGTTCATCTTTGCTTCAGGTCTTGTTTCCCTTCTTATCGGTTATAAGAACAAGAAGGACGGAAATATGCCTCTCATGGGCGTGAACGGCATTGTTGACCTCGTTATTGCGGGTCTTGCATTTGCGTTCGCTCCTATTGTCGCGGGCCTTGTGGTGTACCTCATCGGCTTTGTTCTCATCGGCTTCGGGCTTTTCCAGCTTGTCGCCCTCGGAAGCGCAAGCCGTGTGATGAGGATGGGAGTTTTCGCCTTTGTGATGCCGGTGCTGGTGTTGCTCGCCGGAGCGTTCCTTCTTGCACGTCCTGCCTTCCTCGGTACAGCGGTGGGAACAGTGGCAGGTATCGCCCTCGTCATCTACGGAGTTTCGGAGTTCGTGTCTTCGTTCAAGATGAAGAAGGCGATCGATGAATACGAGATCCATCAGACACAGCAGCCTGCTCAGCCGCAGGATGAGACTCCGGTCGGCAATGTGAAGGATGTGGAGTACGAGAAGGTTGACGACTCGGTAGATGAACAGTAAATCAGGAATATGATCCCTTACGAAACGGTAGATAAAATCATTGACGCAGCCAGAATCGAAGAGGTTGTGGGTGACTTCGTGACTCTCAAGAGACGCGGAGCCAACTATACTGCGTGCTGTCCGTTTCATAACGAGAAGACACCATCGTTCTATGTGTCTCCGTCGAAGGGAATCTATAAATGCTTCGGTTGCGGCAAGTCGGGAACGGCAGTCAGTTTCGTGATGGAGCATGAGAGTCTCAGCTATGTCGAGGCTTTGAAATATCTTGCAAAGAAATACCATATAGAGGTTGTCGAAAAGGAGGAGTCGGCAGAGGAAATCGCTCATAAACAGCATAATGAGAGTCTTCTGCTGGTGTCTGAATTTGCGGGAAGATTCTTCAGGGACAGCCTTCAGACTCCAGAGGGACAGACAGTCGGATATCAGTATTTCCGCAGCAGAGGTCTCGAGGATGAGACCATCAGAAAATACGGCCTCGGATGGGGACCGACAGACAGAAAGGCTTTTGCGGAAAAGGCTCGTTCCGAGGGCTACAAGGAGGAATTCCTTGTCGAGACAGGTCTCTGTATAAAATATGACGACGGCCGTCTTGTGGACCGTTTCAGCGACAGGGTGATATTCCCGATACATTCGGTGAGCGGTCGCGTGATCGGTTTCGGAGGACGTACGTTGAGGACCGACAAGTCGGTTGCAAAATATCAGAATTCGCCGACGTCGGAGATATATGACAAGAGGCATACGCTATACGGAATCTACTTCGCAAAGAACGAGATTTCCCGCAGCGACAAATGTATTCTTGTCGAGGGCTATCTGGATGTGCTTTCAATGCATCAGTTGGGTATTACCAACGTCGTGGCATCCAGCGGAACATCCCTCACTGTGGAACAGATACGTCTGATCCGCAAATTCACAAACAATGTGACCATCATCTACGACGGTGACGCCGCCGGAATCAAGGCTGCGCTCCGTGGTATCGGCCTTGTGCTGAAGGAGGGCCTCAATGTGAAGGTCGTGCTTCTTCCGGAGGGTCAGGACCCGGATGATTTCGCCCGCAGACATACTCTGGAGCAGGTCCAGGACCATATTGCCCGAAACGAACAGGATTTCATCACGTTCAAGACAGATCTCCTGCTTGATGAGGCCGGAGGGGATCCGGTCAAGAAGGCTATGCTCATCAATGATATTGCGGACACAATCGCTCTTATCCCGGATGCCGTGCTTCGTGCAGTATATGTGCGTACATGTTCGACAAAGTTCGAGATGGATGAACAGCTTCTTTCCGACAGAGTGAACAAGTCCAGAACCGAGATGATTGTTTCGGAGGAGGAGCAGAGGATCCGCGAAAGGGAGAAAGCAGAGAGAATGGCGCAGCAGCAGGCAATGCCGCCGATGCCGCTTGAGCCGGGTGATTATCCGCCGATGCCGGAATATGATGCGCCTCCGGTCGAATATAGTGATGTCCATATTCCTCCTTCGGTGCAGGAAGACGGACTGGTGATGAATGAGCCGAGCCTTGCCCCTTGTGAGAAGGAAATTTTGAGGTTCGTCCTTGAAAGCGGCTGTACGGAGCTGTTGTTCGATGTGGATTCCAGATTCTATGTGAAGGGCGAGATCGTAAATGTGGCCGAGTTCATCGATTCCGCATTCGCGGAAGATGGCGCCGAGTTCTATAATGAGCCGTACAGAAGGGTGTATGAGGAGTATTTCAGGATGTATGACGAAGGACTCACTCAGCAGCAGATACAGTCAAGACTTCTGAACAGTATGGATCCCGTGATCTCCGAGGTCGCAAAGGACCTTCTGATCGAGAAACACCAGATAACAGTCAAGAATTACGAGTCGTCGCTGACTGCAGAGTCCACAAGGCTTGTGCAGTTCGTCCCTAAGGCTCTCATGGTCTATCAAAGCAAGAAACTGGAACTCATCCTTAAGGACCTTACAGCAAAACTGGCGGCCGCTACAGATGAAGAGGAGCAGGCGGAACTGCTGGTGATGATATCCGATTACAGTAAAGCACGGACAAGACTCAATAACGAGCTTGGAAGAGTATGAGTCTGAAGAATTTCATAAGAGAGTGGATGCTTCCCATCGCAATGGTGACGGGAGCATCCCTTTATCTTATATACCACCAGCTGCCGGAAAGTGTGCACCGTGCGGGTCCGGTCTTGAGTGAGGTGGCGTCTGTGCTTCAGCCGCTTCTGATCTTCTCTATGCTGTTCCTGACTTTCTGCAGGATTGAGCCGCGTGACCTGAAACCTCACAGATGGCACTGGTGGCTTCTCCTTATCCAGGGCGGACTGTTCACCCTGCTTGGATTCCTTGTGGTATGGCTCAGGTCTCTTTGGCCGGAAGATACAGCGGTGGCCGGCATTCTCATCGAATGTGCCATGCTCTGTCTGATCTGTCCTACGGCGACAGCTGCAGCAGTCGTTACGAGAAAACTCGGCGGTGATATGCCGGGAATCACGACCTATATAGTTCTGATAAACCTGCTTACAGCCCTCCTGGTGCCGGCCATGGTGCCTCTGGTACATCCGCAGAACGGTGTCGATTTCTGGATGGCCTTCAATATGATCATGGCTAAGGTGTTCCCTCTGCTTATCAGTCCGTGCCTCTGCGCCTGGCTTGTACGCTATCTTTTCCCGAAACTCCATCGCTGGCTGCTCCGTTACCCTGACCTTCCTTTCTATATATGGTCGGTGGCTCTAACCTTGGCCATTGCGTTGACGACAAAGGCCATTGTGCATAGTACCATGAGTCTCGGCATGCTTCTCGCAATGTCCGGCGTCTCCCTTGTCTGCTGCGCGTTCAACTTTGCCGCAGGAAGATATGTCGGGGGAAAATATCGCCCTCGTCTGCTTCTCCATGGCAGGTCACGCAGCATCAGCGAGGAGTCTGTCCTTGACGGAAAGGCGGTCCGTAAAGTCACGGCCGGCCAGTCCCTCGGCCAGAAGAATACCATCTTCGCAATCTGGCTTGCCTACACCTTCATGACCCCTGAAACAGCCATCATCGGAGGCCTCTACAGCCTCTGGCACAACATCTACAATTCATGGCAGCTCCGCAAAGCGGGGAAGTAGGGCGCGAGGATGGATTGAGCGAAACTGATGGGGCTGGTTGTCGGTGTTTTCTGTAACTATCTGTGTATTAATGAGTTGATTGTGCGAGGGTGGGTCGTTTTGCCCCACCCTCGCATGGTTAACTGCCTGATTTATAGGCAGTTGTGGTTTTCGTCGGTTTCGTAGTTGTTCCAATATGAAGAAACTTATATATCTGCTTTGTCTGGGCACCCAATCTGTGCTGAAGTAGACGTGCGAGAGAAATTTTCTGCCCAGCTCTCAGCATCTGCACTGTTCTGATGTTTTCTATCCCGTTTGATTTAAGATATTTGATGAAGTTCTGATAGTTGGCATCCGAAAACTGGTCTTTGTCCTCTTTCATATCGTATTCGCTTCCAGTAGTCGAATGCATAGCCGTAACAACTTGTTCGTAAGTGTTGAAGTGCTTCAGCATCTGTGAGTAGTCAATCGCATTGTACTTTGTGATGATATAGTCGATAAGCTGCTCTTGTTCAGCCAAAGTGAGACCGTCAAAAATCTTGTCTATGATGGCGTGATCCAGGTATCTTTCGTGCTTTCTGTAATGATGTACGATTCTCATCGACTTTGCAAGTTTGGTTGAGGTACTTCTTGTTGTCGCTTTATCTGAAAATGGATTTGTGCTGCGCAAATATGCAATGAAGTTCCATCTGTATTCTTCGGCGCGACTGCAGATACGTCTTTCAACAGGATTGTTTCCCAGGTAGATAATGCTTGAAATCAAGCGTTTCTTGTCCATTTTGGGTGCACTTCCGTAACGTTCTTCAAATAGAGAACCGGTTCGCCCTCTGCTTTTGTTGTATTCTCTGACAAAGACGGATGTTGTTCTGGATATGAATTCGCTCAATGCCTTCAAGTCAGCACTTTGTATCAAGGCATGTATATGGTCAATCATGAGGCAGAGTCCCCATATGGTAATCTCCGTCTGTCTTGCGAAGGTGCAGAAAATGGTAAAATATACCAGATAATCAGCAGTGTCATAAAATATATTGAACCTGTTCAAAGTCCTCTGGTAGACGTGGTTCACAACTCCGCTTTTGAATCTTCGTGCTTTCATGTTTGTGTCAGTTTGTTTCGATGTTTCCGTATGTCTGCGAAAGTATGTGAAAGCTGATAGTCAGTGTATAAGAAAAAGAAAAACTTTTCTTGCTGTTTATGAAAAAACATAAAAAAGAGAAATTTTTTTGCTGTGGGCAAGTTGGAAGAGGAAGTCGGGCTTGGGAAGGAGGGACTGAAGTTGTTGCGTAATTGATTGATATTTAGTGTGTTGGGTGTGCGAGGGTGGGGCAAAACGACCTACCCTCGCACGGTTAATGTTCTGAATGCCAGATAGTTATGGGGATCAGCCCTTTCTCCCTACCCCTGCAAGAAGCCGTTCCGTTAAGTCTTGCAGTCTCATCGTGATGCCTGTATATCTAATGCTTTTGCCGGGGGCTTTTATAAAAATAAATATATAGTGACAAGATATCAGAATTTTGAGTACTTTTGTACGAGCTTAATCTATGTCATATGATACCCGACACGAAAAGTCGTAAGAAGTATCTTGCGATCAATCCTACAGACCTGGTCTGGGGACTTGCTATAAATTCAGTCGGAAGACAGAATATAGCAGAAAACGAAGTGTATCCTCCTCAGGAACATCCGACACGCTATCTGTTCAATACCCAGAAGGGACGTATTCTGAACGAATATCAGTTGCTCTACATTACGAAGGGCAAGGGAGTCTTTTCGTCCAGGTCGGCCGGAACCCTGCCTGTCAAGGAGGGAACGATGTTCCTGCTCTTTCCGGGAGAATGGCATACCTATCAGCCGGATCCTAAGACCGGATGGCATGAGTACTGGATCGGATTCGACGGAAGAATCATGGACGAGTGGACTCACAACGGCTTCTTTACCGAGGAATCGCCGATGTTCAATGTCGGTCTGAATGAGGAACTCATCTCGATGTACAAAAGGGCGATCATCATAGCGGATGCGCAGGAAGCGAACTATCAGCAGGCCCTTTCGGGTATCGCGACCAATCTAATCAGCATGGCTCTCTATCTGAGCCGAAACAAGGATTTCAAGGCGTCAAATATTGCAGAACAGATCAATTCCGCCAAGATAACCGTGCATGAGAACATCAGCAGCATAACCCCTGAGGAATTGGCCCGTCTGGCCTGCATGAGCTACTCGAAATTCAGGAAGATGTTCAAGGAATACACGGGATTCGCTCCGGCTCAATATATCCAGGAAGTCCGTATGAATATGGCCAAGGAGATGCTTGCAAACACATCCAAGTCCATAAAGGAGATTGCATTCGAACTCGGCTACGACAACAAGGACTATTTCTTCACCGTGTTCAGAAAAGTGACCGGCATAACCCCTGTGAATTATAGAAAACAAGCTCAGGGAGAGGGACTTTAAACGACTTGGCAAAACGGTTAGTCACAATATCAGAAATCAAAGTGAATCTTCATGGTCATTCGGTAACTTAGCGAAATAAATATCGCTGACAATGACTAGGAATTATTTTGCCGTCGACCTTGGTGCAACCAGTGGAAGAACTATCCTCGCTTCATTTGACGGGGCGAGTGTGAACATGAAGGAAATCACAAGATTCGCCAATCCGATGATTCCACTCGGGGGCCATCTTTACTGGGACATTGCGGGCCTCTACAATGAGGTTCTGCGCGGACTTAGAGAGGTAGCGGATGCCGGCATTGTCATTGAGTCGATCGGAATCGACACCTGGGGCTGTGATTTCGCTTTCTTCGGCTCGGACGGACAGCTTCTCGGCATGCCTCACTGCTATCGTGACCAGCACACGGTGGGGGCTCAGCCTAAATTCTTTGAAAAGATGCCTGCTGACGAGGTGTACAGGCGCACAGGTATCCAGTTCATGGATTTCAACTCCCTTTTCCAACTCGATACAATTAAGCGCAATGGCAGCGTGGCTCTCGAGAACGCTGACAAGATCCTCTTTATCCCGGACGCGCTCATCTATATGCTCACCGGAAAGGCTATATGCGAATATACAGTAGCATCGACATCGCAGATGCTCAATCCTGAAACGGGAGACCTCGACCTTGATATCCTCAAGGCCCTCGGCATTGATAGAAGCAGATTCGGTGAAATGACGCAGCCTGGAACAGTGGTGGGTCCATTGACACCGCAGGTGCAGGAGGCGACCGGACTCGGCGCAATTCCTGTAATCGCCGTTGCCGGACATGACACCGGTTCTGCAGTTGCCGCTGTCCCTGCGGAGGACAAGGAATATGCATACCTGAGCTGCGGAACATGGTCTCTTCTCGGTATCGAGTCCGAAAAGGCCATTATCACAGATGCCAGCTTCAAGGAGAATTTTACCAATGAAGGCGGTATCGAGGGCACAACAAGATTCCTCAAGAACATATGCGGCCTCTGGTTGTTCGAGCAGAGCAGAAAAGAGTTCAAGGACGTACCGTCGTCGGTCGGTGAACTCGTGGCTCTTTGCGACACATCCACATACGAAGGCCTGATCAATCCGGACGCACCTTGTTTCGCCGCTCCGGCTTCAATGACAACAGCGATACGCGAATACTGCCTTGCTACAGGTCAGGCAGCTCCTGAGACCCCTGCCGACTACTGCAGATGTATATTCAGAAGCCTTGCGTTCCGCTACCGTCAGGTGGTGGGCATCCTCCAGGACCTTTGCGACTTCCCGATCAGAAGACTTAATGTCATCGGCGGCGGCTCGCTCAACCGTTATCTGATGCAGTACGCGGCCAATGCGTTGAACATGCAGGTCGTATGCGGTCCGGTCGAGGGTACGGCGCTCGGTAACGTGCTTATGCAGATGAAGGCAGCCGGCAGCGTGCGCACATTGGAGCAGATGAGACAGATATCTGCCGATTCGGTCAATCTCGTGATGTATCTCCCGATCGATGCGGACATATGGAACGAGGAATACAAACGATATCTTGAAATCACATCCAAAGAATAGACGAATAATCAATAACCAATAAATTAATAGCACTATGAAAGAGACACTTATTCATCAGGCTTACGAAATCGCCAAGGAGCGTTACGCCGAGCTCGGAATCGACACCGAAAAGGTGCTCGAGCAGCTCCAGAACTTCCACCTCAGCATGCACTGCTGGCAGGCGGATGATGTAAAAGGCTTTGAAGTGCAGGCGGGAGACCTGTCAGGCGGAATCCAGTCCACAGGCAACTATCCGGGCGCAGCGCGCAATATCGATGAACTCCGTTCGGACATCCTCATGGCAAAGAGCCTTATCCCTGGCAATCACAGACTCAACCTCCACGAGATCTACGGAGACTTCCAGGGCAAGGTCGTAGACCGTGACGAGGTTACAGTTGAATACTTCCAGAGCTGGATCGAGTGGGCGAAGGAAAACAACACCCTTCTCGACTTCAACTCATCTTCGTTCTCACACCCTAAGAGCGGCAACCTCTCGCTTTCAAACCCTGACGAGAGCATCCGAAAGTTCTGGGTGGAGCACACAAAACGCTGCCGCGATATCTCTGACGCAATGGGTAAGGCACAGGGCGACCCATGTATCATGAACCTCTGGGTGCATGACGGCTGCAAGGACGTGTCAGTAAACCATATGCTCTACAGAGAGACCCTCAAGAAGTCCCTTGACGAGATCTTCGCGGAGAAGAAGACCTGGATGAAGGACAGCGTGGAGGGCAAGGTGTTCGGTATCGGTCTCGAGAGCTTCACAGTGGGTTCTCACGACTTCTACACTGCATATGCTGCGAAGAACAACATGATGCTTACAATCGACACAGGCCACTACCATCCTACAGAGGTGCCAGGCGACAAGGTTTCTGCAGTCCTCCAGTTCGTTCCTGAACTCATGCTCCACGTGAGCCGTCCTATCCGTTGGGACTCAGACCATGTAACCATCATGGACGACATGACTCAGGACCTCTTCTCTGAGATCGTGCGTGCAGGCGCCCTTGACCGAGTACACTACGGCCTCGACTTCTTCGACGGAGCTATCAACCGTATCGCGGCTTATGTGATCGGTTCACGCTCTGCCCAGAAGTGCATGACAAAGGCTCTCCTCGAACCAATGGAACTCATCGCAAAGCACGAGCTTGCAGGTGATACATTCGAGGTGCTCCAGCTCATCGAGGAATGCAAGACATTGCCATGGAACGCGGTATACGACGAATTCTGCGTACGCAACAATGTTCCTGTAGGTAACGAGATCATTCCTTTCATCAAGGAGTACGAAAAGACAGTTCTTGCAAACAGATAAAAACTAATGACCATGAAACGCATTATCCTTAACGAAACATCATACTACGGCGCAGGTTGCCGTACCGCTATCGCTGACGAAATCACAAAGAGAGGCTTCAAGAAAGTGCTCCTCGTGACCGATAAGGACCTCATCAAGTTCGGCGTTGCAGCTAAGATCGAGGAAGTCCTCACAAATGCAGGCATTCCTTACGAGATCTACAGCGAGATCAAACCTAATCCGACCATCAAGAACGTGCTCGACGGACTTGCAGCATTCAAGGCTTCAGGTGCTGACTGTATGGTAGCACTCGGAGGAGGTTCTTCAATCGACACAGCAAAGGCTATCGGTATCATCAACAACAACCCTGAGTTCGCTGACGTGCGTTCGCTCGAAGGTGTGGCTCCTACAAAGAACAAGGCTGTCCCTACATTCGCAGTGCCGACAACTGCCGGTACAGCTGCAGAGGTTACAATCAACTACGTGATCACAGACGAGGAGAACCGTAAGAAGATGGTATGCGTTGACCCTAACGATATTCCTGTATGCTCGGTTATCGACTGCGAACTCATGATGAGCATGCCTAAGGGACTTACCGCTTCAACAGGTATGGACGCCCTTACACACGCAATCGAGAGTTATATCACTCCTGGTGCATGGACAATGAGCGACATGTTCGAGTTCAAGGCAATCGAACTCATCCACGAGCATCTCTACAACGCGGTTCAGGACGGTAACGACGTCAAGGCTCGCGAGGGAATGGCAGAGGCTCAGTACATCGCAGGTATGGGATTCTCGAACGTAGGCCTCGGTATCGTACACTCGATGGCTCACCCTCTCGGTGCATTCTATGACACTCCTCACGGCGTTGCAAACGCTCTTCTTCTCCCATATGTGCTCGAATACAATGCAGATTCACCTGCACGCGAGAAGTACCTCGGCATTGCAAAGGCAATGGGCGTCGATACAACAGGTATGAGCGTTGACGAAGGTGTTGCGGCGGCAATCAAGGCTGTGCGTGACCTCTCGATCAGCGTTAACATTCCGCAGAAACTCCATGAAATTGGCGTGAAGAAGGAAGACCTCCACGACCTCGCAGTGGCTGCATTCAACGATGTATGTACAGGTGGCAATCCACGTCCTACATCAGTAGAGGATATCGAGAAAATCTATAACATCGCATTCTAATGAACATTCTTATAGGACTGCTTATCATAGCAATCGGAGCGTTCTGCCAGTCGAGCAGCTACGTTCCGATCAACAAGATCAAGAAGTGGAGCTGGGAAAGCTACTGGCTCGTGCAGGGCGTATTCGCATGGCTGATCTTCCCTGTGCTCGGTGCTCTGCTTGCGGTTCCTGCAGGCCACGGCCTCTTCGAACTTTACGCAGCATCGCCTAAGGCGACCCTCCTTACCATGTTCTTCGGTGTGCTTTGGGGAGTAGGCGGACTTACATTCGGTCTTTCGATGCGTTACCTCGGCGTGGCTCTCGGACAGTCTATCGCCCTCGGAACATGCGCAGGACTCGGAACCATCATGGGACCTGTTCTCCTGAATGTGTTCTTCCCTGAACTCAACGCGCTTTCTGCCCTCACATCTTCTGTTATCATCGGCGTTGTTGTGACTCTCATCGGTATCGCCATCATCGGTGTTGCCGGAGCAATGAAGTCAGCATCGCTTTCGGAGGAGGAGAAGAAGGAAGCCGTGAAGGACTTCAACTTCCCTAAGGGCCTTCTCATCGCCCTTCTTGCAGGATTCATGAGCGGCTGCTTCAATGTGGGTCTCGAATTCGGAAAGGACATCAACTTCGGTGAACTGACAGATCCGATGTTCCGCACATTGCCGGCTACATTGCTCGTGACCATCGGAGGATTCCTTACAAACGCGATCTACTGTCTCTATCAGAACCGTCGCAACGGAACATTCGCTGACTACAAGGACTGCGGTCTCTGGAAATCGAATATCCTATTCTGCGCCCTCGCAGGACTTCTCTGGTACAGCCAGTTCTTCGGACTTTCGCTCGGACGCAGCTTCTTCGAGGCAGGCAGCGCGATGGATACCCTCGCATTCTGCATCCTGATGGCCCTCAATGTCACATTCTCGAATGTATGGGGCATCATCCTCAAGGAATGGAAAGGCTGCTCACGCAAGACAATTGTCGTACTCGTGGCAGGTATCGCAGTGCTGATCCTCAGCTCGTTCCTTCCGGAGTTGCTTAAATAAAAACAACATATCCACGTCACGCCATCCATATGGAGAAGTGTGGCGTGGAAATTCTTTTGAAAAGACATAAGATGAAATCAATATTGGAAAACCGTCCCGGCCTACATGCCGCTGTATGGCAGGTTGCCGAGACAGCCGGCTACCTTTGGGAAAAGGGTTGGGCCGAAAGAAACGGCGGAAACATCACGGTCAACATCACAGAACACGTTGACGATGAAATGCGTGCAATGCCTGCAATCAGCGCTCCAAAGGCAATCGGAACAGTGCTTCCTGAACTCAAGGGTTGCTGGTTCTACTGCAAGGGAACACAGAAACGTATGCGCGACCTTGCCCGTGACCCTATGGCAAACGGCAGCATCATCCGCATCCTCGACGACTGTGCGCATTACGAAATCGTAGCTGACCAGCCGGTGGCGCCTACATCTGAGCTTCCGTCGCATCTCAGCGTACATGACTACCTTCTTGCCAAGGGGTCTCCGTACCGTGCTTCGCTTCACACCCATCCTATCGAACTCGTAGCGATGACCCATTGCCGCAAGTTCATGGAGAAGGACGTGGCTACAAAGCTTCTGTGGTCAATGATTCCTGAGACAAAGGCGTTCTGTCCTCGCGGACTCGGAATGGTTCCGTACCTCATGCCGAGCGGCGTCGAGCTTGCCGAGGCTACAATCAAGGCCATCGATGAAGATTATGACGTGGTGATGTGGGAAAAGCACGGCGTATTCGCAGTCGACACAGACATCATGTCGGCTTTCGACCAGGTGGATGTCCTCAATAAGGCTGCGCTCATCTACATTGCATCCAAAAACATGGGATTCGAGCCTGAAGGCATGTCTGAAGCACAGATGAAGGAACTCAGCGACACTTTCGGACTTCCGAAGTAAATGTCCTTTTTCCTGTCGTATAATTTTGCTATCTTTGCGCGGAATTTTTAAAAATCAAACCTGATATGAGCAACCAGAGGTATATGCAGCGTGGTGTGTCAGCATCCAAGGAGGATGTACACAACGCTATCAAGAACATTGACAAGGGCGTTTTCCCAAAGGCGTTCTGTAAGATCATTCCAGACATTTTGGGAGGAGATCCTGAGTACTGCAACATCATGCATGCAGACGGAGCCGGTACTAAATCATCACTTGCATATCTCTACTGGAAGGAGACAGGCGACCTCAGTGTATGGAAAGGCATCGCTCAGGACGCACTCATCATGAACATCGATGACCTCCTCTGCGTAGGTGCAGTGGACAATATCCTTGTTTCATCTACCATCGGCCGTAACAAGCTTCTCGTGCCGGGTGAGGTGATCAGCGCAATCATCAACGGTACAGACGAACTCCTCGCGGAACTCCGCGAGATGGGCGTCGGTGTATATGCTACCGGTGGTGAGACAGCAGACGTGGGTGACCTCGTACGTACAATCATCGTTGACTCTACAGTTACATGCCGCATGAAGCGCAGCGACGTGATCGACAACGCTAACATCCGTCCCGGCGACGTTATCGTAGGTCTTGCATCTTACGGTCAGGCAACATACGAGAAGGAGTACAACGGCGGTATGGGCAGCAACGGTCTCACCAGCGCACGTCATGACGTATTCGCAAAATATCTCGCAGAGAAGTATCCTGAAAGCTACGACAAGGGCGTTCCTGAGGATCTCGTATACAGCGGCGGTCTCAAGCTGACTGACGCAGTAGAGGGTTCACCTCTTGATGCAGGTAAGCTCGTTCTTTCACCAACCCGTACATATGCACCGGTTGTGAAGAAACTCCTCGACGCACTCCGTCCTGAAATCCACGGTATGGTACACTGCTCAGGCGGTGCACAGACCAAGATCCTCCACTTTGTAGGTGACGATATCCGCGTGATCAAGGACAACCTCTTCCCTGTACCACCACTCTTCAAGACTATCCACGAGCAGAGCGGTACTGACTGGGCTGAGATGTACAAGGTGTTCAACATGGGTCACCGTCTTGAGGTTTACCTCTCGCCGGAGCATGCTGATCAGGTTATCGAGATTTCAAAGAGCTTCGGAATCGACGCTCAGATCGTAGGTCGCGTCGAGGCTTGCGACCACAAGGAACTTATCATTCGTTCAGAATTCGGAGAATTTATCTATTAAACAATATGAGAGCACTATTTTCAGTAAGTGACAAAACCGGCGTAGTAGATTTCGCCAAGGAACTTGTTGCCCTCGGCTGGGAAATCATCGCAACCGGCGGTACTATGAAGCTTCTGCAGGATGCAGGACTTAACGTAATCAACATCAGCGAGATCACAGGCTTCCCTGAAATCTGTGACGGTCGCGTAAAGACCCTTCATCCGAAGGTACACGGAGGTCTCCTCGGCCGTCGTGACCTCGACAGCCACATCGCTCAGCTCAAGGAGAACGGCATCGAGTTCATCGACATGGTATGTGTGAACCTCTACCCATTCAAGCAGACAATCGCAAAGCCTGACGTGACAATGGAGGATGCAATCGAGAACATCGACATCGGAGGTCCTTCAATGCTTCGTTCAGCAGCAAAGAACTGGAGCGCTGTTACAGTTGTATGTAACCCTGAGAACTACGCGAAGATCATCGCCGAGATCAAGGAGACAGGCAACACAACAAAGGAGACTCGTCTTCAGCTTTCAGCAGAGGCATATACTCACACAGCAGAGTACGACATGATGATCGCTACTTACATGCGTAAGGCAGCAGGTCTCAATGAGAAGCTCTTCCTCGAGTACGACCTCAAGCAGACTCTCCGCTACGGTGAGAACCCTCACCAGAACGCTAAGTTCTATGCAACTCTCGATACAGTACCTTACTCACTCGCAACTGCAGAGCAGCTCAACGGTAAGGAACTTTCATACAACAACATCCAGGACGCTAACGCAGCTCTCAATATCGCTCGTGAGTTCGATGCACCATTCTGCGTAGGTCTCAAGCACATGAACCCATGCGGTGCTGCAATCGGAACAGATGTAGTTGACGCTTGGAAGAAGGCTTACGAGGCTGACAAGGTGAGCATCTTCGGCGGTATCGTAGCTGTAAACCGTGAGGTGAACAAGGAGGTTGCAGAGCTCATGAAGCCAATCTTCCTCGAGATCATCATGGCTCCATCATTCACTGACGAGGCACTCGAAGTTCTCTGCACAAAGAAGAACCTCCGTCTCCTCAAGGTAGACATGAGCAAGGAAGAGGGTGGCCACAACATGTACGTGAGCATGAACGGCGGTATCCTCGTTCAGGAGCAGGACATCGACACAAAGACTGTTGTTGCTGACATGTGCGTAACAGAGGTTAAGCCTACAGATGCACAGCTCACAGACCTTGACTTCGCTTGGAGAATCGTTAAGCACGTGAAGTCAAACGCTATCGTAGTTGTTAAGGACGGAGCAACTCTCGGAGTAGGAGCAGGTCAGATGAACCGTGTAGGTTCTGCTAAGATCGCTCTCGAGCAGGCAACTGCAGATCTCGCAGAGGCTGGCAAGGACATCAAGGACGCAGAGATCGTTCTCGGTTCAGACGGATTCTTCCCATTCGATGACACAGTGACTCTCGCAGCAGAGTACGGCGTCAAGGCTATCGTTCAGCCAGGCGGAAGCGTACGCGACGAGGATTCAGTCAAGAAGGCAAACGAGTGCGGTATCACAATGCTCTGCACTGGAATGCGTCACTTCAAGCACTAAAAGATGATGTCAGACACCTATTGGTGAAGACAGATATTGAAATAAGACACCCGTAGGCGAGATTGTCGCTTACGGGTGTTTTTCGTAAAGTCTTGCTGCTTAGCTAGTTAAATGTGCGAGGGTGGGTGTTTTTGACCCACCCTCGCATTACTATGTTGCTATGAACCAATGAGTTATAGCCTGCGTGCTGCAATCAGCTTATGTGCATTTTCGTAGTAGTCCGGCTGCGAAGGGTCGAGCGAGTTCACTCGGACAAGATGTGACGAGTGGATGATGTGTCCGTCACCGATGTAGATACCCACATGAGTAACCCTTCTCGGTTTGCCGTCCTGAGCAGGAGTGCCGAAGAACACAAGGTCTCCGCGCTGCAGCTTGTCAAGGCTGACCTCGTCTCCGCAATGAACCATCTGTGAGGCGTTGCGCGGAAGAAGGATACCGTTCATAAGACAACTCCATCTCACAAGGCCGCTGCAGTCCACACCCTTCGGTGTCATTCCGCCCCAGAAATAAGGAACGCCCTTCAATTTGAATGCGGTGGCTATGATCTTTTCCATCTGCGCGTCAGATATGCTGTCTGCATTTCCTTCACCCTTTGCAATAGACATGAAACCTTCGTGCACCTTCACCTGTGAAGACTCCACCCAGCCTTCCTTTCCCGAAGGCAGCAGCACCTTGGTCCATTTGCCCTTGATGGTTGCCTTCTTGTCATTGCCGGCTTGACCGGCAATCCTCATAACATCACCGCCGACCAAATCGCACACCGTCGCCGCTTTCACTGACGGCTGCTCATATACATGTCCGTAAAGTTCTGTGAAAATGCATTTCGGTGCAGCCTTATAAGCCTCCAATTCGGCCTCAGACATCATCACAATGCCTTTTTCGGTGCACCATGCCTTGTATGGCTGCGGTGAAACAATCTCCCTCCAATAACTCTTCTCGCCGACCACCTCGACCACAGTACCCATAAGTTCCTGAGTCTCAAGCGCCGACTCATAGTCCGGAGCGATTCTCATATATATGCTTGAGAGTTCCACAACGGCCCACTTCCTTTCCTGCCCTGTCGCAGTCGCCATGCCCGCAAGCACAGCCAGTATCATTGCAATCTTCTTCATATCGCAAAAGTACATAATGTGTTTGAACTTTTTAAGGAAATAGTGATTGTGTTTTGTTTCTTTTTGTAAATTTGTACGCAAATATGACAGTAAAACTATGTTACTATCTAAGCGAATAGCCGTTGAACTTAACCTTGCTGGTTGTAAGCTCAAGCAGTACACAGCCGCTATGCTGAAACATCACGAAGTAGATCTTACTCCGGAACAGTTTCTACTCATCGACCTTCTCTGGAACCAGGGCCCTCTCTCTCAGCAGGAGCTCGCCGACCAGCTTCAGAAGGACAAGAACTCTGTCACAAAACTCGTTGACGCCGCCGAACGCAAAGGCTTCGTGATACGTCAGCAGAATCCCCATGACAGAAGATCCAACACCATCATACTGACCGATCTTGCATTGGGCCTCAAGGACAATGCAAAGTCAACTGGTATCTTCATCCTTGACAAGATGCTTGCGGGCATCGGAGAGGATGAACTCCATACATTCCTCGAAACGCTCGCAAAGCTTTGCAGCAACATGGAAGAGGCCGGGAAGGAGTGATAATCCATACACGTGATAATAAACATTATGTCATGCCGACTATAGTGAAGGAATGAAGTCGTTGCCGGTCCTGCGCAGATGCACAAATGCTTCTGCTCGCTTGCAGCGGAACTCTATGCCTCGGAACAGTTCCATAGTCGAGTGCCATACGCCGAAAACTTTGTCCATTCCCTGGCTCGCATGGCAGTTGCAGGCTTCCATTTTCTTGTCCGCAACCTCGGTGATATCTACATAGTCTGTCGGAATGAACAGCTGACTCTGCGTACCGCTTTCCGCCTCGTAGAAATACAATTCGAATTTATAACCACCTCTCTTCCATGCTTCCAGCACCAGGCATGTACATGCTCTGTGGTCCTTATGAAGATCCAGCGGCCAGTGAGTGAAGACAATGTCCGGCTTCTCCTGCTCAAGGAATTCGCGCATCTTCTGATACTCCTCGTCGTTCAGTTCCGTATGTCCGTCTATCTGATTCAGGAAGATATTAGGGATACCCAGTACCTTGCATGCATTCTGCGCCTCTTCCACCCTGATCGCAGCAGCCTCGTCATGCGACTTTCCTTTGATCCCGGATTCACCCCTTGTCAGATATACTGCAGTCACATCAAACCCGGCATTCTTGAGGACCAACATCGTTCCTCCGCAACACGTCTCCGGATCATCAGGATGTCCTCCCATGACCAACACCTTACGAGGTCGTGCTTCATCTCCCGACTGAGATTTCGCAAAAACATCCTGTCCTAATACAGTCGCTCCCGCTATCGCAGTCGCAGAAACTTTCAGCATATCTCTTCTGTTCATATGATTGTTGTGTGACTTATTACCTCAAAGATACATAAATCCTCAAAATATACCCAAGTTCTAGGATAATTAGTAACTTAGCGTCATAAGCCGGAATAACATCATGAAAAGACTTCTCACCATCCTATTTGTATGCCTGTGCTGCTCTGTGTTCGGAGCAAAGGCGCAAACCAACTTGCCTGACGGCACATTGTTGAAAGATATCCTCAGATCAGTCGTGGATGCACCTTCGTCGAAGGAATACTTGGACGCCATCTACAATCAGCTGGCATCGACTACGCCACGCTACAAAATGTACAAGACCTCCCACGAATACATCTCGCTGAAATTGGACACCGCAACAGGACGTGTCTGGATGGTCCGAATCGGTATGGGAGACAAATCCTCACGCAAGGTCCTCTCAGTCGACGACACCTCACCACTCCGTCCTGAAGACTCCGCATTCAACGGCCGTTTTGAATTGTATCCGACAAACAATTCATACAACTTCATCATGATCGACACCTGTGACGGCACAACATATCAGGTCCAGTGGCACACAGAGTCGAACAAGAGATTTAGGAAGTTGATTGAGTAGGGGACTAGGTTTGTTTACTTGTAGTAAATTGACGATCATGACCAAAAACACCCTAAGCTGCGTCGATTGCGGAACGCAGAACTGTAAATTCAAGGACAGGACTTATCCGGATTTCTGTCTCACTACGAATCTTTCGGAGGAGGATGCGCAGTGGGCTGCTGTGAGATATGAGGAGGACCGTAATCATGAAATCATGGTGGCGAGTGCTGAGGTTGAATATGAAGGCTATTGTAAGTGGACCCGTGTCACAGGTCACAATCCTGCTGCTGCACTTTATACTTCGCAGTCTTATTATAAGAAAGGCTTTGGCTTATAGTAATGGACCATTTTACCCCAGACCAACGCAGTCGCTGCATGTCCCGTATTCGAGGGAAGAATACCAAGCCGGAGATTGCCGGGGAGACCGGATATTGTGTTGGCGAAGTATGGGGTAGTGGTTATGGTGAACGCAAAACCGGCTGAAAGGCACAAACCCTTCAGCCGGTTTTTATCTTGAATTCCAGAGTGGATTATTCGAGTGAGTAACCCTCTCTGTACGCGTATTTAACCAGACGGTGGTTCATGAGTTCGTCATCGTCGATGAATACCTGCTTGTCAGGATCCCACTTGATGGCGTGCTTAACCTCGTGAGCGATGTTGCCGAGAGTACATGCTGTACATGTGCTGTGGCCTACCTCAACCGGTGCGTTAGGGTCTTCGCGTGAGATCATGCTGTCGATGAATGCCTGGTAGTGAGCCGGTGCCTCTTCGTATGCGCTGTTCTTGGCTTCGCGTACGAACATGAGGTCAGGGTTGGAAGTATGGTACTGGCTTCTTGTTACCTCGATCCATCCGAGTTCGCCCTCGAAACGTACACCGTTCTCCTGTGATACTGGAAGCGGTTCCTCAGTCATCACAACTCCGTTGTCGTATACCCATGTGAGATACTCTGCGCCGTCAACTCCTGCAGGAATAACCTCGATAGGACCTCTGCCGTCCATTCCGATTGCCCACTGAGCGATATCGATCATATGTGCACCCCAGTCAGTTGTAAATCCTCCACCTGTCTCACGGTACCAGCGCCATGCGCCCCAGCAATGCTCCTTCTTCACAGGGTTGAGGGAGATAGGTGGGTTCATGTCGTCGTTGTAATGAACATAAAGCGGAAGCGGTCCGAGCCATTTGTCCCAATCAAGACCTTCTGGAAGTTTGGTTCTTGGAAGATCGTATGGTGTCGGAGGTGCTCCGAACTTAGCCTTGATTCTCTGGATCTTGCCGAGTTTGCCTTCCTGTACCATCTTCACAGCGTGCTGGAAAGCAGCGTCAGATCTCTGCTGGCAGCCTACCTGAAGAATTCTGCCGTTCTCACGCACCGCCTTCACAAGTTGCTGACCTTCATAGATGGTGAATGTCATCGGCTTTTCAAGATATACGTCCTTGCCTGCCTTCAATGCTGCGATAGCGATAGCAGCATGCCAGTGGTCAGGAGTAGCGATGATGACCGCATGAATGTCAGGATTTGCAAGAAGCGACTCGTATGAATCATAGATTGTCACGTCAGATGTGATGCCCTGCTTGTCGTAAATTTCATTGATCATGTTCGCGTAGCGGGTGCACTTGTCCTTGTATACATCAGCACAGCCTACGATGCGTACATTGGGAATCTTTGCGAAGCCCTTCGATACAGAAAGGCACTGGCGGCCAAGTCCGATTGCGCCGACGTTGATGATCTCACCGAAAGGATTGGTTTTAAGTCTTTTCTTTGTTCCCTTGCCTTCATTGGTGCAGCTGCTGAGCAGGAGTGTACCGGCAAGACCCATTGCAGAGGTCTTGAGGAAGTTTCTTCTGTTGATTGCCATAGTGTTATATCTCTAAATTGGTTGTACGGAAAACAATTTGTTAAATTTCGCCCTTTTTATCGGAATTCGCAAGAAGGTTGGAGAAAATCTGTATCCGTTTACCGATCTGTATTTTTAATTTAAAATAATTCAAAATTAGTTTGGAGTTTCGGATTTTATTCCTACATTTGCATCAGATTAGAAACATTAAAAATAAGAACCCTTAAATACGAGTAGATATGGCAACAAGATTTTATAGATGCAATCATTGCGGAAATGTTATACAGAAAGTTGTAGACAAGAAGGTCCCTGTAGTATGCTGTGGTGAGAGAATGACAGAACTCATCCCCGGAACAGTAGAGGCAAGCGTAGAGAAACACCTTCCGGTAGTGACCTGGATCGATGAGAAGACCATCAAGGTAGAAGTCGGAAGTGTGGCTCATCCGATGCTTGAGGAGCACCATATCTCGTTCATCTATGTGGAAACCGAGAACGGCGGTATCCGTGTGGATCTCAAGGATAAGCCGGCGGCAGTGATCGCACTTGGTGACGAGAAGCCGGTGGCGGTGTACGAGTACTGCAACCTGCATGGACTCTGGAAAACAGAATTGTAGAGAGTGTGATAATTTCACTAGATCGTCGAGAAGCACCTGGCATTCCGGGTGCTTCTCTTTATTTGTGCAGCCGGTCTAGGCTGGAAGGATTGGACTGAATATCAACAAAAAGCCTCCATCGAAGATAGCCTTATTGTGGTTTGATGTATAACTTTAAGGAATAAAACTGTGCGGGCTACGGTGTGATGATTAATTTGGAACATGGTCTTGATATGTCCACGTAAAGACCTGTTTTGTGGACTGGTAATTAATCCATTATGTCATATTCAATGAATTCTGATTATATTTGTATGACATGGCAGATAAACTCTCATCCACTCAAAGAAGGTATTGTATGTCCCGTATTCGTGGCAAGAACACCAGGCCGGAAATTCTGGTCAGGAAGGGGCTGCATGCACGTGGGTTTCGCTTCCGCCTGCATAATAAGAAATTGCCCGGAAGTCCGGATATTGTTCTCCCGAAGTATGGTGTGGCAATAATGGTCAACGGGTGCTTCTGGCATGGACACAAGGGCTGTCGTTATGCGACTAGTCCAAAATCTAACATAGAGTTCTGGGGAGCTAAGATCGCCAGGAATCGCCATAGGGATGAAGTGACAGAAGCCCATCTGCTGGCATTGGGTTGGCATGTCATAACTATATGGGAGTGCGAACTTAGGGGTGCGTCTTCTGCTGATTCCAGGATCGATAAATTGGTTGAAGAAATTCGTGAGGCCGGTGCTGCATTACTTGAGCGTAAGACGCTTCATGCAAGTGACAGGTTGGAGACTCAAAGGAAGACTAGAGAGCTGATGGAACGTCAAGCTCGACTGGAGGCAGAGATTAATGCTCTTTATCCTATACCGAAAGGTGTAAAAAAGGAGGCAAGGATAGAATCTGAACTGTTCGAAAATCTCGGATAGCTGAAAACAGGTTGATAAAAATCAGTTGGATCGGGTTGCCCACTTCTATAAAACAAAAAGGACTCAGCAAAACTGAGTCCTTGTACCCGGAGTAGGAGTCGGGTAAATATGAATTTGCTGTTTACGGGAATCTATTTCATTAAATCCATAATACCTTCTGGAGTGATGACAATAGCTGTATCAGTTTGATTAGTTGCGTTTTTTGCAAAAATTACTGGCACAACCTCTTTGCCCTTTGCAAATGGCAGCATAGATGCTTTCCACCTGAGTTCATTTTCAAGTACAGCTGCATTTTCACCAGATGTCCACTTGCATTCACCTATGAGAATTTTCTTCTTGTCTAGAGACTCGGCAACTACATCCAATTCTATCTGGTGAGGTTTTTTCTCCTTATCCAGAACAGTTCCCCACCATCTTTTGGCAACCCCATATAGTGTTCCGTCAATCATATTACCTGTTACTGCATCACGACAAATTATTTCCCACCACTTGCTGGTGTGTTCGCCAATATGCTGCTGAAGTTCCATTTCAATGGGCGCCTTTCTGCCCAACTCTATAAATGAGCGCATAGGAACGACAAACCTATAATGAAAATCAACAAATGGATCCGCAATTTTATAAAGAGTCTTTTTGCTTTTTTCTTCATCGGCATCAAATGGTATATCCTTACCAAGGAATCCGAGGTCAATGAGTTTCTTAATCGGACGAGACAGGTTAGTAGCAGGCTCATTGCTTCTTGAAGCGATTTCAGACATCCTGTTGGCTCCAACTCCTACAAATGACATGATTGTAGCGGTCTTAACAATGTCCTGAACGTCGTCTTTGAATAACTTTACCGGCTCATCATATAGAGTTCCATTGACAGAAAGAACCTCTGTCCATATGGCTTCATCAAATGAGTTGTGGTTTTCTCTAAGTTCCCAATATCTCGGCACGCCTCCCCATACGGAGTATTCTTCAATTGCCTGTTCTGGAGTAAGATTGAGAGCTTCCTGAAGATAAGGCAACTTTATCGGAGTAAACTTCATGACTACGTCTGCTCTGCCATATAAAGGAGAACTTTCGTCCAGGATTAATCCATACATCATATTCTGAGATGAACCACAGACTACAAGATTGTATTTCAGTTGCTTCTCATCAAGAAGTTTCTGGAGAACTGACGGTAATTCCGGAGATTGTTTTACCATGTATGGCAGCTCGTCCAAGACCAATGTGAATTTATCGTCGGTTCTATAATTGATGCTCCTTAACAGAGTTTCCCAATCCGGATATGTCACTTTGTCAAATCCTGCAAATTTCTGAGCGATGACCTTTGACAATAATATGCGCTGAGCTGAAGATTCGGATTCGTCAGCAAGATAATAGATGTCATTATCAGTGATTACTCTTGTAATCAAAGTTGATTTACCCAATCTTCTTCTGCCATATATGGCTGTAAAGGTTGGTCTATCCATGTTCAGAATCTTTGTCAGGCGTTCTTTTTCCTGTATCCTATCAACAAATCTCATAGCTTAAAAAATTATTATGCTCTGCAAACATAATGTTTTTAGAGCATAATTCCAATATTGTGCTGGAAATTCTCGATATTATTATGCTTTGTAAACATAATGTTCCTGAAGCATATTTTATTTTGAGGCAAATGCCCTGGTACTGACCCTGACTTGATCAACCGTCACGCAACCCGCCTCCGTCTCATCACGGCCACCTTAGGCAACCGCATGAACGAACTCATCACCTTGCTTGGTGAGGGGCATGAGCCGGCAGAACATTAATGCAGACGCTCTTGATTTGTCAGTCTGGTATGATACAGTGTCTGAGAGGCTGTTTCTGGTGATTCGGTTGGAATTCTGTAAGAATATAAGCGGTATGCCGGAAATTCCGACATACTGCTTATACATTGATATTAAGTTGATGATGGGTTGTTCACATTCTGATCTTCGGATTCAATTATCTGTCATCCCATTCGGGATGTTCCGGGTCTTCAGCAATGAGGGCTTCTTCCAACGATAACCCTAATGCTTCTGCTACACCTTTACCATATGTCGGGTAGGCTCTGAAACAGTTGCGGATATGCCTCTGTTTGATGAATGTCTCTGAATCCGCCATCGCACGGGCAGTGTTTTCGCAGGTCGCTTTCTGATCTTCTGCTGACATCAGACACCAAAGTTTTCCCGGCTGAGTGTAGTAGTCGTTGTCGTATTCCCGTTCATTATAGCTGAATACATCTCCCATGGCAGCTAACGGCGGTTCCTTTGCTGAAGGCTTTTCTCTCCATTCTCCATAGCTGTTAGGTTCATATGAAGTTGCGGCTCCCATATTTCCGTCAGTGCGCATCTGACCGTCACGGTGGAACGAATGGAAAGGACATTTCGGACGATTTACAGGAATCTCGTTGTAATTCACGCCGAGGCGATAACGCTGTGCATCACCATATGAGAATAGACGTCCCTGAAGCATCTTGTCAGGGGAGAAACCTATGCCCTCGATGATGTTTGCCGGATTGAACGCTGCCTGCTCTACTTCCGCAAAGAAGTTCTCCGGATTACGGTTCAGTTCCAGTATGCCTACATCGTGAAGAGGGAAGTCTCCGTGATACCAGACCTTGGTTAGGTCGAACGGATTAATCTCATAGTGCCTTGCCTGCTCCTCAGTCATTAGCTGCACCTGCATAAGCCAGCGTGGATAATCCCCTCTTTCGATGGCCTCAAACAGGTCGCGCTGATGTGACTCCCTGTCTTTTGCGATGACGGCTTCAGCATCAGCATCCGTCATGTTCTTTATGCCCTGGAGTGTCCTCAGGTGGAACTTTACCCATGTACGACGGTTATCTGTATCATAAAAACTGTAAGTGTGACTTCCGAATCCGTGCATGTGACGGAAGGATGCCGGTATACCGCGTGGTGACATGGTGATCGTCACCTGATGCAGCGCTTCGGGAAGGAGGGTCCAGAAGTCCCAGTTGGAATTGGCTGAGCGCATGCCTGAACGTGGGTCGCGCTTGATGGCATGGTTCAGGTCGGGAAACTTCAGCGGATCACGAAGGAAGAATACCGGCGTGTTGTTGCCTACAAGGTCCCAGTTGCCGGTGTCGGTGTAGAACTTCATGGCGAATCCTCTGATGTCACGCTCTGCATCTGCAGCTCCACGCTCTCCTGCCACAGTGGAAAAACGCACGAAGCACGGCGTCTGTTTTCCCACTTCGGAAAATATAGAGGCACGGGTATACTTAGTGATGTCATGAGTGACTGTGAATGTGCCGTAGGCACCCGCACCCTTTGCATGCATTCGTCTTTCGGGGATGACCTCTCTGTCGAAATGGGCCATCTTTTCGAGAAGCCATGTGTCCTGCAATGTAACAGGCCCGCGATGCCCAGCAGTCTGAGTGTTCTGATTGTCCGCGATAGGGCGCCCGTTCTCCGAGGTGAGATGTTTCTTGTCGTTCGTTTTCATGTTGTGAAAAATTAGATGAAAACGCCGATACCTAAAAGTATGCCAGTGGCTTCCAGCTTGGTTGTGAAGTATGGAACCAAATAAAGCAGCAATGATTAGTCTGATTGATGGATCGTCTACTACTACCCTTGATGGATGTTATAATTAAACAAAAGCCTCCACCGAAGCGGAGGCGTAGGAATTATATCCTTCGGCATAAATGGGCCCATTCGGTGGTGCAAGCGTGGTGCAAAAGGGAAAAAGAAAAATGCAAGTGTTCGAAAATCAAGCACTTGCATTTTGGTTGGTACCCGGAGCCGAAATCTTGTTATTGTTGTATATTGAGGTCCAAATTGGGCTAATTGCGTAATAATGAGGGGTTTTGAATCGAATGATACTCAATACTTGCAACTAATTGAAGGTCTGGTATTTATGAACAATTTGCAAAAAATACCCTCAGTTGTAGTGTGTTGCGGTGACCAGAAGTGACCAACGCTAATTCTTTGAGTGAAAATGAGGGATACTGCTTGTTAGTCATCAGTAGGAGATATCAATTCGTTTAGTTAAATTGGAATCTATCTGTGGTATAATTTCAGATTTTTACTTTATACAAATATCTATATTAACAACAGCTTTCGGAAGCTTGTCGTAAAGCCCCCAGAAATAGTAAGATGTCATTATGGTAGGAGAAGCTCCACCAAGGTTTTTGTATACTACCTTAAGTGTGTCCGTATGTATTGACTGACTCACAAAACGATATCCGGGACTTCCCATGACCACTTGCCCGATAATCAGAGTGTACTTGTCGAAATCAATTTCCGGCAGCGTGACCGATTCCGGAGCGACCGCTTTGAAATCATCCACATCATTGATTACGAAACATTCAGTTTCTTCGCCAAAATTGAAGCTTGTATTAGAATATGAGTAGTCTGACGGAGGCAGGTGGGATTCGAAGAAAGACTCGACATCTTCAGGAGCAGTCACCGGAAGAATCCCGGCATCACCAATTGGATCAATCCCCTTGCAAGAAGCAAACAATCCTAGAAATAGGAAACAATATAAAAAAGTCTTCATGGCATTATAATATCTATTTAATCTCAAACATACCACATAGGGTCTACTGGAGCCTCCTCACAGGACCTACGGTCATAATTGAAAATGTAAATAAGATTATCTGAAAAAAGTTTCATATACTTGAGTTTAATATATAACGCACGTATAAACATGATACTTCCTTATCGATGCAAAAACAGACATTGGCGTGACGCACAAATTCCGACTTATCGGTATAAAAAAGATATATAATCTGACCGAAAGAATCAATCAAGAAGGCGCATTAGCGCCGCGTCATCCGCATCAGCGAGACTTTCTGCGGGATGTAACTTAGCCAAGGGGTTGATCCGCCTGCTTTGTGCTCCATTCAATTTCCAGAAAAAAGGGGCTATTCTTGGAAGTTAAGTCCAAAATGATGTCAACTTCCAGAAAAAGGGCTGTTTTCTTGGAAGTTTAGAATGGTCGGCATGCCCCTAGTAGGGGCTGTCAGCGCAGCTGACTGGGGTCAAGAAGTTGGTACACGAAAAAAGGACTTAGCGTCTGCTAAGTCCTTTTGCGTGTACCCGGAGCAGGGGTCGCCAAATGGGTTTCGCGGCAAATTTGTGAAATCAAATGAAATTTTATAAAGAATTACAAACCAATAAGATACAAAAACTAAATTTGAATTTATATTTTTTACGATTTCTCTGATTTTCGCCGATGTGGTGCAAAAAATTGCAAATTTGCACCACCGATACTATATTTGTACCCAGTATTAAAAACGGACAGGGTATGGCAACAGTAACGGCTTTTATAAGAGTTTCGACAAAGAAAAAAGACAAGGTGAACGTACGTTTCAGATTGAGAGACGGTAGGGCAGTGCAGCTGCTTTACGTGAGCGATCTGACCGTCAATCCGGACCATTGGAATCCGAAGAAGGAGGAGATTAAGGCAAAGGCTCTGGTTCATCCTACAGAAAAGGCTGAGTTCAACAAGATGGTTGCTCTGCGTAAGTCGCAGATTGTCGATCTGTACAATGCGGCTCCAGACAAGTCTGCTCTGACTTCTGATTGGCTCAAGGCTGAGATGAACAAGCTTGTCTGTCCTGAAGAGAGAACTCTTGATGATGGTGGCGAGTTCTTTAAAGCATATGATCACTTTTTGAGTGTTCATAAGTTGTCAGATGTACGTATCAGAAACTATAGAGTCATCTATCGTGCTCTGCAGAGATTCGAGGTCTTCAAGCGCCTTTTCGGCAGTAAGAATTTCCGAGTGACATTCGACTCTATGACTCCCGACGTATTGCACGAATTTGATGATTTCCTGCGCCGAGAATATACTTTCTTTGTAGAGGATAAGGCAACGCACAAGTGGAAGCCAAAGTCTGAATATAAGCCTATTTATGATGCTTACCCGGAGTCTCGCACTCCGAAGCAGCGTGGGCAGAATACGATTAATGATGTCTTCACAAAGTTGCGTACTCTATTTAAATGGGCGGAAGATCAGGAACTGTCCAGAACTAATCCGTTCAAGCATTTCAAGGTTAAGGAATGTGTGTATGGGCCGCCTATCTATATAACTGTAGATGAGAGAAAGAAGGTGTATAGTACGGATTTCAGTTTTGATCCTG